>NZ_OZ034983.1:1537058-1844469 GCF_964030845.1 Candidatus Fukatsuia endosymbiont of Tuberolachnus salignus
TTTTCTCATTCACTGATTATTCAGGGCGCGTATTCGCGTCCTGAATTTTTTCTTTTTGTTGATGGTTTAACGGGAGACGAGCTTCATGTATCACCTACGTGTACCTATAACAGAACAGGAGTTGAAAGATTATTACCAATTTCGCTGGGAGATGTTGCGTAAGCCTCTCCATCAGCCAGAGGGTTCAGAAAAAGATGCTTATGACACCTTGGCCCATCATCAAATGGTGGTGGATGGACGAGGTAAACCCGTTGCCATAGGACGACTGTATATCAATGCAGATAATGAGGCATCTATCCGTTTTCTGGCTGTCGATCCCGCGGTACGGGCGAAGGGACTCGGCACCTTGGTGGCAATGACGTTAGAGTCAGTTGCTCGCCAAGAGGGGGTTAAACGTGTGGTTTGCAGTGCCCGCGCTGATGCTGTGGAATTTTTTGCCAAATTGGGTTTTGTCAGTGAGGGCGAAATTACCGCGCCGCAGACAACACCAGTAGGTCATTTTTTAATGGTCAAACCGGTAGCAACGATGGACGATATTTTGTGTCGTCCTGATTGGTGTAGTCAATTACAGCAGGCCTGGTATGACAATATTCCGTTGAGTGAAAAAATGGGGGTACGCATCAGTCAATATACGGGGCAACGTTTTATCACTACGATGCCGGAAGCAGGTAATCAAAATCCGCATCATACTTTATTTGCCGGCAGTCTGTTCTCATTAGCAACCTTAACTGGCTGGGGACTGATTTGGCTCTGGTTACGTGAACGTCATCTGGGGGGAACCATCATTCTGGCAGATTCTCATATACGCTACAGTAAGCCGATTACAGGCAGACCAAAGGCAATCGCTGATCTGAGTTCTATTAGTGGCGACCTTGACCGCTTGGCACGTGGATGTAAAGCCAGAGTTCAGCTAAAGGTTAAGTTATTCGGTGATAACAATGATAAAGAAAATACTTTATTTTCGGGGGTTTATGTGGTTCTGCCAGTCTCTTTGAATGAAATACATCTTGATTAATCAGACTTTTTGTAAAACTTGCTGCGTGGCCTATGCTCCTTTTTTAACCATATAACTTCGGTTGTTTTCATCGATAGGGTTGTGATTGTTTTCATTTTTTTCTGTAGCGTCTATTCTTTATCCATTGGTGGTCGCAACAGTTCCTATAGGAAGAAAAATGAACCAAGACAACGCTATCCACGACGATTATCTCGCTAATCCTGTCCCTCAGACCGCAAGATCAAGTTTTCTCAGTGTTGTTCTAATCCGTATTGGTATGATGACCGCGATGGCTCAATTTATGTTGGGTGCTATGTTGGGTAATTCGATGACCTTTGGTCAAGCGATGCTTGCTACCTTACTGGGTAGTTTAATCCTCGAATTTATTAGCCTGGGGCTTGGATTTGCAGGAGCACGTGAAGGGTTGTCAACCAGTTTATTAGCCCGTTGGTGCGGCTTTGGGCGTTTCGGATCGGCCCTGATTGGGATCGTTATCGCGATTAGCTTATTAGGTTGGTTTGGTGTGCAAAATTCGGTTTTTGCCAAAGGTTTGGATTATGCGTTTGATGGTCGTTTGGGCTTTGGTTTGTCAGCAGCGATTTCAGGCGTCGCCCTCACTGCATTGGTAGCCTTTGGATTCCGCGCTTTAAGCTGGACAGCAAAGGTGGCAGTGCCGTTATTTTTTCTTGTGATAGGCTGGATTGTGTTAGTGTTGCTATCGGGTTATAACATCATTGATCTTGCGACTACGCTTCCCAGTGGCACTCCTCTTGCCTTGGGGGCCGCGGCCACCGCCGTCGCCGGCGGATGTGTTGCCGGCGCATTAACCACGCCGGATATTAGCCGTTATTGTCAAAATGGACGGCATGTGTTCTGGATGATTACTATTTCTATTATTGTCGGCGAATTTGTTGTTAACAGTATTGCGATATTGATTGCCCATGCACTTAAAACCGCCGATGTTGTCGACATTATGACGCAAACGGCCGGTTGGGTTGGTCTGCTTTCTGTTATTCTGGCGGCGGTTAAAGTTAATGATGTTAATCTATATTCTTCCTCTTTGGCCTTCGCTAACGTTATTGATTCTGTGTTAGGAAAAAAGTCGCGTCACACAGAATTAACCATCATTCTTGGTACTGTGGGCACTACGCTATCAATTCTGGGAATTTTAGACAATTTTATCGATTTTCTTACTTTAATCGGTGTCGTTTTTCCTCCTATAGCCGGTGTGATGCTGGTCGATTATTATATTTTGCGTACCAGTCGTCATTTATTTGATGCCGCACGTTTACAGCAAACGTTGCCGACATCAACTCCGCGCATGGGCTGGCAAGCCGTCGTCGCATGTGTTACTGGAACACTGGGGGGGTTATTCATTGATTATGGTATTTCATCACTCAATTCAATTATCATTGCCAGTGCTTTCTATTGGATGACGAATGTGGTTAAAAATAAATTTTTTACCCTTGCTGATAACTGAAAATTTTTCATACGCAACCACCAAGGGGCAATATACGCCTTGACGGTTGTGCACGAAAAATTTGTAGGTGATATCAGTGAGATTAATTCATATCATCCATTACGGTCAGTATAGCTGGAGCTACGTTGATGTCATTATGTGTAGAGACTCACATTGAGCACTGACATCAAGGTGATGTCTCTATCTTTCAATAGTATGATTAATGTGCAGGAATTTGGCAGGGATATAGCAATCATATCCTTTTTCCTCACAAAATGATTTGAAATCGTCGAAGGAGCTAGCCGCGGCTTTACGATAGATCCGTCGTGCGTTATTTTCTATATTGTGATAAGGGAGATTTAATCTTTTAGCGATTTCTGTCGTTGGTATTAACTGTAACAGAAAAAATATTATCTCAAATTCTTCGTGGGTAAAAAATTGATCGGGCTGTGTCAGCATCAATGAACTGGGCATTTTCATCTTTACATGATCATTTATAGAACAAATTTCTAGTTTTTTACCAGAAAAAATAGTCCCAATACATCCTTCTGTGCTATCAGTAAAGGGGCGTTTATCGAAGATATAGGCCTGTAGCTTTTTTTCACGCCCATAAAGATGTGTTTCAAGTACGGGGATGGGTTGCATAGTCTGTTCAACAAGTCGATCGTGTGTCTGGAATTTTGCGGAAAATTCTGCCATAGGTAACGGTATTTCGTTGTCGAACATTCCTTCAATCTTAAATTCTGCAGGGAGGTTATACAGTTCGATATGGGCTGGGTTAGCGTAGAGATAACGCGATTCGCGATCTTTTATTGCCAAAGGCTCCACGAGGTGATCCCATAATGATCTTCCAGTCGCCAAGTTAAGTGGTATTTGCGGTTCTGCAACAAATAATTTAGGTTTTTTCTCTGTGGCATTTTTACTATTACTCTTAACCATATAGTCTCCTTTGGCCCAGATGAGCCGCTGTTTATACATAGGTAAATTTTTCTTTGCTTTTTCTGCCCGCCATATAGATATAAATGTTGGTGAAGTTATTAGTGAGTAAATTACTTTTTCATCCTACATTTCTTACCCTGTACTGGCTATAACCCTGGCAGGTGAATTGTTGATATTGAGCGGTAAATTATGGAATTTTTATTTTTTTTTACAAAAGATTGTAATAATTTATTTTTTTATCAACTTCTTATCTAAGAAGTGTCAATGGAGTATAAGAAATTGTAAAGTTAGGAAAATAATACATTACTGAGTATAATTCTCCTAAATAGGGCAGGTATTTTAAGTTTAGAACAGTAAAAAACAGAAGAGTCAGTCAAAGCCCTAATATAAGTCAATGTGGAATTGTTAAATATATATCAGATAAATAAACGTGCATTATTGCCATCAAAAGAAATGTCGTGAGCGATAGAATATAGAATGTCCTTAAATTTTATTTAGCACTGCAATAGATCAACGAATTAGAGGGTATAGCTGCATGATTTAATTTTGATTGCTTAACGGATATATTGAGGAGTCAATTTACGGAGTGGCTCATATTTGTGTGCTAATCAAAATTAAATCGTGCCGCTATATTAAGCAAATTACCTCAACAAATTAGAACAGAGACACTCTAAAACCAGGATTGAGGAAAGATTCGCGAGGGATATAGGATAAAGTTTTACCTTCCCAGTCACGCACTTTAGCGCCGGCAGCGGCCGCGACTGCGTGACCGGCGGCGGTATCCCATATATTCGTTAGCCCAAAGCGTGGGTAAAGCTGTGCACTCCCTTCTGCCACCAGACAGAATTTTAACGACGATCCCACGGCGACTGTCTGATGCTCACCTAAATGTTGTAGGTAGTCGGTGAGCTCATTGTCGTTATCACTGTGGGAACGACTGATCACCACCAACGGGGGACGGGCGTCGCACACACGGAGAGGTAAACGTTGTCCACCTTTTTCTTTCCACGCTTTGCCATTCTCAGCGCTATACATGGCTTCCGTGACTGGACTGTAAACGACGCCTAATACCGGTTCCCCCTTATTAATCAACGCAATATTTACCGTAAATTCACCGTTACGATCAAGAAATTCTTTCGTGCCATCAAGCGGATCAACCAACCAATAGTGCTGCCATGTCTGACGTACAGACCAGTCAGGCGGATCTTCTTCTGATAACAACGGGATCTTCGGCGTCAATATCGCCAGACCCTTTTTAATAATCTGATGGGCGGCGAGATCGGCGTTAGTAACGGGTGAATCATCAATTTTATGTGCCACATCAAGCGGTTTATCATGCTGATAAACAGTCATAATCGCTGCGCCAGCCTCTCGAGCCAATTGGCAAATTTGCTCTAACATTGTAGGCCCCACATTGTTAATTTTATTATCAATCTATTATAACAATCTGCCCTTTTACGTCCATTTATCGGATCTCTTCATTAGACTTTTTACAAAATCTACTATGTGCTGCAAATGTCTGCGTTACGTGGTGCCCGCAATCCCCATGTACTCGCTTGTACTGAGCAGTGGCTGTGTCGGTAACACTCGCGACGGTTTTGCAAGAAGTCTATTCTTTATTTATAGCAGAGAATAGGCTGCTTTCTAAAGCCATTGTGTGACACACCAGGGTAACGATACAAAAAGAGCATGGTGATCACCTCTTTTTTACGATATATTTTATTAGAACCTGTTCAGAATCTCTTGTGCTCGCCGATACGTCGTTAAAAACGAGCCTAAAATGTTCATTTACTCTCTTTTACAAAGAGTAAACTGCACTTTTTCGCCCCTTTTTTCTCTTTTGAGCACCGCGAAAAAGATTTTGAACAGTCTCCTCTTACAAGACCTATTGTGTTATGCAACAGATCCGATGAAATCAAGGTGAACCTTTGCAAAGTAAAACGCTACGAGAATTTATTATTGATAAGCTTGATGATCTAAAAGGCGATGCTATTGTTGCCATTGATGTTCAAGGGAAATCAGACATCACCGATTGTATGATCCTCTGTACAGGAACATCAACCCGACACGTTAGCGCTCTGGCTGATAATTTGATACAGGAATCACGGCTTGCCGGCATAAGAGCGCTAGGCACTGAAGGTCAAAAGCTTTCTGATTGGGTTGTGATCGATTTTGGCGAAGTGATTGTACATGTGATGCAAGAAGAAAGCCGCCGTGTCTATGAATTGGAGGCGCTTTGGAGTGAATAGGGATTAAACTTTATTTATCATAAAAATGTATCAAATCTTGTCCTACTCACTCCCTCTGCTATCACGACATTTATCCGTCGTAGCAGAGGATCGTGTCCCAGTAATTTCTGCGCAAAATCCTTACTTTTAGCCCACTACCCATAATGAATGCCATGCGGCATAAATATACGACATGAATCATAGAGTTGTTCTACTATATCAATCAGTCAGAATGGGGAATGTAAAGAAAAGGCCATTGTCGTACGCCAAAGTTCTATATTATTTTTTATTTAATAAGATGATATCTTATTAACTCCTCTATGTTTTTTTAATTCATCCATTAAAGTTATTCCCATTTATCTTATCAGGGATAAAATGATGAATTATACCGAAATAGAAAATAAATTATCGAGTATGGCTGGGGATAAATATATTTTGGTATTCAGCGGATTTTCTGGTCTAGGCTACGAAAATCCCGCCCAGCTAGAAGAAAAATTAGAAAGTATTTTGGATGACACAATCCGTGATTACGGCCGGGCAAATATCCTGGTTGTTGCCGGTGCCACGGAGGAAGGTATTGGTACGGTCTATCGTCTTGCTAAAGCAAAAGGAATTGCTATCTTAGGCATTGTCTCTGAAGAAGCCGAAGAAATGCCATTGGCAACGAATGAGCAAGAAACCGTTTTGATCCCTGATCCGGGTAAAACATGGAAGGTACTGGATGAAAATGGCCACTCCTACATGGTGAATATACTACAAGATCGTCGAGGCGTGTTCTATGCGTTAGGGGGAGGAAAAGTCACCTTAACAGAATTAAAAGAAGCGCAGGAAGCAGGTTACACCACAAAAGTCTATCCAGATTTTGCGCCTGATCCAGAAAAAGTCACCGTCTGCGTAGAAAAGTTTAGGCAAAGGGCAGAGCAACAAGGGGAAGAGTTTGACAACAACGTCAGTTTTACAGAAGTAGCGGATGATTTTAGAAGAAACCGAATCAATATTGTCGTCATGGACAGTCAAACCGCCGCGTTAATCCCTCCTGATATTAACGGCCTGTCCCATCAGGAGAGAGCGCAAACATGGCAACAAGATGATCCTACAAAGCGGATCGTGCTGATTCGACACGCAAACGATCATTGGCAAGTCATCGGTGATTTGCCGCACGCGCTGAGTGATGGCGCGCCAGGCGGTGATCAAACCCGTTTTACGGGAGAGGAGATAAAAACAGGTTTAGCCGATTGGAGTAGAGATAAAAACATTGCAATAGATTATTTCCCTGCCACTAGCATCAATCCACAACAGTTACGTTCTGAACTCTTTGATGACAATGCAATTTATGCTTCCATAGAAATAAAAAGCAGGGCGGGTCTGCGAGGGGGAGAATATCCTCAAAGAGCAGTGAGCTTACAACAGACCGATGTAAGAAAATTTCTACATTTTATTTGGTTAGGAAAACTGGAAGCAATACAACAGGATTACATTACTGTTTGGCAAAAAATCAATCCGGATTATGAGATAAAAATCTGGTATGACTCAACGGCATTGTTAGCCCATGAATTGGATAAGCAGATAAAAAGTTTCGTCGCACGGGAGCTGATAGTCGGCGAAGAGGCTTACCTTCAGCGTGTCACTGAACTCAAAAATCAGGCACATCAGGCAATATCGCAAACGATGGAGAGGGAAGATAAAACCTTTGACCAGGCAGCGATTGAGTTTATGGTTCGCCATCTGGATGGTTCAGCAGAGGATCTAGCGCGTATTAAAACAGAAAAGCAGGATGCTTATACGAGATTTATAGCGCAACAAAAGGATGCCGCTTCAGATTACCGGCTGGAGGATATTTATAGCCCAACAGACAGCTTCATCGAGAGAAAATATTATTATCGGGAACTCGCTTTGGGGCAGGACTTAACTGCGGCCTTCAATATCGCCCGGCTGAACATCCTTAGCCAGCAGGGCGGCGTTTATCTCGATGCTGATTTATTGCCAGCACTGAAACCGCTTCTGCCTGATCCGAATTTAGCAAACATAGCTGATATCAATCTTGTTAAGGCGCAGCTGGTGACTGAATACTTAACAAAAACAGGAAAATTTCCCCACCACCAGAGAACAGTGAAAACTGGAGAGCATGATTATGCCAGGGATTTTTCTGCCCGCAGTCCAGAACATAAGGTGTGGGTAGAGCAACTGCGTGCTGCCATCAATCCTGTCAAGATGAGCAAAACGACCAGGTCGCTTAATGATTTTTTCCAGCCGTTAGGTCAACTGTCTATCAATCATAATGGCCTACGGGTGGCGAAGAACAATGGCACTGTATCGAATGCCGGGATGGTAGCGCCCGCGGGCAGTAATATGCTTAAAGCGGTTTGTCAGCATATCAATGACAATTATCGTCGCCAGGTTAATATGGATCGGGATATAGCACTGGATGCGAGGAACGGATCGATAGCCGTCAAGCAGGGTATGGAAGAATTTGCCCGTCAGCGTAGTGGTCTGTTTATGGATTTCACCGATGCTGAGTGGTTTTTTGAGGAGTTTGATCCTTATAGCAAAGAAGTGAAACGTCACTCTCAGGTGAGACAAAGAATCGATCATCGCCCTGTTTTCACTCATGATCAATTATCGCTGCGGCTTAAGGATATCCCGGTACTGACCAGGTTAATTCGATTGCAGCCTATGCAGGATCAATTACATCGCACAACAGGTGTGAAACAGGTTGAAATCGCCTTTAGATTGCAAGAAGAGATACGACGGTTATTGCAAGACCCAAATCAAATTCCTTATCCCTTGTATTCTCAGGTTTTAACGGAGTTAAATCAGCAAATTAATCACATGCTATTCAGTCAGCCGTTACCTGGCAAGGCGTATATTATCGATATCGCCAGGCAACGGCCCTCTCTCGCCGCTCAGCTATATAAAACCGCCTTTAATGAAGCACAGGGTTATCATCCTGGTTTAACCGACTTTTTGTGTTTTTGGATCAATGAGGACCCCTATTTAAAGCCGTTGATAGGTTCTACCATCGAGGCAACGCCTATGCCGTTCGAGGTGACCTTTCGTATTCCGTTGGGTGAGAGTTTTGCTCAGGTGCAAGCAGCACTATTACAAGCACAGGCTTCGAATGTGATGATGCGGGCAGAGCTCGATCAAAAAACAAAAGTGCTGTCTCTGGGTTACAGTTACCAGGATCTTAGTGATTTGGCTACCGGTGATGCGCCGGCGGCTATGGTTTTTACCTACCTGAAAGAAATCGCTGAGAGATTGAATGCCCATTATTCAGACGCGCCCTTTGACCAATTGATGCTAAATCAGTTTGCAGATAGGGAATATCTGCATCGGCTACAGGATACACGTTTAGCCCAGGCTACACGCATGTATTATCACAGCCGTAATATGGATTTTGATACCTGGGATAGACAATATTCCAAGCAAGGAACTGCTGCTCTCAATCAGGGGCTACGCAATCTGGCATTCTCTGAACAGCTGGCTTTGCTTTTGCAAGATCGCCCAGGACTGTTGATGGGAGAAGAGGGGGACACTATCACTGGCCAGCGTGTTGTCATAGCGCAGATAGATAGCTTAAAGCAACGGGGCATCACCACCCTCGGTTTGGGGTATTTACGCCATGATCGGTATCAACCGTTAATTGATGAATATCTAGGTAGTACTGCCCCTATGTCTGGTGAATTAAAAGCCATATTAGCAGGCAAATCGGTTGACATAACAACAAATGGTATCAAAAAGAAATCGTTGATCCTGTTGTTTGAAATAGCCCGCGCCAAGGGCATGAAGATACTGGCCCTGGGTGACAACAATATGGTTAGGCCAGAGACGGAAAATGGACACATTTGGCAGGCGGTAGCAGCGAATAGCAGGGTGGTGGATATCCTGAAAGCATTGCCAGAGGGTGAAAAATTTGTAGTGATCCATGACAGCAGGTACTTGACATCTCAACAGGGCATTGACCGTTTTATCCCAGGGCTCGCTCAGCGTCTTGGACTGCCGGCGCTGGCGTTCAATGCTAACCAGCTCCAGGTGATCGCGGATGAGGATGCTAATCGCCCCCTATTTACCCTGCTAGATAGCATCATTGAACAGAAACAACAAACCAGCCACAACCACTGGAGCCAGTGGTATGCCATGGCGTCAAAAGAGAATATAGCCTATAAAATGGCCGTACTGCGGCATCTGGATGCACTACAGCAAGAAACTTTTAGTGTGTTGACGGCAGAGTATCTACAGATGAGTGATAATCCACATTCTTTAGATCAGCGTATCACTGCGTTATCCAACGCTATAAAGGGCACGGAAAACAATATTATCCAGGATGGCGGTAGCCAAAAAGATAAAGACTATCTGTCGACGTTGCAAGATATGCGCACTATGTATCAACAACATAAGAAAAGAGAAACGGATTATGAGGATCACTGGGAAACCAGTCGGAACGATTTGCTGGTCGGTGGTATCAAGACAAATAATACTG
Organism: Candidatus Fukatsuia endosymbiont of Tuberolachnus salignus; assembly: GCF_964030845.1. NCBI lineage: Bacteria > Pseudomonadati > Pseudomonadota > Gammaproteobacteria > Enterobacterales > Yersiniaceae > Candidatus Fukatsuia > Candidatus Fukatsuia endosymbiont of Tuberolachnus salignus. Next base: position 1,547,159 of record NZ_OZ034983.1, read on the forward strand.
GCAAGCTGACTGAGCTTAATAGGAAGATAGCTACCCTGGAAGGACAGATAGCTGATCTTAATATCTTGCAGGTATTTTATAAAAGACAGACGTCGGTTGAGCCACCCCAGCAAAATGTCCGCATGCCACATCCACCGCTGGTAAGACAAGGATCAACACCTTGGAGTTTCGGCGCATCACGCCAGGTATCCGTTTTGCAAAGACAACATTCTGTCCCCTCGGGCAAGGAAGTGAATTTAATAATACCCGCAGATTTTTTACTACGGCGATTATTTACGCAAGGACAACCGTCGATCCTTACAGCAAAATTGTTACGGTACCAGCAGTTATCTCCTCAACTGGCCGCTTATAAGGACATTAAGGAAAAGTACCAGGATGAAATGACAAAATCGGGTGACATTGACAGTGACATTAACGGTGCAACACTGCACTTGCCATCTGATGGCAAGCTAACGAGAACAAATATTTCATTACTGCAAATGGAGGAAAAACCAGGTTGGATCAGTATGTATATCAGTCTGGTCGATGCCAATTATGATAGTAGCCAGAAGGAACTTTACCTGAGAAATAATAAAATTATTGTGCAACCACGAAAGGCAGGTGGGGACATTAATTTTTCGTTTGGCACAACCTATCGTAGTCTGGCCTGGCATCAGCAGTATCGCCTCAGCCCGAATATCAAACATGGCCCAGTCCATGCGCCGATCCGTTCCGTACTGGTCAAAACAGATTTTATCCGTGACTTTTTCGGTACTTTTATGGAATCCGAACATTCAGAACGTCATGCGATGCAAATCCAGTTCGTCAAGGAAAGTGAAACCGTAAAATTGGTCAGTGTCGATCAAAGACATCCCAACCAGGCAGGGCTAACTGTTGATTTAAAAAGTAATTTTCAGGAACTGTTAAATCAACATGCTGATGTGTCTTCGTTTACCACCATTGCCTCGAGAAGTTACCAGCAAAGCTTTTACCATGCTGATCGCGACGGTGAATTTTATGATATTCGTGAGATACAGCACGCCATTGGCCTGGGTGACGAGCAGTACCTCTTGCCATTTTCGTGGCAAAATAAATCAGAACTGGATATGGCCACCGCTTTTAACCGCATTATGACAAGAGGTAATAAAATAGAGGTCGGGCACCTCAGTCAGCGTGAATTGGTTCTCCTGTATGAGCAGAACAGCGCATTCTTCAATAAGCTAGAACAGGTCAGAAATGGCTCGGCAAGCCTGGCAGCCTGGTATCTGGATCCGATACAAAATCAGGCGTTCAGAGACCAGCTAACGCATCTACTAGAAATAAACTACCTCACCCCGGCGCGGTTACTGGAAAACAGTCAGGTTCCGCTATGGGGATCCCAGCGTGATGTCAATGGTAATCCCTGGTTGAAAGCACAGTGGGAAGGTGACTTTGCTCAAAGCTATCTGACCGATGAAGCCGCACAACAGGCTGTCGATCAGCTGATGGAAAAATTTGCCGACCAGTTGGCTCAAGACGAATGGGCAGTGCGGGGGACACCCAAAACGGAAGAGATGTGGCAAGAGCAAAAAGAGAGCATAAAAAACAGTGAAATGCAAAAAAGTAAAACAGAAGCAGAAGCAGAAGCGAGAGCTAACATAAAAATGAAGAGGTTTCGTGCGGCGGATAAAAAACGTACTGAAGAGGCAATAAGGAAATCCCTGCTTACCAAGATACTACAAGTCGACTACGTCGAGCCTGTACAAGATTCTGTGTAACTGCCGATTCCTCATAAATACACTGATAACCGTTCAGGGTATTCGATCATAAAGTGATTGAGAGCCTGACGCCAGTTTGGTATCGGCATTGTCCACTTTTCTGATGCAGATTCTATTGCCAGATAAATCACTTTTAATGCAGACCCATCATGTGCAAATATTTTGCGTTTTTTTATGGCTTTACGTATCACACTATTGAGTGATTCTATCGCATTTGTTGTATAAATCACCTTGCGAATTTCGTCGGGATAAGTAAAAAATGTGGATAGGTTATCCCAATTTCTGCGCCAAATTTGTACCAGTGTTGGGTATTTTTCACCCCAGCGTCCTTCAAAACTATCAAGCTCTTGCAAAGCATTTTCTTCTGTAGCGGAACGGTAAATGAGTTTTAGGTCGGCACAGAGTGCTTGTCGATCTTTCCAACTGACGTATTTGACCGAATTACGGACTAAATGGACAATGCAAAGCTGGATTTTTGTCTCAGGATAGACCGTGTTGACAGCCTCAGGAAACCCGGTTAAACCATCCATACAAGCAATTAATATATCATTTAAGCCCCGATTCTTTAACTCGGTCAGAATCGATAACCAGGTCTTTGCTCCTTCCGTCTCCGCTATCCACAAGCCAAGGCATTCCTTATGTCCTTCCATATTGATGCCTAGCGCGATATAGACAGATTTATTGATAACCCGCTTATCCTGGTGAACTTTAACGACAATACAATCCAGATAAACAATCGGATACAGATTGTCCAGTGGGCGACTACGCCAGGTGGTTACTCGGTCAATTACCGCATCAGTGACTTTAGATATCAAGGTTGGCGATACCTCAGCATCATAGATTTTTTTAAAGGTTTCGGTAATTTCCCGTGTGGTCATGCCTTGAGCGTAAAACGCTAAAATGTGATCGTCAAAATGGGTCAGCCGAGTTTGCCCTTTTTCAACCATTATCGGGGAAAACTCGCCGTTACGGTCACGGGGCGTTTCTATCGCTAATTCACCGTACTGAGAGGTAATATTTTTTGCAGAATAGCCATTACGACTATTACCGCTGCCACGTCCTTCAGCCGCATTTTTGGCATAACCTAGGTGATGTTCCATTTCAGCACCTAATGTCGCTTCTACTGTCATCTTAACGAATTCATTGAGTATCTTGTTTAGATCAGATTCAGTTTTAATGTCTTTTACCAGCGCCTGAGCTACCTGACGTAGCTGAGATTGTTGCGGGGTATCCGGTAATTTATTCTTTCTTACCATTGTCTATATCCTATTCACAAATTGTTTAAATATAGGCAATTACACAATTTTCAGGACAGGCTCACTACGTCCGTAGTGATTTGGCGCGTCTACGTCAAAAATTGCTCCAAGTCTGGAATAATGTTACCGATAGCGAACTGCTGCAGAAGTTACTACGTAATGAATTACATATAAACGGCACCTGGGCAGAGCTACGGTCCTTACGTCAGCAGATTTTTTTCCATGCCCTGCGTCCAGCAGCCCAGTATTATCAGAGTAAGAGGCCGGTCAAGTCTCCTGAAGGTCTGAAAGTTAACACCCGTGAAGAACGCCAGGCGCCCTGGTTTATTCTTAACAGTGATGACATTGATGGTATGAAAATTACGGATGACAAACTCAAAAGCCGTAACTGGTATCGTCCTGATCAGAGTGAGATGAGCGCCTTCATGGCGGATTTGGATACGCCTTTCAGCGGAGGCATATCGGGTACCACTCGCGATGTGACCCTACAACTTACTAATTTATTTGGCCCCTTGAATGTCCGCGAATACTGGACGCTGCAACTCTTCAATGCGGCTCAGATGATTAACAATGGCTATCATTCATTTTTTGAAGCGCTTTATGTTGCCGCATTTTTAGAGGACCGTTTTGTTGATCAGCAACAGTGTATTGGTAAACAGCTACGGGATACATTTGATGCATTACGTCAGCGTGCTAAGCGGGGAGAGATACTTAATGGTCAGCTATACGAGCAGACGCTGGCTTTGATTTTACCCAAACTGGATAACAGCGTGGCGGCACGTTATCTACCGCCAGAATATGGGCGTCAACACCACCTGTTGGCAACAGAATCAAATCGGTTTCGTGATCTGATGTCTATTGGGCAGTTACACCGGCGGGTCTGGGTATTTTCACGGCAGAAAGAGCCTGATTGCAATGATATTCTACAGGCGCTGGATCGATTGCGTGTAACTTCTGGTAGAGAAGGCATTGAAATGGCCTTTATTCTGCAAAATCAGCTGCGTAATCATCAGATGTGGTATCCGGACTCCGGTAGTAACCCCGCGTTTAAGGAATTAGATCAGCAGATTGAACAACGGCTGTTTTCTACAACCAGGATAACGGCAGCTGATCGCGCGAATCTGGTGCAGATAGCAGAGCAGCAGCCGACACTCGCGGCCGAACTCTATTATAAACTGGATCAGGCACAAGACAGCCTGCCGGAATTTGCAGAATTGCCTGATGGGCTTCTGATCGAGTCACATGTCGCTAAAGAACAAGGCACCGTCAATAAGATAAAATCTGGATTGCAGGAAATACAACAGCCTGCCAATGATGATAAAAGAGCACGGGAGGTGGACGCCACCAAAGCAAAAGGCGAGCACACGAGCAGTCTACTGACGCCTGAAGAAAAGCAGGCCATTAAAAATCGGGGGGTATTTGAACGTAAGATACTGTCACTAGAGGCGCTACAGCCTGAGATGCAGCGTGCGGCAGAGGGGTTGAGGAAGCTACCTGGCTATCAAGGTACGGTTTACTATTCGCCTATGCCTTTAAACACCAGGGAAGTCACCCTGTTATTTGGTCGGCTAAAACCGGGTCAGGTGATGAGTTATCGAGGTTTATTGACCACGGATGCCAGTGTTGAAACGATCAAGGCGCTAAGAACTCCCAACGAAGGTAGAGTCATCTATGTGCTGGAAGGGATCACTGTAGGCTATAATACTGCCGGTATCACGGATAGAAATACCGCAGAAATCCTGTTAAACCCAGGCCAATACTTTCGAGTTACCGCTACTCAGAAAGTGGGGGATCACCTATACGTAATATTAAAACAGGAGGTTGATTTAACAGCAGGTGAAACTATTCGGGATCTCCACAAAGGTAACCTGGCAGGTTTTGTAGATTATGACTCAGTCAGTTTAGGCAATGACTTCAAGAGCATTTTCAATTATCCGGATCTTAACCAGGATCAGTCGATACGTATCCGCAATAGCGCGTTACCTGCCGGAAGATCGAGTTCAACCGACGAAATACCATTTTCTGGATCGTTAAGCGGTTTAGGCGTGGCGCAGCGGGATAATATTGCTAACTGGGCGATGCCGGAGGTCGCTGGGGAACGGGCTGTTGTTGGTGGCGAGACGCCGCGTAAGCGTCGTATTATCGTCCAGTTGGAAGATGACGCAGAGAGCTTACGTTCGGCGATAGCGCTGGCAGATAAACACCCGGGTGAGGCAGCGGTATATCAGCTGGATGTGCAAGGCCAGATGCGTCCGGTGTATGGCGACCCGACGGTGCTGGGTGGTAGCGGTGAGGTGGAATTGTTATTGGTCGGTCATGGCCGAGGGGGCGTTGGGGATGTGCAGAATAATACCAGCCTGGCGGGTTACACGGCGCACGAGCTCGCTGCTCTGCCTCGGCAAATATCTCAAAAATTAGCCCTACATTCTCAGATCAATAAGCTAGTGCTGATGGGTTGTGCGTTGGTTAATCATGACGATAAAAAAAGCGGATTTCTGTTTGATGCCGCTGCCGCACTGGCGCAACAAACGGGCCAAAAACCGGCTCAGTTAGTCGCCTATGCCAGCGAGCTATCGATAACTGCTGCTGTAGTACATGAGCGCAAGGTCGGGCATCGCCATCAGTTCGTTGAGGGGAGGATTGGCGAGCCTGCTCGCCAGGCGCGGATGAGTTTGGCATTCGACAGCCAACGACAGAGATATTTCCCTGCATTCGTATTTTCTATACAGCAAGAGGAAGGAGAGATCGCATCAAAGCAACCGATCGTGACAGAGGGCTGGCATCCGAATGCTCGACCTCTGGCGATCACTCCAGCAGATGAGATTGCAATTAAAACATCAGTAAAAGAACAGACGCGCGTCGAGTTACAACAACTAGAGCGCATGGCAAACAGGCTCATTAAGCATTATGAGCAGGCGTTAACCCAATACTATAAAAAAGAATATCGCTTTTTTGGCTTCGAGAACGTGGGGGATCAGGTTGAATGTATTTTTAAAACAACAGCCGATCAGCAAGATAAGCGTGTCATGGTAAAACATGATAGCAATAACGCGGTACTCTTTTTAGAGGAAAAACCGTCAGCACAACAAGGTGCACTGCCAGGAAGACGCATCGCTTTACAATACGGGAAAGACGGTGATGTCTTTAGGTTTTCTGTAGTAGAAGGGCTATCAGGACAAGCTGGTGTATCGCGTGAAAATGCTGTGTTTACGCAAATACGCGATAAAATGCTTTTGCTGGAGCCAGAGATAGCGCAGGCAGAAGGTATTTCGACGATGAATTTGGCCTTCCTCGCGCTGCATCTTTTATCACAGCCTCATGATGATGACCTTTCACCGTGGAAAAAATTTGTCGGCATGGCCAATTTGGGGCAGATACTGCATGGGATCGGGCAAGATATCGGCACTCTGGTCAGAACGGTCAAGCTATTACGCGGTGCAGGTGCCCAGGCTGAAGGCCTGTTAGGCAAACTGTTAGGGGGGACGGCTTACACGCACTCCGGTAGTGTGGTCAATGTCGCGGTGGATATCATCAATTTCATTGATGCTGTTCAGGATCTCAACGCCATGCCGCCAGGGCCGCAAAAAGATTTTGCTATCGCGCGCGTGGCATTAGCCGGCACACAATTGGCGGTAGATACCGGGCTGGCAATATTGCCTGTGGTTGCCAGTATTGCCCCTGCCACTGCACCTGCTATTGCCAGTTTCATGGGGATCGCGGGTCCCTTGAGTGTGGTTTTCGCCGGTCTGATGATTGGAACCAATGCGTTACTGGAGGCTATCGCTTTTAATAATACTCATTACCAAATTGAATTGGATGAAGTCATTGCGCCTTTTCGCCATTCAAAAAACAAAACCGTCATCACGCCTACGGGGATTGCGCAAGTAAGTGACGATGGGAAAATAGTCTCTCTTGAACCTTACGTCCCGCTGAGAAAGATCCGGATAAACGGGGAGATCCTGTCAGTACAGGTAGCGGATATCGGCATTCCCCGGTTTAATCCTGCTAATCGCGAGCATTCGACAACATACGGGAACTCGCTTAGCGCCTATCAGGCACTCGGTTTTGATCTTTCCCAGGTGATACAACAAAATACGGCGCTGAAATCGACCCAGTACTTGCTGTTGCCGGCGGCGTTGGATGGGCATTACAATTTTATGCATGATGTCGGTGCTTACGGGCGCTTAGACGGAAAAGAAATCTTCAATAGATTCAGCGCGTATTACAACTCATCGGGTGCCAATGTTTTTCACCTTGGTGGTGATCATGCACCAAACCATGCGGTCTTCACCCCTCGCGCAACAGAATACACGATAGAACTGGATGCGGGTGAGCGTAGTATTGGTTTTCAATCTCCCCAGAAGTTGGCTTCTATTAAGGGTGATGATCATGAGGGGCTTCATTCTGGGAGATTACCCACCCCGATGACAGATGCAGGGCATGCCCATTTTTTAACCTATCGATTCAAAGGGGGAGGGGGCACCACCCGGATTGATTTATTTGATGATAGACGGCAGATCATCATTCAACCCCATCAGGACCCGGTACAACGGAAAAACGAACGTTGGGTATTCGATATCACCCCGGATACACTCGACGCGATAGCAAACAGAAAAAAAACTCGGTCGGAATGGCAACAACGCTCGACTATGGCATACGGTGAAGCTGTCTTGGCATTATTGAATATGGGGATTGATCCGGCCGATGTGTCAAAGGTACACGATCTGTTGGTAGTGCATATTCGAGAAGCAGAAATCCCAGGGAGAGTTTTGTTAGGAGGATTAGGAGGATTTGTTTGGAGTGCCTATAACGTTATCCAGTCAATGTCTGATCCCTTGAGTGACTTGCATACTAAAGTGGATCTGCGAACGTTGATGGAAGCCGCCGAGCCTTTTGTGCGAAAGTTAAATGAGCAAGATCAGGCTAGCAGTATGGCGTCACAACAGAGCAACATCGCGCAACTAGGGTTAGAAAAGAGGCGCGGCGGATGGGATCTACAGTTAGCGCATAATAAAAGGGTACAGATTGACGGCGATCTGCCGGGCCATATTGCGTTACAGATGCGTATTGTCGAGCTACCGGGGCTGATGTTTACGTTAACAGCGTCAGCTCGCCCAGGAGAGGAAACGCCTAAATTTTCTGTCGGACTGGAAGCGGCAAATAGGGAGGCGTTATTGGGTAACAATCTCACCCAAGCCGTGGCGTTTATCCAGAGCAAATTCGCTAATGATCCGCGGTTTATTATTGATGGACGAGTGCCTATCGCTATCCGGATCGGGGAAAATGAGATGGCAAAAGGATTATTAGATTTAACCACCCAGCGTTGGCAGGCGATCAGTAATATAGAGAGGGATAGCGTTACCCATCCCCATTTTTATAACAGTCAGGGGGATATAGCAGAACTATTTGATTTTGATTACAGGATAAACAGGAGCAGTTTCATAGAAACTACACCAAAAGTTTTTACTTTTGGAATCAAACCTTTCAGCTCTATCTTTCCCTGGATTATCGCCGCTACATATACCCCCAGTGTTGCCCATATCGAGTACGATACCACGCAACAACAGCTCGCTGTTGTTGGTGTCGCCCACCCCTTTAATAATAGAAAAAGTCGTGTTGACTACCGCTATTTTCATGATTTGCCGCAAAATACGCGCTATCAGCAGCTCAAAGCCGTCTACGTCGATGAAGAAAATGATATGGGGCAAGCGCCCTTGATGGTGCTACTGGATACACTTCATACTCAGTCAAATCAACAGATGATACCTATCAAAGAATCTGACAAAGCATCTGAGATGCCTATGGATATAGAGCTGGCCTGGGATACAGAAGGAAAACGTTTTTTCCGCAAAGCGACCTGGCAAAAAGACGGTTATCAATTTACCACCTTCGCCACAGATGCAAGCAGTCCTCCTCGTCTGGCGATGACTGTCTTGCCGCCATCGACAGGACAGCGCCAGGAATGGTTGACGTTAACTCAGAGTGATATCGGTTTTCCTATCTCATCGTTAACACTCTCACTACCCCCTGAGATAAGCGGTATCGATTTATCCGCATTGCCTGCGATACCGATCAAAGTATTTGCGCCGGTAGGGACAAAAATCCGGGGTTTACATCACCAGACGACGCTTTTTCTACACACCCAAGGTCAGCCCAAGGTCACCTTAAAATTGAAAAAGCTGCCTTCCCCTGCGCCCGGCACAGCCAGAACAACGGCAGAGGTCCGGCTACGCTGGGGCCTGGCGCTCATGATTGACAGCCAGGAGGCATTAGGCTCGGCGATAAACCTCGCACAGATTAATCAGGCATTACGCACACATTGTTTCGATAGAAGTTGATTGTGTAACAGCAAAACGACGTCCATCAGCGATGGATGCGTGTTTTTTCCACAACGTCAATAAAAGGAGATACCATGGACATTTCACCCTGTGGCTCTTTTCAGACTACGCGATCCCAAGAAGCAAGCGGAAATTTCTTATATGCGATACCCTCAGAAGTAGGGCACTATGCCGTGAATTACGTTACATCGCATATACGAGACAGTGTGAATATCGAAAGGCTAACCAAAGGATTATATTGTAAAGAGTTAGGAAAACGGCAAAGAGATATGCATAGACAAGCCGGCACTTACGGTAAACCTGTTGACCAATTTACTCCGCAAGATTTTAAAAATCTAACCCGTGCAGCTGAACGTTGTTCAATCGGAAATTGTGCGGATCTTTGCATGATTGCCGCACGAGAAATAGTAGAAAGTGGGTACCCACATCCCATCGAACTGTGCACAATTGAAGGTAAGGTAGAAGGTTTCACCTTAGATCATGCTTTTTTACGTATCTACTGTGATCCAAAAGATCAAGATGCAGAGAATTGCATTATAGATCCTTTTATGCAAATGCTAAGTAAGCCACAGCGAACAAAGTTAGTGGGCATGAATCAACCGATAACGTTTGAAGAACCCGAGTATGAAAAATATTTATTCTGTTATGCCATTCACCAAGAGACAGATACAGCTCAATTAGTGCCTATGAGTCGTATCAATAATTTAGGAATACACTCCATCGGTAAAATCTTTTTAGACCCTAAGAGAGAATTTCAATTTACTCATTAGGGAACGAAGCTGAAGTGAGACCTGGCCCCTTCAAAGGCAACATTTGAAGGTTGGACAGCGTCCCGGTTTGCTGTGAAAATCAGAACCATTTTGGCTAGAACTGAACGATATATGCTTTTATTTTTGCGCCCGCATGGTCGGCGAGTGTGTATCTTGACCACGCGGATGATCTGCGATGAGAACTGTTCTCTTTCCGTCTGTTAATATTCCTGGCTCACTCTGCGTAGGCTGAGGCGCGTTGTAGCCGTCGCTTGCGGGCCGATGGTGGGCCTGTAGGCATTGGTAGGTGTGGTATGGCTGGTTTTTAGAGAATAAACTTGTTGCTAAAAAAAAGCATTTTATTAGGAAAATGACGGCAATATTGACGTATACTGGTACGAATAATAGATCAAAATAAAGAGTCGATTATTGGTGAATAATGACTGAAAAGTTGTGTTTTGTTGCCTTTAATTTAATCAAAAAATAATTTATCTGTTTTTTTAGTAGATTATTTTATGTTTGGGTGCCTTTGGAGTGAATAGTGAAACTGCAAGTGATCGCCGTTGGGACTAAAATGCCCGCTTGGGTGCAAACGGGTGTCGCTGATTACTTGTGCCGCTTTCCTAAAGATATGCCTTGTGAACTGATAGAAATACCCGCGGGAAAACGAGGCAAAAATGCAGATATTAGCGGTATTCTGGAAAAAGAAGGGGAATTGATGCTGGCCGCCGCGGGCAAAAATCACCGAATTATTGCCCTGGATATCCCTGGCACACCTTGGGGAACCTCTCAGTTGGCAAAGCAATTGGCAAATTGGCAGCAAGATGGTCGCAATCTGAGTTTTCTTATTGGTGGCCCGGAGGGATTGGCTCCGGTTTGTAAAGCAGTAGCAGAACGAAGCTGGTCGCTTTCTCCGCTCACGCTGCCTCATCCTTTGGTGCGTATTTTGGTTGTAGAGAGCCTTTATCGCGCGAGGAGTATTAACGTTAATCATCCTTATCATAGGGAATAATCGGGTGATGAATTTGAGTAAAGTGAAATAATAGTCGTCGGATGAAAAAAAAACTTAATCCTTTTCGCGATTATTCGGCTGAGTCCGCTCTTTTCGTGAGCCGTGCCTTGATTGCGTTTTGTGGCATCTTGTTGTTAAGTGGCATGCTGGTGGCGAATCTCTATCATTTGCAAATCACACGTTTTGAAGATTATCGTACACGTTCTAATGAGAACCGTATCAAACTCGTACCGATAGCACCGAGTCGCGGTATTATCTATGATCGTAATGGTATCCCTTTAGCGTTGAATCGTGTCATTTACCAGTTAGAGGTAATGCCGGAAAAAGTAGCAGATTTGCCAACAACCCTGCAAGCGTTACGTTCGATTGTCGACCTGACGGATGAGGATATCGCTAACTTTGAAAAAGAACGTAAGCGTTCACGTCGTTTCACTTCCATTGTGCTTAAAACTCCGCTCACAGAGGTGCAGGTTGCGCGTTTTGCCGTTAACCAGTTCCATTTTCCAGGCATAGAAGTCAATGGTTATCAACGACGTTATTACCCTTATGGCTCTGCGCTTACCCATGTGATCGGCTATGTTTCTAAAATTAACGACAAAGATGTCGAACGCCTGAATAAAGAGGGGATTTTGGCGAACTATGCTGCGACTCACGATATAGGAAAATTAGGGATAGAACGTTATTACGAATCGATACTTCATGGTAAAACAGGCTATGAAGAAGTTGAAGTTAATAACCGAGGGCGTGTGATAAGGCAGCTCCAGGAGCAACCACCACAGGCTGGAAAAGATATTTATCTGACACTGGATTTAAAACTGCAGATCTATATTGAACAGTTAATTAGCGGTAGCCGGGCTGCTGTGGTAGTGACTGATCCACGAGATGGAGGGGTATTGGCTTTGGTTTCTAACCCTAGTTATGATGCCAATCTATTTGTTGATGGTATCTCCAGTAAAGATTATCAGGGATTATTAAAAGATCCTGATCGTCCGCTCATCAATCGTGCGACACAGGGTATTTACCCACCCGCATCAACAGTGAAACCCTATATCGCGGTGTCTGCGCTGAGTGCCGGTGTGATTAATAAAAATACCAGCTTGTTTGATCCTGGTTGGTGGCAGCTACCTGGCTCAGAAAAGCGTTTCCGTGATTGGAAAAAGTGGGGACACGGTCGTTTAAATGTCGTTAAAGCGATAGAGGAATCGGCGGATACTTTTTTTTACCAGGTTGCTTACGATATGGGAATCAATCGGTTATCGGAGTGGATGACAAAATTTGGCTATGGTGAGTATACCGGTATCGATTTATCCGAAGAACGTACCGGTATTATGCCAACACGTGAATGGAAACAAAAACGTTATAAAAAACCCTGGTATCAGGGTGATACTATCCCTGTTGGCATCGGTCAAGGTTATTGGAGTGCAACACCTATCCAGATGGCAAAGGTGCTAATGACACTGATCAATGATGGTGTAGTCAAAAATCCTCATTTGTTATTAAGTACCAGGATTGATGGTGTCTTGGTACCTTATCGACAGAAGGAGCAGTTACAGATTGGTGATATTCATTCTGGCTATTGGGAGACAGTAAAAGAGGGCATGTATGGTGTTGCCAACCGTGCTAACGGTACGGGTCGCAAGAGCTTCGAAGGTACGCCCTATAAAGCGGCGGCTAAATCGGGTACGGCACAAGTTTACAGTTATGAAACTTACAATGCCAGTAAAGTTGCTGCACACTTGCGCGATCATAAACTAATGACGGCCTTTGCACCCTTTGCAAATCCGACAGTGGCAGTGGCCATTGTGCTGGAAAATGGTGGTGTGGGTGCTGCTGTGGGTACGATTACTCGCCAGATCCTCGATCATATTTTACTCGGTGACAATAATACTCAATTACCGCCAGCAGAACAGGGTCGCCTTAATGTCGAGGGGTTTGATGATGACTGAAAACCAACAAAAAGGATCACTATCGTCAAAAATACACATCGACATGCCGTTGTTGATCTGTATTGTTGCGCTCCTGGCTTATAGTGCTTTTATTATGTGGAGTGCCAGTGGGCAAGATGTGGGGATGATGGAGCGCAAGCTTACTCAGATTGTCGTAGGTTTATTTGTGATGTTGCTGATGGCACAAGTCCCACCACGGGTATATGAAAATTGGGCACCCTATCTTTACTTTGCCTGTATTGTTTTATTGGTGCTGGTCGATACCTTTGGACAAATTAGTAAAGGAGCGCGGCGTTGGCTTGATCTCGGTGTGATCCGTTTTCAACCGTCAGAGATCGCCAAAATTGCGGTTCCTTTGATGGTAGCACGCTTTATGAACCGTGATATCTGTCCGCCCTCGTTGAAAAATACCACTATTGCGCTGATCCTTATTTTTATGCCGACCTTATTGGTAGCGGCGCAACCTGATTTGGGTACCTCGATTCTGATTGCTTCTTCTGGATTATTTGTCTTGTTTTTGGCCGGAATGAGCTGGCGTTTAATTGGTATCGCTGCTTTGCTTCTGGCGGGGTTTATTCCCATTCTCTGGTTTTTTCTTATGCATGGTTATCAGCACGATCGGGTGATGATGCTACTTGATCCAGAAAAAGATCCTTTGGGTGCTGGTTATCATATTATCCAGTCAAAAATTGCCATTGGCTCTGGTGGCTTGTTCGGTAAAGGCTGGCTACATGGCACTCAATCGCAGTTGGAGTTCTTACCCGAACGCCATACTGATTTTATCTTTGCGGTACTGGCAGAAGAGTTAGGGCTGGTGGGTGTGTTAATTTTACTGACACTCTATCTCTCTATCATCATGCGTGGGCTAGTGATGGCAGCTCATGCACAGACCACCTTTGGTCGTGTGATGATCGGCGCTTTGATGCTAATTCTGTTTGTGTATGTATTTGTCAACATTGGTATGGTAAGTGGGATTTTGCCTGTTGTTGGCGTCCCTTTACCTTTAATCAGCTACGGTGGCTCGGCGTTAATCGTCCTGATGGCAGGTTTTGGCATCGTGATGTCGATACATACGCATAGAAAAATGTTATCTAAAAATTTATAGTTCGTTATATAGTAGGCAGCATCGTTAACTTGCCCCCACGGATGATATGCCTTGCTTATGAAATATATCACTACTTCTGGTTTAATTAACAGCATAGCGTTAATCGGCGTTATTAACATCGGTGCTGCTTCCTTCGCTAATGCCGACGATGCTAATTTGAGAACCATGATCCCTGGCGAACCGAAAATAAATGCAGAAGCCTACGTATTGATGGATTACAACTCTGGCAAAGTATTAGCCGAAAATAATGCTGATGTACGACGTGATCCCGCTAGCCTGACAAAAATGATGACCAGCTATGTTATTGGTCAAGCTGTTAAATCAGGGAAAATCAGCGCCGATGACAAAGTGATCATTGGCAACGACGCGTGGGCGACGGGTAATCCCGTTTTCAGAGGTTCCTCGTTGATGTTCCTCAAACCTGGCGATAGCGTGCTAGTTTCTAAATTAATCCGTGGTATTAATCTACAGTCGGGTAATGATGCCTGTGTTGCCATGGCTGATTATATTGCTGGTAGTCAAGATTTTTTCGTTAATTTGATGAATAACTACGTGACTACCCTCGGATTGCAAAATACACATTTTAAAACAGTTCATGGGCTAGATGCCGAAGGACAGTACAGCTCAGCACGAGATATGGCATTGATTGGTCAAGCATTAATCCACGATGTGCCCGACGAATATGCCGTTTATAAAGAGAAAGAATTTACCTTTAATAATATTCGGCAGTTAAATCGTAACGGTTTACTCTGGGATAAAGACCTGAAGGTTGATGGTATTAAAACCGGTCATACTTTAGCTGCGGGCTATAATCTGGTGGCCTCTGCGACGGAAGGGCAAATGCGCTTAATCTCGGTAGTTCTGGGCAGTAAATCGCTTAAAGGACGTGAGATCGAAAGTAAAAAGCTGTTAACCTGGGGCTTTCGTTTTTTTGAAACCGTCGCACCGTTGAAAGTCGGTAAAGAATTTGTTTCCGAACCTGCCTGGTTTGGCGATAGTGATAGGGTTCAATTAAGCGTGGCGAAAGATGTTTACCTTACTATCCCTCGTGGTAGAGTGGCGGATCTAAAGGCCAGTTATGTCCTTAACATACCAGAGCTACACGCACCATTGGCAACAAATCAAGTGGTGGGTACTATTAACTTTCAGCTCGATGGCAAGACTATCGATCAGCGTCCATTAGTCGTTATGAAAGAAGTGAAACAAGGTGGCATCTTTAGCCGTTTCGTCGATTATATCAAATTGGCATTCCATCACTGGTTCGGTTAAAAGACGACAATAGGAGTAGAGATGAAAACTAAACTGGACAAGCTACTTGAATTTCCTTGTTCTTTTACTTACAAAGTTATGGGTTTTGCCGATCCTCAGTTAGTTGATCAAGCGCTTGCCGTAGTACAGCGTCATGTTCCGGGGGATTATATGCCAGAAGTGAAATCTAGCAGTAAAGGCAGTTATCACTCGGTTTCTATCACTATTACTGCGACTTGTACTGAGCAAATAGAAACGCTGTATCATGAATTGGGTAAGCTGCCATTAGTGCGCATGGTGTTGTGATCGATGGCTTCTTTACAATCCCAGCAGATTATTTTACGTCAGCTGGCACTAAAGCCTTACACGCTAGTATGCCAGGCGATGCATGATTTTACTGAGTATCGTACGGAAAACACCCTGGATGAGATTTGGTTGGTTCAACATCACCCTGTTTTTACTCAGGGTAAGGCGGGTAAAGCCGAACATTTGTTGGCACCTAAAGAGATCCCTGTGATCCAGAGCGATCGTGGTGGGCAAGTCACCTATCATGGCCCTGGTCAGCAAGTGATGTATGTGATGATAGATCTAAAACGATTAAAAATCGGCGTGCGTCAGCTGGTTACAGCAATGGAAAATACGGTGATACAAACGTTAGATGACCTTGGAATAATTTCCCATTCATGTCCTCATGCACCGGGTGTCTATGTTTTAAAGGCTGATCCACAAAAAATTTGCTCTTTAGGATTACGTATCCGTAAGGGATGTTCATTGCATGGGCTTGCACTTAATGTCGCGATGGATCTGGAACCTTTTCTACGTATCAACCCCTGTGGTTATGCCGACATGAAAATGACGCAAGTCAGTGCGTTGACTGACAGCGCTGTGACTTTCAAAAAAATACAAACGATTTTAGTGGATAAATTTGTCCAGCAGCTAGGTTATACAAAGGTCATTCGGCAAGCTTGGACTTGACAAAAAGTCTATTTACAAAATTGGAACCTATATCACCATGAACAAATCGATCCCTATGGAACTTGGCGTAAAATACCGTGATCTAGATAAGACGGCGTTAATCCCGGTTAAAACCTTGATGACTGAGCATCAGGCACCATTACCTAAGCCCGAATGGCTGAAAATAAAGCTTCCTGCTGATTCGAGTCGTATTCAGGGGATCAAAGCGGCAATGCGTAAAAACGGTTTGCATTCGGTGTGTGAAGAAGCTTCCTGTCCCAACTTATCTGAATGCTTTAATCATGGAACGGCAACATTTATGATCTTGGGGGCGATATGTACGCGTCGTTGCCCATTTTGCGATGTTGCTCATGGTCGCCCGATGGTACCTGATAGTAATGAGCCTGAAAAATTGGCACAAACTATTCAAGACATGGGGCTGCGTTACGTGGTGATTACTTCCGTCGATCGGGATGACTTGCGTGATGGTGGTGCACAACATTTCGCTAATTGTATCATCCGTATTCGAGCCAGGAACCCAGCGATTAAAATTGAAACATTGGTGCCAGATTTTCGCGGGCGCATGGATCGGGCGCTAGATATTTTGACGTTAACTCCACCCGATGTATTTAACCATAATCTGGAAAACGTCCCACGGATCTATCGACAGGTGCGGCCAGGAGCAAATTATGAGGGTTCGCTCAAGCTACTAGAAAGCTTTAACGTGCGGCATCCAGAAATCCCAACCAAATCTGGCCTGATGGTTGGTTTAGGTGAAACTAATGCCGAAATTGTTGAGGTTATGCACGATCTACGCCGCCATGGTGTCACTATGTTAACGTTAGGGCAATATTTGCAGCCGAGTCGACATCATTTGCCTGTTCAGCGTTATGTTAGCCCTGATGAATTTAATCAAATGAAGACACAGGCTTTGGCGATGGGATTTACCCATGCTGCCTGTGGCCCTTTTGTTCGTTCTTCCTATCATGCAGATTTACAGGCCAAAGGCGTAGAAGTGAAATAACTTTCCTTAAAAAAAAAGACACCCTAGGGTGTCTTTAGCTGATCAACGGCGGTTGCCGAAAATACGCAATAACATCAGGAACAGGTTAATAAAATCAAGATACAGCGTCAACGCGCCAACTATGGTGTACTTACGGAATCCATCTTGATCACTGGCATCTAATTGACTGCCCATGTTTTTCAGTTTCTGAGTATCATAGGCAGTCAGACCGACAAATAGCACGACACCGATATAGGTAACAGCCCACATCAATGCACTGCTTTTGAGCCAGATGTTAACCACTGAAGCTAAGACGATGCCGATAAGTCCCATGAACAGCATATTGCCAAGGCCACTTAGATCGCGTTTAGTGGTATAGCCATAGAGACTCATAGCCCCAAACATCCCCGCTGCAATAACAAAAGTACTGGCAATGGATGAGCTTGTATATACAACGAAAATACTGGATGTGGTTAAGCCGGTTAAGGCGGAATAGAGCATAAACAGACTGGTTGCCAAGGTTGCACTCAGGCGATTAATCATCCCCGAAATAACAAAAACCAGACCCAATTGAACAATGACAAGTCCAAAAAAAGTGATTTGGCTGGAAAAAATAAGATTCATGATAGCGGGAGTATTAGCCGCGTACCAAGCGATAAAAGCAGTCAATAAAAGGCCACAGCTCATCCAGCCATAAACCTGTGCCATATACGCCTGAATGCCTGTGTTGGTTCGCTCGACAATCGAACCATTAGGGCGTGGATATCGTTCCATATTGGTACCTCTATATATTAATGTGATACGAGTTGCTGTTAACAGCTTAACTTTGGCTAAGAATACCACAGAAACAACCTTAATTACGATGTTGGAAGCCGTGATAAAAGTGTTCTGCTCTTAGCGATGTTCAGGGATAAGGAATTGACGTTTATTTTCTCTAATTTTTTGCTCAAGAAGAGATAAGTGCCTCGTACTTCAAGATAATGATGTTTGCGGACATTATTCATCACGAAATAGCGAGACACTCATGAACGATATTACCGAACTTTATTGCTTAATGGATGATTTTTGCAAAAAATTTGAGCCACTACTCAATGCAAAGCTCCTGATGGGTCCAAGCGGCGTATCCGTGCCAGTTCTCTTTCTTTGGCAGAGCTGATGACGCTAGTGGTATTGTTCCATCCAATTCGTTATCGCCAGTTCAAATCATTCTATCTTCATCATGTGTGTCAGCATCTCAGGGCTGAATTTCCAACCTTTCCCTCTTATTCTCGCTGTATTGAACTCCTTACCCGCTGTGCAATGGCGCTTTATGCTTTCTTTGACACAGTTAAGGGCGAATGTTCAGGGTTCTCTATTGTCGATTCCACGCCGCTTGCCGTTTGCGATAAGCATCGGGGAGAACTACTCAGTATTCGTTTAACCCGTGGGAATGGTGACGATAGAAAACCCCTTCCTGACTTGGTCACAGGGCTTTTTGGCCAGCTTTATGCAGATAAAGGAGATATTTCTAACACATTGTTACAACAGCTGAAAGAAAAGGGAGGCGCCTTGAACACTCGAGTTCGTCGCAACATGAAGCCTTAAGCTTTAAAGCTTGTAAGACAGATAAAACCCCGGTGACATATTCATCATCGCCTTCAAGACCGAACGGTATCTTGTGCTTCGAGCACGTATTTATAAGGATGATCTTGGCGAATTCTCTGATTTTTACTGTCATGTCTGGAGTGTATCTGATGGACAAAACCCCCGTCGGTATTGATATAGCAAAATTAAAGTTCGATGTGGCTGTCTGGATTGAAAGAAAAAAATATAAAACAAAAGTGTTTAACAATACCCCATCCGGTTTTAGCGACTTGCTGAAGTGGCTACTTCCTTACGGTGACTGCCACATTTGCCTGGAAGCAACCAGCCATTACAGTGTGCCACTGGCCACTTTTTTGGTGGATAACGGGATTGAGGTCAGTGTGGAAACCCCCGCCCGCATTCATGCCTTTGCTCAAAGTGAGCTGAGTCGTAACAAAACGGACCAAGGGGATGCGAAGATGATTGCGCGTTATTGCGCGCTTTATTCGCCAGCACGCTGGTTTCCCGCCCCGTTAAATGAACGTCAGCTTATGGCACTGATACGTCGTCTTAATCATTTAGTCGAAATGAAACAGATGGAATGTAACCGAAAAGAGGGGGCAGATGAAATAGTCCAGCCTTTTTTGACAGACAGTATCTGTGCATTAGAAAAACAAATTGTCGAGATAAAACAGAAAATTAAAGAGCATATTAATAACTCCCCCGGGCTGAAAAAGAATAAGCATCTCTTGGAGAGTATTCCTGGTATAGGCGAAATATTGAGTGCCACTTTATTGGCGTTTGTCGGTGATGTATCAAAATTTACTAGCAGCAAGCAAGTGGTCGCCTACGCAGGGCTTAATCCGAAACTGTGCGAATCAGGTGCATTTAAAGGGCGTAGCCGCCTCTCAAAAGTCGGGTGTACAGAACTCAGAAAAGCGCTATATATGCCAGCCCTTAGCTCCATCACTTACAACCCAATAATAAAATCTCAATGGAAACGATGGGTAAAACGAAATAAAGGGGGAAAAGTCGGTGTCTGTGCTGCAATGCGTAAATTACTCCAACTGGCCTATGGCGTGCTGAAATCAGGTCTCCCTTTTGATACAAAAATAGCGCTTGCAAAGACGTAATCAAGACGGTATCTGTCGAGCACACGGCGTTTGATAACGCCCTTTTGCGTAAACGGTCATTGGTTGAAATCGTTTTTGAACAACTAAAAAATATGTGCCAAATAGATCAGACTCGTCACCGCTCACCACAGAGTTTTATCGTCAACTTACTCGGCGGCATCGGCGCTGCCTGCTTTACACCATCCAAACCAAAATTAGCTCTGCATTGTGCAAATATCGTCACATTATAAAATAGTCGGTTTATCCCCAGGGCGGGATCCCACTTTAATGTGAACTAATAATAGGCAGTAAGCTCATAATATTATGTATCCTAAAGAATATGTAATCATGAGTATTTTAAAGCAATTAGCCCTGATCCCTGACCCGCGTAAAGATATTAATATCAAACATCACCTGCTCGATGTTATTTTCCTGTTTTTTGCCGCCGTGTTAAGTGGGGCCTCGGGATGGAAATCCATCCAGGATTTTGGCGAAGCTCAGCTCGATTGGCTAAAAAAATATGGCTCTTATCATGGTGAGAGCCCACGTCGTCATTGTATTGCTAAAATCATCAATGCATTAGATACAAATTTGCTGATTCAATCCTTGTTTTTATGGATTAACGAACGACGCCAACGAGCCGGTAAGACGTTGCTCGCCATCGACGGTAAAACCTTGCGGAGAACCTGGTCTGAAGAGATTTGCACTGCGCTGCATGTGGTGAGTGCCTATGATGTTGATGCTGGTATTACGCTTTATCAAAAAGCGGCGAACAATAAGGGAAAAGAAGGAGAATTAGCCCGTCAGAGCATTGACGCGTTAGCGCTGGATAATGCTATTGTGACGCTCGATTCATTGCATTGCCAAACCTCAACTTCATCACTTATCACGCAACGTAAAGGCAATTTTGTGGTGCAGCTTAAAGCGACTCAAAAGAAGCTGTTTGAACAGGTAAAACAGCAATTTGCTTTTGCCTATGATAGCGATAAATTGCACGAATATACGCAGACTAATCAGGGGCATGGCCGGATAGAAAAACGTACGGTTATGCAAATTAATGCGGAATTACCCAATGAATTAAAAGCGAAATGGCCTACCATTCGTACTTTCATTGAGGTCGCTAGTGAACGAACAAAAAATAATGTCACCCACTGTCGGTCACGTTGGTATGTCAGCTCATTAACGCTGAATGCAGAACAAGCGGCACAGGCAATTCGGCTGCATTGGGGGATAGAAAATCAACTTCACTGGGTATTGGATGTGGTGTTTAGAGAAGATGAACTCTTGATAAAAGCTCCGGATGGAGCAGCCCATGTCGCTCTTTTCAATCGCGTCGCGTTGGGTGTGATTAAACAGCACAAAGGTAAACAAGATAGTATTGCCAGTAAACGTAGACGTGCCGCCTGGTCAGCCGATTTTCGTAGTAAACTTATTTTTGGTTAAAAAATTAGCAAAGTGGAATCCCGCCCTGGGCTTATCCCGAACTCAGGTCAGTTTAAGTCGAATTCTGGCAAGGCAGTCAGGCTGTGAGCAATAAAAGTGGGAGAGTAGACGCTCCAGGTTGTTGGTGTCTTACCACTATGGCTGTAGCCGTATAAATTGATTCAAAATAAAGGGTCAGAAAAGAGAGTGTCGATATCGCATTGTCGTTTCCTACGAAGGGCTTTAGCCTGAGCCCATTTGTGCTCGATCGGGTTGAGGTCAGGAGAATACGTCGGGAGATATTCCAGAATAAAACCAGATTTTTGTCTAGTAGACTGGATATCCTGGCGTTTGTGAAAGCTCACATTATCCATCACGATAACAGCCCCTTGAGGGATTTTTGGCAGTCAGTCTTGGGTTACCCACGCATGAAAAATATCGCTATTGATATTGTATTCAAAGGCACAAACGGTGGTTAATTTTCCGTTAAGCTGAGCGCCAATGACATTGGTACATGCTTTAGCGTGCCAATCATGTTGACCGTAACACCGCTTACCTTTAGCTCAATAGCCGTAGAGGCGGGGCATGTCATGAGCAAAACCGCTTTCATCAACGTAAATAATAGGGGTCTCGCTGGCTTCATAGGCCTGGATCTTGATCTGAAAATCTTCTCGGGATTGGGCGTTGGCTTTTGGATGATAAAATGTTTTTTTTATAGCTAAACCCTGCCCGTTTCAACGCATGGCAGATACCTCTAGCGCTCACTCCCATACGTTGGGCTCGCTCGTATTGAGACGCGTCAGGGTAGGTTTCCACATCAAGAATCAACGCCGCTCGAGCTATTTTACTGGCGGGTTTATCACGTGTCAGACAAGGTTCTATTCGTTTAGCCCAGCGCATCAGACTTGCGGTCCCAATACAAAAACGTGTGGCCGTTTGGGCATATGTAAGTTTTTCTTGCTCTTTAATAGCCAATACATGTTGGCGAAATTTTAATGGATAAGTCATCTTGAAACTATACATCAATTTATACAGCCTACGCTATACTTTGGAAGGAAGATTGGATAATTTCTTCACGTTTTTGGCTGACCTATTTCAGTAATTATTCTATTTTTGCAAGTAATTCCTTATCAAGAGGATGTCTCCTTCAAACATTTTTTGAAAATTAAGCAAAATTTTTTTTTGTCTTCTGTGGTGGGTATTTCAACAAAATAAAAAACAGATCGGGGCACTGGTGCACACTGAAGAATATCTTTTATATATTTATTACCGAATATATCGCAATAAATTTTTTCTAGGAAAAGGGGTATATTTATAGATTCTGTTGAACTTGTTTCAGTTGTCATAAATTATTTCCTTATTTAGCCTATCTGCAAGCAAATATAATAATAAAGATAAGTGAATTGATTTTTTAAAAGGTCAGCGTTTGGGTAATGAAGATAAGAATGGCATAAGACCCGTGGCATTGTATTAGCTAATTTTTAATGTAATATAATTAATTATTAATAATTAATTATATTGTGATTCTATACCTTGACTTCACCTAATGAACGAGGGTCATGCAAGAGGTCTAATGATTAATTCAAGTTCATCAATCTCTTGGTTGTGGGAAATATTTTTCTACCAGTGCGGCCAATATTGCGCTGGTTTCTATATCCATCACGCCGTCATAATTATACGGGCGGAAATGCAACTGAAATGCTCGGACTAGCGCTTTAAACCCTTCTGGTGTGGTCGCTTGACTCACGTTGTAACCGTATTTTTTAAAAAGTGCTAAGGTGGTTTCCTTCGATGGTGATGTTTTTCTATATTGATCAATATATTGGCACTTTGTTGTCGCATCATGCCAAGCCCCAATGCCTGCTTCATAAAGTTTAAACCATGGAAATGTTGCACCCGGATCACTTTTGCGCCCTAGGGAAATATCAGAATGACCCAAAACATGAGTAGGTGAAATATCCGGATAACGTTGCAGGATACTCAGTGCTAACTGTTTAACGGCCTCAATTTGAGCATCATTGTAAGGAAGGAAAGTAAATACACCTCTAATCTCTGAAGCCTCATTAACAATCTCAATCCCAATTGTACTATTATTGAGATTAGTGTGATTCTCCCAGGCACTCACACCGGCATGCCAGGCGCGTTCTTTTTCATCAACCAAGTTAAAAATCTTCAGCTCCTTAAACCTTGTACTGATTGCAACTATCCTAACTAACAATAATAAAATTATTTTATTATTGTTGATTTTTAATTAAGTCTACACAAAAAAATGACATAATGTGTCATTAAAAATTAATATCGATTTAATATTATGTATTTTTCTCTTGTAAAAAAATTACTTTCATAAAATAAAGCTAAATAATTAAATGGCTATTTAAAATAAAAATTTTATTATTTAATCTAGCTCGTGATAAGTATAGCGTTAAAAATTCGTTAGATAATAAATAGCATGTCCATTTGCGTACTATTACAATAATTAAAATTATTATAATAGTACATGCTCTATAATTTGGAGCAATCGTTATTGTTTATTTTTAAATGGATTTTATTTACGCTAATATGATTAAGTAGCCAGAGGGTATATTTCTTTCATATTTTCATGTAAAAACATTTCGGTAGTGGATTAACCCATTACCGATTTTATTATCATAATTTTCTTTCTTATTAATGACAGATTAGTTTTTCAATGTATTATACATATTAATAGCAATAGCCTAGCTGTCACAGAAATGCTAGGCTAGCAGCAGTAGATGCTGATTTTTCTTTATTTGCTATAAATTAACAAAAGTAAGGTTATCGAATATGCGATGTTTTTGTTATCTGTTGTACGCCACTTTGATCACGGCATGTTTGAATTTTGCAACGGCTGCTAATATTCCACCGGGCACCCTGTTAGCTGAGAAACAGGAAATTATGCGTCATATTAAGAATGAACCCGTTTCTCTTGATCCGATCAAAGGGGTCGGCTTGCCGGAAGCGCATGTTATACATGATTTGTTTGAAGGTTTGGTTAATCAGGATGCTGATGGCAATATTATCCCGGGTGTCGCCGAGAGATGGCACACGGCGGATAATCAAACCTACATCTTTACGTTACGCAAAAATGCTCGCTGGTCTAATGGTGATCCTGTGGTTGCTAATGATTTTGTTTATAGCTGGCGTCGTTTGGTTGATCCAAAAAATGTTTCTCCTTTATCTTGGTATGCTCAACTGGCTGGCCTCGATAATGCGAAACAGATTATTGCCGGTCAATTACCAGTAGAAAAACTGGGTGTTATTGCGATAGATAAACGTATCTTGAAGGTACATCTCAACAGGCCAGTGCCTTATTTTACTCGTCTATTGGCAAATTTCAGTATGTTTCCAGTGCATCCGGCAACAGTAGAAAGATATGGTACTGATTGGATTAAAGTCGGTAATTTAGTGGGTAATGGTGCATTTAGGTTGCAAGATCGCGTGGTGAATGAAAGGTTGGTTTTGGTTCCTAATAACTATTATTGGGATCACAGTCATACTGTATTGACTAAAGTGACTTTTATTCCAATCAATCAGGAATCTTATGCAGCTCAACGTTATCAAGCTAATGATATCGATATTACCGAATCTTTCCCGAAACATATGTACCATAAATTGATGCAAGATATTCCTGATCAAGTATATACGCCTGATCAACTGGGAATTTATTATTATGCTTTCAATACCCAGAGAACACCGACCGATGATGCCAGGGTGCGTAAAGCACTGTCATATTCGATAAATCGTAAGATTATTGCTGAGAAAATGTTAGGTACCGGTGAAAAACCTGCCTACAATTTTACGCCTGATGTGACTAATGGTTGCCAAATCACAAAAGGTTTTTTGCAACAACATGATCAAGAAGAGCTGGATGAACAGGCTAAGGCATTGATGTATGCTGCGGGTTATAGTGCTAGTCATCCATTAAAACTGTCGTTATTGTATAATTCTTCAGAGAATAATAAAAAGTTAGCGATTGCTATCGCTTCCATGTGGCGTAAAAAGCTGGGAGTGGAGGTTAAATTGATCAACCAGGAATGGAAAACCTATATTGATAGCCGTAATAGCAGTAAATTTGACGTAATAAGCTCCTCCTGGATCGGTGATTATAATGAACCATCGACCTTCTTATCGTTGTTAACTTCAACCCACAGCGGCAATATTGCTAAATTTAAAGATGCTGAGTATGATCATGTTTTGAACGATGCCAGTATGCAGACAAACAGTGTCGCCTTGAACGATGATTATAATAAAGCCGAAGAGATTATTGCGGAGCAAGCACCCATTGCTCCCATCTATCAATATACCAACGGGCGTTTGATTAAGCCGTGGCTTAAAGGGTATCCGATAACGAATCCGCAAGATATGTCTTATAGTCGCACCATGTATGTGTTGAAGCATTGACTCTGTGTTGCAACGGTGACGTGTTGTAGTAACCGTTGTAATTATGTGTGGCTGGTTTTTTAGGTACAACGTACTTAATTTTTTAAGAACATTGGTGTTACTTTTCCAGGATGACTCGGTTAAACTGCAGTGTAATCGCAATAATCAGCTTTGCTTTAGTGGCCAATTGATTATCATGAACTACTATTCTTGCCAACTGATCATAAATTTGGAGAGTGATATTATAGTCGGCCGTGGGTTTATCCATATTTAAACGACGGAAATAGTAGATAGCAGCGCGGAAAAGTGAGTCCAATAGGAGTGAATGTCAGAGGCGATATACTCTAGATGGGAGTAATTTTTACTATATTTAACCTAAACAGGTATCTCGTTGTAGCTATGTATTCACTATATTGATTGCTTAAGCATGAAATTAGCAGTATATATACATTTATATTTTTAATGTGATTTACTCAAAAGAGATTGGACTCTGGGAATTATGCTAGCACGCTAATTATAAGGAGAAGCAGGTGGAATCGACATTAGGATCTGATTTAGCACGATTAGTTCGTCAGTGGCGGACGAGAATCGATGATAAGCTAAAACCACAGGGGCTGACTCAATCCCATTGGGTTACGTTATCTAATATTCGTAGTTTAGGCGAAGCACCGTCTCAGATACAACTTGCGAAGACTATCGGTATTGAACAACCTTCACTCGTCCGTACTTTGGATCAGTTGGAAGAAAAAGGATTAATAGAACGGCATATTTGTTCCAATGATCGCCGTGCTAAAAAGATATCGTTGACTGATAAGGCAAAGCCGATTATTGAGCAGGCTGATGATATCATCAGAAAAATGGACGAGGAGATCCTCGTCGATATGCCACAAGAGGATGTTAAGCGGCTACTAGAGGTAATTGGGATACTTGGGAGCAATGTTGGGAAATTACAGACCGTGAAAAATGACAAGTAACAAAAAAATCTACTTATTTGTTTACAGCACGACAGCACGCCGGGTTTCATTTGAAATCCCGGCTTTTTTATTAGTGGAATAATTAACGCGGGCTAACAGTGATATTGCTACCGTTGCCAACTAACATGACACGTTGACCCACACTAAATTTGCTTGTACCTTGTTTTTGTACCACTGAAATTGTAGTGCGGTCATCTTTACGAATTTCTAGTTGCACACCTTTAGTGCTATTTAGTTTGCTCTGTATTCCTTGACCCGCAACACCCCCGGCAACCGCGCCCGCTGCTGTCGCTAAGCTTTGTCCTCTGCCACCCCCGATGGTATTACCTACAAATCCACCTAACACTCCCCCAGCAATGGCACCAATGACGTTGGAATCACTCCCTCCTTGAATTTTCACTGGGCGGACAGTTACCACTGTACCGTAAGCTACATTTTGCACTTGTTTCGCCTGATTCGCGCTGAAAGTATCATCTGATAACGTGTTAAGATTGGAACATCCGCTTAAGGTCATTATAGTGAGAGTAACGACAAGTAATGGTTTAATCATAAAAACTCCTATTGAAAATGGATAACCGTTCTCGGGCTGATCACGCTTATTTCTTAAATAATACTAAACGCTGGTTTGATTTTCTGAAAGTATAAAATAAAAAAGAAAGTGATAAGTGGCTGATGCAGTTTGTTCGACAGGAAGAAGACGGTTGAAGTAAAATCGAATTGTGACTACAGGGGAACTATGTTGTACTCCGTGCGCTTCTTTGACTGCATCTTACTCGCTACGGTTGTGAAAGAGGTCTCTTATCCGTGTGTTACTGGGGTTCTATGGCTAATAATGAATTTAATGTCGCAGATGAGCGACGTGAGTACACCCATAATGGCAGATTACACCGAGTGGATTTGCCTTCTGATCCTTTAACTTTGTTCACCAGTTGGTTAAAAAAGGCTTATGAAGCGCGTCTGGTCGACCCTGCCGCTATGTGTGTCGCCACTGTAGATAGCGATGGACAACCTTTCCAGCGCGTAGTACTACTTAAGGATTATAGCGTTCGAGGAATGGTGTTTTATACTAATCTGGAGAGTCCTAAAGCTTTACATCTGGCAAAAAATTCTCGTATTAGCTTGCTATTTCCTTGGCATGAGTTAGATCGGCAGGTTATCTTTCTGGGTAAAGCTGAACGGCTAGCCACTGAGGAAGTAAAAAATTATTTCACCCGTCGACCAAGGGACAGCCAGATTGCTGCCTGGGTATCTCATCAATCCGCAAGCATTGCTAATCGAGGGGTATTGGAAAGTCAATTCATTGAATTAGAAAAAAAATTCCGGTCGTCCGATGTTCCTGTGCCGGATTTTTGGGGGGGATTTCGTGTGGTTTTTGATAGTGTAGAATTTTGGCAAGGAGGAACGCAGCGCCTCCATGATCGTTTTGTCTACCGGAGGAAAAAAGATTTAGAGGGTACCCGTGACTGGAAAATTGATCGCCTGGCTCCCTAGAACCTATGAGAAATCTATTGTGTTTGTTGATATTTCATCAAAAACAGGCTTCTGGATCGCGGAAACTGTATTTTTAGCCAGATTTTTATCAAAATAACGAATAATGGAGTCATTAATGACGAGTCGTAATCTGATTCAACAATTGCAAGAGCGGGGGCTTGTGGCTCAGGTCACGGATGAAAAGGGATTAGTAGACAGATTGGCGCAGGGTTCCATTTCGTTGTATTGTGGTTTCGATCCTACCGCCGACAGTTTGCATTTGGGTCATCTCGTTCCTTTACTCTGTTTAAAACGCTTTCAGTTAGCGGGCCATAAACCGGTTGCACTGATAGGTGGCGCGACAGGACTGATAGGCGATCCCAGTTTTAAAGCGGGCGAGCGTCAGTTGAATGACAAGGAAACGGTTAACCAATGGGTAGAAAAAATTCGTGAGCAGGTTTCGCCGTTTCTCAATTTCGACTGTGGTGACAACAGTGCGATCACAGCCAATAATTTGGATTGGTTTGCTAATATGAAGGTACTGGATTTTCTACGTGATATAGGCAAACACTTTTCGGTTAATAAAATGATTAATAAAGAGGCGGTTGAAAGTCGTTTGCACCGTGATGACAGCGGTATTTCTTTTACCGAATTTTCTTATAATCTGTTACAGGGTTATGATTTCGCTTATTTGAACGACGCCCTAAAGGTAGAGTTGCAAATTGGTGGTTCTGATCAATGGGGCAATATTACTTCAGGTACAGATTTAACACGTCGTTTACATCAAAACCAGGTTTATGGCCTGACAGTGCCACTGATCACTAAAGCTGATGGCACTAAGTTTGGCAAAACAGAAAGTGGTGCCGTTTGGTTAAATGCCAAGAAAACCAGCCCGTATAAATTTTATCAATTTTGGATCAATACTGCTGACACTGATGTTTATCGTTTCCTGAAATTTTTCACTTTTATGACATTGGAAGAAATCAGCGCGTTGGAAGATGAAGATAGAAACAGTGGCAAAGCACCGAAAGCACAACAGGTATTGGCGGAACAGGTCACTGGGCTAGTGCACCGTGAGAAAGGGCTAGCAGCGGCACAACGTATCACACATAGCCTTTTCTCTGGTAATTTATACGAAATGACTGAACAGGATTTTGCTCAATTAGCACAGGATGGTATGCCTGCTATTGAGTTGACCCATGATGCTGATTTGCAACAAGCGCTGGTTAACGCTAAGTTGGTGCCATCGCGAAGTCAAGCTCGTACCCTGATAAACTCGGGTGCAGTTACCCTGAATGGCGTAAAGCAGTTTGATGAGGCGTACTGCTTTACTGAAGCTGATCGCTTGTTTGGGCGCTATAGCTTGCTGCGTCGTGGAAAAAAACATTATCATTTGCTGATTTGGAAATAGATCGTCCACTGTCCATTTAACAAACCTATGCTGTAATAGAAGAATAGACTTCTCGCAAAACCGTAGCGAGTGCTGCAGAGTCAAGGCGCCCGGAGCACAGCAACTGCAGTGTATAGCGAGTAGGATCGCGAGCACCACGTAATGCAGAATTTGCAGCACGGCAGCACGTAGTAGGTTTCACAAGAAGTCTAATGTGAAGAGGGGCGCCCTGGCCTCTCACAACGGGCTGAAATTTAAGCGATGAAAATGGCGCCTGGGTTGTTGATCGTTATTGAACTACGCCATTGGCTATGACACCACAAGCAAAACGAGCACCACCGCCTCCCAATGCTTGAGGATGATCTGAATAATTATCACCATTGATATGGATCATCAATGAACGATTTTCAATTTCTTTTAAAGACTTAATACGTGGAGCTAAAACGGCGTAAGTTGCCATGCCATCGTCATTTACCGGCAATCCGGGTAAATCGCCAAGGTGTCCTTGATCATTATAAGGACCAAGATGACCGCCTGTTGTATTCAAATTAAGATGCCCTCCAGCTTGCAGTGCAACAATGGCTTTTCCCTCTTTTTCACCGGGTTGACAACTCGGATTTTGGTGAACATGGAACCCATGGATCCCTGGTGTTAAATTTTTAAGATCAGGCGCGAAGATCACTCCGTATGACGTTTCTGCTAGTGTGATATCCCCAATATAGTTACCGTTTCCTGATGGCGTTGCCTCGTGCATCTTGACCGTTAGGTTGGATGCAGATGCAACGCCGGAAAAGAGCAGGGAAAATAAGATAACTTTTTTAAATTTCATGTTAATAGTCCATTTTATACACGGGTATTGGTAGGTTTCTTGCGAAGCCTGCTGTGTGGCATTTGTCATCCTTATGTATCCATTACTGCACGCCGGGCATGTTGATTTCACTCGACAAGCCAGCGGTTTACAAGAGGTTGAATGGGTAAATAGCGGCTAGGAGTGTATAATATCTACCGTGTGTCGTCATCACTTCTTTACTAAATCCTTCTCAGGATAAAGATTAACAGACAATCGATGTCTGAACATCTTTGTCGGTATAATTGAAACATCCTTGAAAACAGCGTCCAGCATGGAATTCTGGCGATAAATCACGTAAAAGTTGTAATTCAAAACAGCCTGTTGACAATGAGCAATTGAGCAAACATGCATCCAGAAAATCGAAGTAACAACCCACTTGTGGATAAAGAGCCTTAAATAAACTTTCTTTGGCTGAGAAAACCAGTGTTAGCAACTGATTAAATGGCCAAGGCATCGTTTGTAATTGAAAATATTCTTTCTTTCCTAGGATATTAGGCCATATTTCGGCGACTTTTGTGACTGGCAACCAACTTTCTATATCCAGGCCGATACCACTACTGGTTTTAGCAGAAAGGGTATCAGCAGAGACAGTATGAGCCGGAGAAATGAGTAATGCGGCACAGAGAGCTGTATCGTCATTGTGGCTGATAGAACCAATAATATTGACCGGCCATTGCGGTGCCCGATCGGCACCATTTTCCAGCCGAAAATTTTTCACTCCCAGTACATTTAGCACTTGCTGAGCGACAAAGCGTCCTGCTAAAAATTCTGCGCGGCGTTTTAGTACTGCTTTGTGCAAATTGTGTGGAAAAGAAATATGATAAGTATCAAAGAGAGCATCCTGATAGCTATCAATATCAAAATGACACCTTGCTTGCAATCCCGAATAAAGATATTGCTTATTCATGCCAGCAGTAGCAATGGCAGAAAAGGTGAAATTGCGGATAAAAGGTAACTTGATCGATAAATTCATAAAAATTTTCCTGATTAGCGATTTCATTATGTGGTTAATTTTACAGTAAAAAATATCTTATTATCCTGTATGAGATCGATGAATTAAAGTTAATATACTAATAAAAAATCGTTTAATCCTTTTTCTCGATTACTTGTTATATTACTTACCATTGACCTTCATTTTTAGCGGAGGTCAGAAAATAAAAAATATGCGCGTCAACGTTGTTTATTGTAAGTTCGCGCCGTTATTAAACGGAAAAAGGGAATTAGCGGATGTTAGCCAGGGTAATACGTTGTTTTTTTATTATATTGATATCGATAGCTATATTGTTAACCACTTTGGTCGGTAAATTAGCCGCACAATCATTTTTTAAACATCCTGGTATTTTGGTCAGTATCGAGCAATTAGATTACGTAAAACAGAGAATTACTGCCGGCGAGGAGCCCTGGTCATCAGTTTTTGACGTGGTAAAGCAAGACTCTTTAGCAAAGTTAGATTATCAACCTGATCCTTGGTTTGCTGTGAACTGTGGTAGTTATTCCAGGCCTAATTGGGGTTGTTCAGATGAGATTAAAGATGCGCGTGCGGCGTATACGCAAGCGCTGCTTTGGTATTACAGTGGGGATAAAGTTTATGCGGAAAATGCTATTAACATTATCAATGCCTGGTCATACAATTTCACTGGTGGGCACAGTGGAGCAAATGAAGTTTTACAGGCCTCTTGGGCAGGGGCATTATGGCCACGGGCGGCAGAAATAATTCGCCATACTTACGATGGCTGGAAAAATAAAGATGTGCAGCAATTCGAAAATATGTTAAGGATGCAGTATTTGCCTTCTGTGACAAAATCCATTGTTTGCTATCATGGGAACTGGCTGGCAGCCTCCATCGAGGCGAGGGCCAATATCGCTATTTTTCTCGAAGATATAAAACTTTACCGTAAAGCAATAAGAATGTGGCGTGAAAGTGTGCCTGCTTATATTTATCTTGAATCGGATGGCATATTACCAAGGCAACTACCAGGCTGTTGGCGTAATAAACAAAAATTAATTGCCTACTGGCAAGGGCAAAGAACCTTTGTCAATGGCTTGACTCAGGAAACCTGTCGAGATCTTGAACATATGGCGTATGCTTTGGCGGGTTTTATTAATGTTGCAGAAACTGCTTACATTCAGGGATTAGATCTTTATGGTGAACAGGAAGAACGTTTTACATCGGTGATGGAATTTCATACTAAATATAAAAATAAGGGTTCTATTCCTCATTACATCTGTAATGGAGAATTTAAGTTGGATATGAAGGGAACCTTAGAGATCGCTTATAATCATTACGCGGTACGACGATCGAATAGGAAAGACTTGCCTCATACTTGGCAGTGGTTGAGCGAAAGATGGCCTGCTAAAGGGCATTTTCATTATGTTTGGGAAATTTTGACACACGGTAATATTGGCAACGCGGGTATTGATTAATTAGGAATGGATAAAAAAACATTATTTTTTATTAAGTAATAGGTACTTGCTATTATCCAGGTATTCACCTTATGTAATACAGAAATAAAAGAGTAATAATTGAAGTATGAGATCTCATTTAAAATAAATTATAAAAATTTTTTATCATAATAAAAATTTGTATTTTTTTGATGAGGGGAAATTATGCTTAATAATATTTCAAAGACTCTAATAAATGCAGCAAAAATGGTAACTGCACACGGAGGAACAGAACTATCAAATGTGGCTGTTTCATTAAAAAATATAACAAACTTTAATATTATACCCGTTAGACTAATGATGGCAACTTCACCTAAATACTCAGCACTATTTTCTCCGCACACATTAAGAAAACAGGACCCTAATCTATGCTACAGTAACTCTCTAAAAATAATAAATAAAAGTGTGACAAAAAAACCCATGAACTTACTGAGTAAAGTTAGAAAATATATGTTAGGGAATATTGATTATATTGAATTACTCTCAAGTAGTAATGAAAAAATCATTCAAACGATAGGAGAAAAAATAAAGGGATCAGGAATGGTTGCTCTACGAGGGCATGGGATCGCCAGAACTGACTCTGCTTATACTACACATCATGTTGTTGTTATCACGGATATTTTTATTTGTCATGGTCGAAAAATTGCCTTAATGATTGATACCGATGATACAGTAGAAAATAAATCTTGTGATAATGAAGAGAGTATCCGTCTCGTTGATTTAGAAAATATGATCACTGTTGCTCGTGCAGGAGCAATGAAATTTCTATCTGATAACCATATGAATAATACTGAAGGATTGTTGTCTATCTCATTTATTCATCCACATCTTGTCGCCGAAGAATACAGACTCGATCCTGTTAGCAAAGGATGTATTACGGATTATTTAGAAGAAAGTTGGAAAACCGGTAGTGTTTGTGTTGAATATGCGAATATTGGAGGCACTTTAAATACTTAATAAGAGTAAAAGAGGTGAGTTTTGAAAAAATGCTCACTTCGCTTCTGCCTATCTCCCAAGTGAACCAGTATACAGTTTTATTTATTAAATATTATATAATTTTATAACGAAACATTTTGTTACGGTGTCACTACTATTATCACCAAAGAAAATCCCATATACTGATAGAATTCATAGCCACTGATATGGACCTTTGTATGACTGGGGAAGGGCACTTGATTTTTTCTGTCGCCTGTGTTGTTTTTGCCCAAAAAGCCGGATTAACACCAGAACTTGCAC
This sequence comes from Candidatus Fukatsuia endosymbiont of Tuberolachnus salignus, assembly GCF_964030845.1. Taxonomy (NCBI): domain Bacteria; kingdom Pseudomonadati; phylum Pseudomonadota; class Gammaproteobacteria; order Enterobacterales; family Yersiniaceae; genus Candidatus Fukatsuia; species Candidatus Fukatsuia endosymbiont of Tuberolachnus salignus. Next base: position 1,581,363 of record NZ_OZ034983.1, read on the forward strand.
AAGGCGATTGGTGGCATATAATCCCAGCAGCATTGCTGGCGTCTCTGTTACCTGATATAGATCATCCAAGTTCCATTCTTGGTCAGCGATTAAGATGGATTTCGTTGCCTATGGCCAGGCTTTTTGGTCATCGTGGTTTTACCCACAGCTTGCTGGCAATTATTGGTGGTATGGTCTTGTTTCGTTCGGATATTTCTGCTCATTGGTTTTTTCCACCAGATGTATTGCATGCTATGATTATCGGCTATTTCAGCCATCTGTTAGCAGATATGCTGACACCGGCTGGTGTCCCTCTACTTTGGCCTTGTCGCTGGCGTTTTTGTATTCCATTACTCAATACTAGCAAGAATAATCAGTCAGAACGTGTATTCTGTATATTGTTGCTGGGTTGCGCACTTTTTTGGCAATCTGATACCGTTACCTTGTTATTATCTTACATTGAGCAGCTAAGAAATTTTAGCTTCTAATTGCATCACAGAGTGCGACAATCCGACCGTCGTATCACATAAATTTTGGAGGTCTGGGGATGAATCCACCACTTGTGGTTAACGTGCTGGTATTTATTGCATTGTTATTGTTGTTGGCACAAACTCCGCGTAAGCAATTGTGGCATAAGCTTTTTCGACGCAAAACGTCTTATTACCGCCCCTGGAGTTTGGCCAAGAAAGTTTTAATTGGGCTTATTATAGGAACTTTCTTTGGTTTGGCACTCCAGCTTGTTTATGGTGCTGATAACCCGATATTAAAAGAATCAATGAGTTGGTTTAATATTGTTGGTAGTGGGTATGTTCAATTATTACAAATGATTGTAATGCCATTGGTTTTTGTCTCTATTTTAAATGCCATCGCTAAATTACAGGATGCTTCTTCTCTCGGTAAAATTAGCCTATTCACGATTACTACCCTGTTATTCACCACTCTGATTGCTGCTCTGGTCGGTGTGCTAGTGACCAATTTATTTGCTTTGACTGCTGCAGGTTTGGTACCAGGCACAGAAGAAACAGCGCAACTTAGTGTGATTACTCATCATTACATGAATAGGGTCGCTGATTTGACTGCTCCTCAGCTAATTCTTTCGTTTATCCCGAAAAATCCCTTTGCAGATCTGACGGCTTCTAGCCCCACTTCAGTGATTAGTCTTGTTATTTTTGCCACTTTTTTAGGGATTGCTGCTCTGGAACTACTGAAAAGTGATCGAGAAAAAGGCCAACGTGTATTAGTGGCGATTGATACTCTGCAAGTTTGGGTGATGAAATTGGTTCGATTGGTCATGAGATTGACACCTTATGGTGTTTTGGCATTGATGACAAAGATAGTTTCAGGTTCAAATATTCATGACATTATTAAATTAGGGGGCTTTGTTGTTGCTTCTTATGTGGGGCTAGGTATCATGTTTATCGTTCATGCCCTGCTATTATCTCTGAGCGGTGTCAATCCTTTTAGATTCTTTAGGAAAGTGTGGCCGGTATTGACTTTTGCTTTTACCAGCCGTTCCAGTGCCGCCAGTATCCCATTAAGTGTGGAGGTGCAAACCCGTCGCTTGGGTATATCTCAATCCATTGCCAGTTTTGCTGCTTCTTTTGGTGCCAGTATTGGGCAAAATGGTTGCGCGGGGCTGTATCCGGCGATGTTAGCGGTGATGGTGGCACCTACTGTCGGTATTAACCCTTTAGACCCAACTTGGATCCTAACGCTGCTTGCGGTGGTGACTATCAGTTCTGTCGGGGTCGCTGGGGTAGGGGGAGGAGCTACCTTTGCCGCGTTGATTGTGCTGCCGGCTCTCGGTTTGCCTGTCACATTGGTTGCGTTACTGATTTCTATCGAGCCACTAATCGATATGGGGCGCACTGCATTGAATGTCAATGGCTCTATGATCGCCGGAACCATAACCAGTCAATTGATGAAACAAACTGATAAATCCATCATGGATAGCGAAGACGATGTGACATTATCTTCGCATTAACCCTTCTCAGCACTCCGCGCTTTTAGCGCACGTAACCCTGAGAGAGAAGGGTCCACTGTCTTTTAATGGTCTTCCTGCTAGCTCGACATTTTTTCTCGTTTTTTTATTCGGCAGCCAGAATTACAGACTGCCTTTTGCATCAGCTATTAAGATCGATATTGGGTCACCAGTGCTTTTGCAATGGCTTCTGTTTCTATGTCTGGTATCCCAGAAAAATTGGTTGGTCTAAAGTGCATCTGGAACGCACTGATAACTCTTTTTGTTTCGGTATCCAATTTGCCAGTTTGTGGGATGGTATAGCCATATTGAGCCAATATTTTCTGTATGCTACTGACCGAGGTTATAGCGTATTTATTTCTGTTACCGATATATTGTGTGACTAGCGAATCATCCGGCCAAGCACCTATACCCTTTTTAGCCAAGCGGTGCCATGGAAAAAATGGACCCGGATCAAATTTTCTTTGTGGGGCGATATCACTATGACCGACAATATCCGTTGGTGCGATTTTATAACGCTTAACAATATCTTTGGCTAAATATTCGATAAGTTCAATTTGCTGTTCATTAAATGGATACCATTTTTTACCAAAAAAACTTTTTGTAAAGCCTAAATTAACGATTTCAACACCGATAGAAGTGTCATTCAAATTATTACGGCCTTGCCAATGACTCACGCCTGCATGCCAAGCTCTTTCATGTTCAGCGACAAGTTGTAATACCACAGGTTTACCCTGCTTTTTTTGCGGATGGCTAAGCACAAGGTAATGAGCACTGACCTGTCCTTGTGTCAGTATTTTTTTTGAAGCGGTATCATCAACAGCGGTGTAGTGTAAAACCAGGAAACGCACGCGATCATTTTGTGCGACGGCGGACGTATTGGTATCGACTTTGTATTCGCCGCGATCAATTAGCCGATGGCTGCATCCGGTGATAAGTAATGCGAGAACAATTACTGCTAATTTACTCATTATGTTACTTCCCCATTAACCGCTATTAGAACCTGTTCCAAATCTCTTCTCCAGCTGCCTTGACTTCACGTAATGAACTACGGTTTTACTAGAAATCTATTCAACGAAACCTTGATAACGAGTACGAGTAGCAAGTTATTTTAGATACTGACTTGAACGCAAAGCTTCGATACGTTTATCCAACGGTGGGTGTGACATAAACAATTCGCTGAAAGAACGAGATTTACCATTAATGCAAAAGGCCATCATACTACCGGCTTCCTCTGGTTCATGGCTAGTTTTTAATCGTTGCAACGCTGCGATCATCTTTTCACGCCCGACCAATTTCGCAGAACCGGCATCGGCATGAAATTCACGGTAGCGGGAAAACCACATAGTGATGATGCTAGCCAGAATACCGAATACCAGTTCTAACACCATAGATACAACAAAGTAAACTATCGGATTACCCGAACTATTTTCTTCTCCTTCCGCCCGATCACCGGAAAGAAAACCTGCCGCTGCTTGAGCAATCAGCCTCGAAATAAAGATAACAAAGGTATTCACAACACCTTGGAGCAGGGTCATAGTCACCATATCACCATTAGCAATATGACTGATCTCATGTGCAATAACCGCCTCGGCTTCATCACGACTCATACTTTGTAACAAACCGCTGCTGACCGCAACTAAAGAGGCATCCCTGCGTGCACCGGTGGCAAAAGCGTTAATATCCGGTGCCTGATAAATAGCGACCTGTGGCATTGCAATGCCGGCTTGTTGTGATTGTTGCAGAACGATATGCAATAACCAGCGCTCAGTTTCGTTACGCGGTTGTTCTATGACTTCGCCGCCTACTGAACGCAACGCCATCCATTTTGACATCAGCAGCGAGACAATCGAACCGCCAAAACCGAACAGTGCTGCCATAATCATCAGTCCTGGCACACTGCTTGACTGGATCCCTGTCAGGCTGAGAATCAACCCAAAAACTAGCATCACCGCCAAATTGGTGAGAAGGAAAAGAGCTATACGCATCATAAAAGTTTATTTCCTTATTGTTTAGCTAACACAACTATTTGGTTAGCGCAATTGTTTGGTTAATAAGAGAGTGCAATTAATACGATCCTTTGGTAAGTACATGGATTTATTACACTCATCCTATGGGCATCTGGCAAATTTTCAAGCTTTTTTCCGTATTAACCCGCTAAATAGATATTCGATTTTTTGCAAAACCTACTATATGTTTGCAAACACGAGCCGCGAATTTTGCGTTACGTGGTGCTCGCAATCCGTACCCTGCAGTTACTTGCTCCAGGCGCTTGACTTCGCATACCAACTACGATTTTGCAAGAAGTCTATTATTTTAGCGTTGGCGGTGAGTTAACTGTGTTTAATACGGTGTTTTTAACCTGATTTTTTTCAAGTTGAGCCAGATCGAGAGCGATACGGACGCTTTCATCCAAATATGAATCGGGTCCCTGATAATTTTTGGGTAAATCCGTCAACATTTTTAGTGGTTTCTTGCCTTGTCGCTTAAAGCGTTCATTAAGGCGTGTCAAGCGGGTTGCATCGTCATCGTTATTTTCTTTTACACGTTGTGCATAATTTAAGGAAACGATATTTTTTTTGTCTTTTAAGCTATTGTAACGAGCAATATCTTTTTCAATATTCTGGAATTCAGGATCAGCAGCAATACGTTCGGCATGTTTCTTTAATAAAGCCGCTTCTAACGATTGCACATTGCCTATTTTCCTATAATTTGTAGCTTTAATGCTATCCCAAGGGAGCGCGTTATCTTCAATGTCTTCACCGCTTGCTGCCGGATCGGTACTTGTTGGCAGCACGATATCGGGTGTCACGCCTTTACGCTGTGTACTGCCGCCATTAATACGATAAAATTTTTGAATGGTATATTGCACTGACCCTAATATGGGCCATTCTGGGCGCAACATTTGATCGTAAATCCGGTTCAATGAACGATATTGCTGCACTGTTCCTTTGCCGAAAGTGGGTTCTCCGACGATGACGGCTCGACCGTAATCCTGCATCGCCGCGGCAAATATTTCAGAGGCTGAAGCGCTGTAACGATCTACCAGTACTACCAATGGATCTTTATAGTAAATTTTGTCATCAGTATCATTATCCTCACGCACTTTACCGTTGTTATCCTTCACCTGGACCACAGAGCCTTTTGGGATGAATAACCCGGAAAGTGACACTGCTTCAGTCAGCGCTCCACCGCCATTACCACGTAGATCAATGACGAGACTGCTGATATTTTTTTTCGCCAATTTTGCTAACTGAACTTTAACATCCTCGGTAAGGCCAACATAAAATCCTGGGATATCCAATACAGCAACTTTCTCTTTATCGACGGTTTTCAGCGACATTTTCACCGCGCGATCTTGCAAACGTATGTGTTCACGAACTAGAGTGACAGTGTTATGTTTACTGCCTTTACCTGCAGATAGTATGTCGAGACGTACCTTAGTGCCTTTGGGGCCTTTGATTAATGCGACAACATCGTCTAGACGCCAACCAATCACATCGATCATCGGTTTACCTGCCTGACCAATTCCGACGATACGATCGCCTACTGCAATCGCTTTACTTTTCATCGCAGGTCCACCCGCAACCATAGAATTGATTACCGTATAGTCGTCCTCCATCTGCAACACTGCCCCAATCCCTTCCAAAGACAGGCTCATCTCGGTATTGAATTGCTCGGTATTGCGCGGTGAAAGATAGTTGGTATGAGGATCGATCTCATGCGCAAAGGCATTAATAATCAGTTGAAATACGTCTTCACTGTTACTCTGTGTCAGACGCTTCATGACTGAATGATAGCGCTTAGTTAGCGTATCTTTAATTTCCTGGTCAGTCTTACCGGCTAATTTAAGATTAAGCTGATCAAATTTTACTCTGGCATCCCAAAGCGTATTTAATTCGGTTTTACTGGTTGCCCAGGGTGCTTTAGTACGATCGAGATCAATACTATCATTACCGTTAAATATCATAGGCTTATCAAGTACAGAGAGTGCATATTGATAGCGTTCAAACCGGCGTTTTTGTGCGAGATTAAATAACGCATAGGGGCTTTCTAGTTGACCAGATTTTAATTCGTTTCCCAAATCGTATTTTTTAGCGGCAAACTGAGCTATATCGGATGCCAGCAACACATTATGACTGTAATCCAACATATTGAGGTAGCGATCAAATATCTGTGCGGAAAATTTATCGTCTAGATAAAATTGCCGATAATGGGAATGAACAAATAATGAGGTTATACGCTCACTGAGTGTCGAGTGTTGACGTTCCTGATGCAATTGCGGCAGTTGATCAATACGATAACCATTATCGCCCGCGTAACCGATAGCCGTTGTAAAAAACAAGTAAGCAATGAGAGTTAGTTTGACTAATTTTTTCATGCGGAGCCTCGTATTAGAACTGTACATGCTCGGCGCGAACAATCATCGCCAGACCAGAAGATAATTGTACTCGTACGCCGTTTTTAGCAATTTCCAATATGATTGCATTCATTGCATTTTTGCCTGCTTTCACTTTAATTTCTTGACCAATTTTTAGGTTAGATATCTCTGTAGGCGGCATAGAATCTGGTAGGTGTGCTTTCGTCGTTGGGTTAGCTGAACTGAACTGCTGTGCAGGGTTTTTCTGCAATGACAGTTTGTTTTCAGCAACAGTGATTTTCTGGGTGTACGGCTCCGCTCTTTTCCCTTCGAAGTGTGCTCGCCGTGATTGCGGGATGTCACCTGTAGCCAATGCAGTTTCACGTTTTTTGACTTTTTGCCCGCGTTGTAACTGGACTCGAGCTTTAGCCTCTGTAAGCTGTTTGCGGGCATGGTCAACATGTTGTTGTTCCAGTACACCACAGGTTTTTCCATCTAGATCAATGCGTTCAGTGCCAACCTTGATTTCATAAAGATAGCGCCAGCTTGAGGTATAAAGCCGTAGCGCAGTACGTAATTTTGTTTTACTGAGCGGATCCAATTGCCGAATACGCTCGACCAAATCTTGAAAAATCCCGATCTTTAGTGGGAATGTTTTGCCTTCTGTAGTGAAACAAAGTGGAAACTGCTCGGCTAGAAAGGTGATGATTTCTTTGCTACTGTTCAACTTAGGTTGATTTTCCATGAAATTTCCTGATTACAACGAGTTTGCCAACCAGCGTAGGCGTGACAGACGCCATTATAATGGCACTATCAATAATTGCTATGTTATCCGAGTATCAACTTGCTGTCTGTTTGACAAAATGTAAACATAAAGGCGGTTATTGGGAGAGAAAGTGCTCCCACTGTGTGATGACATGCGACACGTCTTTACATAATGTGGATTTTTCGGCATGATCCCGCCGGTTAAAAATCGAGGTAGTGACATCTAGAGGATTCGATGGCAAAAAAAGAAGATAATATTGAAATGCAGGGTACCGTTCAAGATACGCTGCCAAATACTATGTTTCGTGTTGAACTGGAAAACGGGCATGTTGTGACCGCTCATATTTCCGGTAAAATGCGTAAAAATTATATCCGTATTCTGACGGGCGACAAGGTTACTGTAGAGTTGACCCCGTATGATTTGAGCAAAGGCCGTATCTCGTTCCGTAGCCGTTGATGAGCTAGTTTTTTGTAAAAGTCTAGACCTCCGTAGACAGCATAATTTCCTAACTGACTGTCGAAGGTCTGGGCGTTTATACTTCCAACGAAATTCCCCGTAGCAAATGTTCCCTCTGTTTTGTTTCTTTTTATAGAGACATTAGGATGCTATTTTGCAGCACATAATAGGTTTTGCAAGAAGTCTAATGAGTCGGAGGAGTCGTGGCCATTAATGTGTTTTATGTATTAGCGGGTTTTTTGCTTAGTGTGCTATTAGGTGGATTGTTAGTGGTCAGTATGACCAAGCTGCAACAACTGGCTCATTGGCGTAATCAGTGTGGGCAACTTAATCAGGAGCTACATACTCAACGTGAAGTGAATAGCACTCAAAAAGCCGAGTTACACGAGGCTAGGGTTCGTTTGGAAGAAACCCAGCTTGCCTCCGATGAAAAACAGCGTTTATTGTTAGACAGTGAACAACGCCTGATAATCCAGTTTGAAAATTTAGCTCATCGTATCTTTGAACAAACGGGGCGTCGGGTAGATGAACAGAATAAGCAGAGTTTAGACCGCCTTCTGCTGCCATTGAATGAGCAATTAAATAGTTTTCGTCGTCAAATTCAAGAGAGCTATGGTCAGGAAGCTCGTGAACGTCATACTTTGACGCATGAAATTCGTAGTCTGCAGCAATTGAACACACAAATGGCAAACGAAGCGATTAATCTGACGAAAGCTCTTAAAGGGGATAATAAAATACAGGGTAATTGGGGAGAAGTTGTACTGAGCAAGGTATTAGAAGCATCAGGGTTGCGAGAAGGTCATGAATACCAAACACAGGTGAGTATTAAGGTGGATAACAATAGCCGTATGCAACCTGATGTTATTGTGCGTTTACCTCAGGATAAAGATGTTGTAATCGATGCTAAAATGTCATTAGTGGCTTATGAACGCTACTTTAACAGTGAAGATGAAGCACAAAGAGAACTTGCACTTAATGAGCATATTGCCTCGTTACGAGGGCATATTAGGGTATTAGGCAAAAAAGACTATCAGCAGCTTCTTGGTTTACGTTCCCTCGATTATGTTTTGATGTTTATTCCTATTGAACCGGCATTTTTAGTTGCTATTGATCGACAACCTGAGTTAATCAATGAGGCATTGCAATCCAATATCATGTTGGTGAGTCCAAATACCTTGCTGGTGGCTTTACGTACCATCAATAACTTGTGGCGTTATCAATATCAAAGTGATAATGCTCAACGGATCGCTGAACGGGCATCCAAACTTTATGACAAATTGCGTCTATTTGTTGATGATATGGAATCAGTGGGGCAAAGCATCAATAAAGCCCAGATAACTTATCACCAGGCAATGAATAAGCTGGTTCAAGGCCGTGGTAATCTAATAAGGCAAGCAGAAAGTTTTCGTTCCTTAGGGGTGGAAATAAAAAAGCCCATTAGCCCAATATGGGTGGAAAAAAGCGGTGTAGAGTATGAGATCGAGAGCGATCCAGATTTATTGAGTTCAGAATAAAGTGTACAAATTTATTAAATAAATTTAACTTGATGTTATATAAGAGTAAATTTAAATTTTATCTAAAACGTTGCGCTGTTTATTAATCTTTTCACGTTGATAGCTCAAAGTTTGGCCTTTCATCTGAGAACAAAAATGCGTAACATACGCGGCCTTACGGATAGAGTATGGTTATCTTTTTTCTATGTATATTGGACACTTACAACTTAAAAATTGCTTGATTGCTGCTCCGATGGCCGGTGTTACAGACCGGCCCTTCAGGGCGTTATGTCTTGCAATGGGGGCCGGCATGGCGGTATCCGAAATGCTTTCCTCCAACCCGGAAGTATGGTGGACAGATAAGTCACGTCTGCGTAAGGTTCATAACGATGAAGCCGGAATTCGTGCCGTGCAGATTGCTGGTAGTGATCCGGATGATATGGCGGAGGCCGCCAGAATCAATGTGGCAGATGGTGCCCAAATCATCGATATCAACATGGGATGCCCAGCTAAAAAAGTCAACAGTAAACTGGCAGGATCTGCGTTATTGCAATATCCCGATTTGGTCAAACAAATCATAGAGGCGGTGGTAAAAGCGGTTGATGTGCCGGTAACACTGAAAATTCGTACTGGCTGGGTGCCTGAAAAACGTAATTGTATAGAAATTGCTCATCTGGCCGAAGGCTGTGGTATAAAAGCTTTGACTATTCATGGCCGAACCCGTTCTTGCCTCTTTAATAGTGAAGCGGAATACGATAGCATTCGGGCAGTTAAGCAGAGTGTTTCCATTCCGGTGATCGCGAATGGCGACATTACTAACCCGCATAAAGCCAAAGCGGTACTGGACTACACTGGAGCTGATGCTTTAATGATAGGCCGTGCTGCCCAGGGAAGACCTTGGATCTTCCGGGAAATCCAGCATTATCTGGACACTGGGGAGCTGTTGCCACGGATGCCGCTTGGCGAAGTACAGCGCTTGTTAAATGGGCATATACGGGAATTGCACGACTTTTATGGTTCAAGCAAAGGATTTCGTATTGCTCGTAAGCACGTGTCCTGGTGTCTCCGGGAACATGCCCCAAACGACCAGTTTCGGCGCACATTCAACGCCATTGAGGATGCTAGCGAACAGCTAGAGGCGTTGAAGGCATATTTCGAAAACCTTGCGTAAACAAAAAAAGAGCTGACAGAACTATGTATAAACAATCGGAAAATTCTGATGCAATCGCGACTGCAACCACGAATTCACAAAATCAAGTGACGACGAAGCCTTTAAAGTCTTTGCGTGATTCGGTTCAACAATCATTGAAAAACTATTTTTCCCAGCTTGATGGTGAGAATGTTACTGAGCTATATGAATTGGTATTGACTGAGGTTGAACAACCGCTGTTGGATAGAATGATGCAATACACTCGTGGTAACCAAACTCGTGCTGCTGAGATGTTGGGTATTAATCGTGGTACATTGCGCAAAAAATTAAAAAAGTATTCCATGGGCGGTTGATGCTACTTGGTTGATGTTTAAAAAAAAGGTGTTGTCCTCAAGGGGTAACACCTTTTTTATTGTGTTAGGATTAACAGCGATAGGTTTTGATAATATATAATGATTTCCATTAATCTATTCTCTATGTTGATGAACTAGGCGAATTTCGTTACACCCATTTAGTGACACAAATTAAGAGTGTGAAAAATGAATAAAGAAACTGTACTGCCCTTGCAGTTTACTGATAAGGCGGCCAGTAAAGCTAAACTACTGATTGATGATGAAGATAATCCTCATCTGAAGCTGCGTGTTTACATTACCGGTGGCGGTTGCAGCGGTTTTCAGTATGGTTTTACTTTTGACGATATCGTTAACAACGGCGATATGACCATTGAAAAACAGGGGGTCTCCTTGGTAATCGATCCGATGAGTCTACAATATTTGGTGGGGGGTACGGTTGACTACACTGAGGGACTGGAAGGTTCACGTTTCATTGTCACCAATCCCAATGCCAAAACTACCTGTGGTTGTGGTTCCTCTTTCAGTATCTAAATTTAGTATTCTTCTGTATTTTTTTAACTCGATCCAGGAAAAAATCATGAATTCTCGTAAAGAGCTTGCCGATACTGTCCGTGTACTGAGCATGGATGCAGTGCAAAAAGCCGGATCTGGCCACCCTGGTGCCCCTATGGGCATGGCTGATATTGCCGAAGTGCTGTGGCGTGATTATATGAATCACAATCCTGGCAACCCTCATTGGGCTAACCGTGACCGTTTTGTGCTGTCTAACGGTCATGGCTCGATGCTGATATACAGCCTGCTTCATCTCACGGGTTATGATTTGTCGATAGGCGAGATAAAAAATTTTCGGCAGTTGGATTCTAAAACGCCAGGTCATCCTGAATACCTTGATACTCCGGGGGTTGAAACCACTACAGGCCCATTGGGGCAGGGGATTGCCAATGCGGTGGGTTTTGCCATTGCTGAACGGACGTTAGCTGCACAATTCAACCGTCCTAATCACACAATAGTGGATCATTATACCTATGTTTTTATGGGTGATGGCTGCATGATGGAAGGAATTTCTCATGAAGTTTGCTCGCTGGCGGGTGTGATGCAATTGGGCAAACTGGTAGCTTTTTATGATGATAACGGTATATCCATTGATGGAAATGTTAAAGGTTGGTTTGCCGATGATACCGCGGCACGTTTTGTTGCTTATGGCTGGCATGTTGTGGTTGTGAATGTTCATGATACTGATGATACCAAGAAAGAGGTTGACGCTGACGCTATTAAAAAGGCGATTGAAGAAGCGCGTAGTGTTACTGATAAACCTTCATTGTTGATTTGTAAAACTGTCATTGGTCGCGGCTCACCGAATAAGGCTGGCAGTCACGATATTCATGGTGCGCCATTGGGTGAGCAAGAAATCACGGCGACCCGCGCGGCATTGGGCTGGGAATTTCCGCCATTTGATATTCCGCCAGAAATATATGCTGATTGGGATGCTAAACAGGTAGGTAAAGCCAGGGAGACGGCTTGGAATGAAAAATTTGCCCGTTACAAGAATGATTATCCTGAATTGGCGGCTAAATTCACACGTCGTATCGAAGGCCAATTACCTGATGGCTGGGAAACTGAATCTAAGAAATTTATTGAAAATTTGCAAAACAACCCCGCCAATATTGCCAGCCGTAAAGCATCACAAAACACATTAGAAGCCTTCGGTAAAATTCTACCGGAATTGCTCGGCGGTTCCGCGGATCTCACACCCAGTAACCTGACGACTTGGTCGGGATCTAAGCCATTGAACGAGGATCACGCTGGCAATTACATCCACTATGGTGTACGCGAATTCGGGATGTCTGCCATTATGAACGGTATTGCTTTGCATGGCGGTTTTATCCCTTATGGTGCGACTTTTTTAATGTTTGTCGAATATGCTCGTAACGCAGTACGTATGGCGGCGCTGATGAAAATACGCAGTATCTTCGTTTATACCCACGATTCGATTGGGCTAGGTGAAGATGGACCAACCCATCAGCCGGTTGAACAAATGGCTAGTCTGCGTCTGACACCTAATCTGAGCACTTGGCGGCCTTGTGATCAGGTCGAATCTGCCGTTGCATGGCAGTATGCATTACAGCGCCAAAAAGGCCCGAGTGCGCTGCTTTTTTCCCGTCAAAACCTAAAGCAACAACCCCGTAATACGGAACAACTGGCTAATATCAGCAAAGGGGCTTATGTGCTGAAAGATTGTCTCAATCAACCTAAGCTGATTTTGATCGCGACCGGTTCTGAAGTCTCATTGGCCATGGATGCTGCTAATCGATTGACCAACGAGGGTCATCAAATTCGTGTGGTATCGATGCCCTCTACGGATGTGTTCGATGCTCAGAATGCAGCTTACCGTGAATCGGTGTTGCCATTTGCTGTCAGTGCACGTATCGCTGTAGAAGCGGGTATTGCGGATTATTGGTATAAATACGTGTGTCTTAACGGTGCCATCATTGGTATGACGACCTTTGGTCAATCCGCGCCCGCTGACAAGTTGTTTGAAAAATATGGTTTTACTGTCGATAATATTGTCACCACCGCCAAGGCACTGATTAGCAGGAAGTAAAATGGCAATCCGTATAGCGATAAATGGCTTTGGTCGTATTGGTCGTGGCGTTTTACGTGCTTTATATGAATCGAGGAGAGAATCACAAATTTCAGTGGTAGCGATTAATGACGTAGCGAGTGCTGAAGGCATGGCGCATTTACTGCAATATGATTCCAGTCATGGTCGCTTTGCTTGGCAAGTGAGCCAGGAAAATGACATTTTATCTGTTAGAAAGGATACTATTCGTCTGATTCATCGGTCTGAAATAAAATATTTGCCCTGGCATGAATTAAAAGTAGATGTGGTCCTGGATTGCAGTGGCGTCTTTGGTAGCCGTCAAGATGGTGAGGCACATTTGGAGGCGGGTGCTAAAAAAGTGCTATTTGCTCACCCCGGGAGCACTGATTTAGATGCCACTGTTGTGTATGGTGTCAATCATCGAGATTTGCGTGCCAAGCATAAGATTGTCTCTAACGCTTCCTGCACCACCAATTGCATCATCCCCATTATAAAAGTGCTGGACGATGCTTATGGCATTGAATTGGGTGCGGTCACCACCCTCCATTCATTAATGAATGATCAACCGGTTATTGATGCTTATCATCCAGACCTTAGGCGTACACGTGCCGCCGGTCAATCGATCATTCCAGTAGATACCAAATTGGCGGCAGGTATTAGCCGTATTTTCCCCAAATTTACGGATAAATTTGAAGCCATTTCAGTACGTGTGCCGACCATCAATGTGACCGCTATCGATTTAACTGTCATTGTTACTCAGGCAGTACAGGTCGCAGAAATCAACGAAGAGTTACAACGGGCGGCGGCAGATAAATTTCATGGTATAGTTGACTACACGACATTACCCTTGGTTTCAAGTGATTTTAACCATGATCCACACAGCGCCATCGTGGACGGTACACAAACACGAGTCAGTGGACAGCATCTGATTAAAATTTTGGTATGGTGTGATAATGAATGGGGGTTTGCCAACAGGATGTTGGATACCACATTAGCAATGGCGCTGAGTGGTTACTCAGTCGAATAGGTTCTTAACTTCGCAGCACTCGCTACGGTTTTACAAAAAGTCTAATATTCAACAGATTCAACGAGAGGTTGTACCATGTCTGTAATTAAGATGACCGATCTGGATTTGGCAGGTAAACGCGTGCTAGTCCGTGCTGATCTCAATGTCCCGATAAAAGAAGGCAAAGTGACCTCTGCTGCTCGTATTCTCGCATCGATGCCGACGATTGAAATGGCACTACAACGGGGTGCATGTCTCATGGTGACATCTCACCTCGGGCGTCCGTCTGAAGGCGAATACGATGAAGCGTTTTCTCTCCTACCGGTGGTTCATTATTTACAAGAAAATTTTTCTTTTCCAGTTCGTTTAGTAAAGGATTATCTTGATGGTGTGGCTGTGGTGGCTGGAGAAATCGTGGTATTGGAAAATGTGCGTTTTAATCGAGGTGAAGAAAGGGACGATGAAGTCTTGTCGAAAAAATATGCGGATTTATGTGATATTTATGTGATGGACGCCTTTGGAACGGCTCATCGTGCACAGGCATCTACTCATGGTGTGGCTAAATTTGCCCCTGTTGCTTGTGCTGGGCCATTGTTATCTGCCGAATTGGCGGCCTTAGCGAAAGCATTAGACAATCCGGCGCGTCCTATGGTTGCCATCGTCGGCGGGGCGAAGGTTTCGTCTAAACTGACCGTACTGGGGGCGTTATCGACTGTCGCCGATCAATTGATCGTGGGTGGTGGTATTGCTAATACCTTTATTGCCGCTCAAGGCCATAATGTGGGTAAATCGTTATACGAAGCCGATCTGCTGCCTGAAGCTAAAAAACTGCTGCAAACCTGTGATATTCCGTTACCGACTGATGTTCGTGTCGCCACCGAGTTTTCTGAAAATGCTCCTGCTGTTGTGAAAGCAGTAACTGACATCAAAGATGAAGAACAAATCCTCGATTTTGGTGACGTTTCTACTCAACGTTTGGTTGATATTGTAAAAAACGCCAAAACTATTTTGTGGAATGGTCCACTTGGTGTTTTTGAATTTTCTAATTTCCGCAAAGGCACGGAGATGCTAGCTAAGGCTATCGCCGATAGTACCGCCTTTTCTATTGCTGGTGGGGGGGATACCCTGGCTGCCATCGATCTCTTTGGCATTACTGATAAAATATCCTACATCTCTACTGGTGGGGGGGCCTTTCTTGAGTTCGTGGAAGGGAAAAAACTGCCGGCAGTTGTCATGCTAGAAGAGCGTGCTCAACAGCAAGGTAATGAGTGAATGTAAGCGCGTTATTTTTATCGATTGATTGACAAAAATAGGACAAAGTAACATGTTAAAAATTTTTGATTTCGTAAGTCCAGGGGTCATTAGCGGTGATGACGTACAAAAAGTATTTTCTATCGCAAAAAAAAACGGCTTTGCATTACCAGCAGTAAACTGTGTGGGTACGGATTCTATCAACGCAGTATTAGAAACCGCTGCTAAAGTACGTGCACCCGTGATCATTCAATTTTCTAATGGCGGGGCGGCATTTATTGCCGGTAAGGGAATGCCGGCAACCGGTCAGAAAGCCGCGATTTCGGGTGCGATTTCAGGTGCTCATCATGTCCATCAAATGGCTAAAGACTATGGTGTGCCGGTTATTCTGCATACTGATCATTGTGCAAAAAAACTTCTGCCGTGGTTAGATGGCTTGCTGGATGCGGGTGAGGAACACTATGCTGCTGCCGGCAAGCCCCTGTTTTCTTCTCATATGATCGATTTATCAGAAGAATCCCTAGAAGAAAATATCGAGACTTGTAGAAAATACCTGACTCGTATGGCGAAAATGGGCATGACGCTGGAAATTGAACTGGGTTGTACCGGTGGTGAAGAAGATGGCGTCGATAACAGCCATCTGGATAACGCTTCGCTCTATACACAGCCCGAAGACGTGGCATACGCCTACGAAGAATTGAATAAGATTAGCCCAAATTTTACTATTGCAGCGGCTTTCGGCAATGTACATGGCGTATATAAACCCGGTAACGTAAAACTGACGCCGAAAATTTTGCGAAATTCTCAAGATCACGTCTCTAAAAAATTCAATCTGCCGCCTAACAGCCTGAACTTTGTTTTCCACGGCGGTTCTGGATCTAGTGCGGAAGAAATTAAAGAAGCAGTGAGCTACGGTGTGATTAAAATGAATATTGATACTGATACCCAATGGGCGACCTGGGAAGGTGTCCTAAAATTTTACCAACAAAATGAAGGTTATTTGCAAGGCCAGCTGGGTAATCCAGAAGGAACAGATAAACCGAATAAAAAATACTATGATCCACGTATTTGGCTGCGTGCTGCTCAGGTAAGTATGGTCACTCGCCTGGAACAGACATTTAAAGATTTGAATGCCATCAACGTGTTGTAATGGTAAAAAACTTGTCACGTCGAGTCGTTTTTTAAGGCTGCTAATTGAAAGAATAGCCACTTATGGTAGATAAATGGAACAATTAAACGTTGTTAACGGCATTAACAATGCGGGCAGTTGGTTGCTGAATAATGGAGATTTACTGATTCAATACACAGTTAATGTGATTGCTGCCCTGCTAATATTCATTATCGGTTCGGTTGTCGCCAAAGTGGTTTCACGCACGGTAAATCGGTTGATGAAACTGCGTGGTGTCGATATCACTGTTGCCGATTTTCTCTCTACCATCGTGCGTTACAGTATTTTTGCTTTTACTTTTGTTGCGGTCCTGGGGCGTCTCGGGGTACAAACCGCTTCGGTGATCGCAGTGATTGGTGCGGCCGGGTTAGCTGTAGGTTTGGCATTACAGGGATCATTATCTAACTTTTCTGCTGGTGTATTATTGGTGGCTTTCCGTCCTTTTCGCGCCGGTGAATATGTCGATCTCGGTGGTGTTGCAGGTACTGTGTTACAGGTACAGATTTTTTCTACCACATTACGTACTGTCGATGCCAAAATTGTGGTAGTACCTAACGGTAAAATTATTAGCGGTAATATTATCAATACGACACGTGATCCTGAACGTCGTACTGAAATCATCGTTGGTGTCGCTTATAATACTGATATTGATGTCGTTAAAAAAATATTAGGGGACATTGTTGCTGCCGACAAGCGCATCATGCATGACAAAGGGGTGACTATTCGTTTACACGAGATGGCGGCCTCTTCCTTAAATTTTGTCGTGCGTGTGTGGAGCAATAACCAGGATTCATTTGAGGTGTATTGGGATCTGATGGAGAACTTTAAGCGAGCGTTAGATGCTAATCAGATCGGCATTCCGTATCCGCAAATGGATGTGCATTTGTATCCGCAGGCTAAAGTAGAAATTAATCCGCTACAATAATAGATCTCACAAGAGATTTCTAATAAGAGATCTCGGACAGGTTCTTAGGGGGCATCGTGAAATTAAAGGCATTAGCTTTGGCTACCATGATAGGGTTGGGCACTTCAGCACCGAAAGCTGCCGAAGTGCCTGCGGGGCCGCACATTGTTACCTCGGGTAACGCCCGTTTGGATGTTATTCCAGATATTGCCATCTTGACGATTGAAGTTAGCGAGCTAACTAATGATGCAGTTGCGGCCAAAAAGCAGGTAGATCAGCGGGTAGCACAATATTTTGATTTTTTGCAGAAGCAGGGGCTTGAGAAAAAAGATATTAGTGCAGCCAATTTACGTACTCAAGAAGAGTATGATTACAAAAAAACGGGTGACGCCGTACTAAAAGGTTATCGGGCGGTGCGTCAGGTTCGGGTTACGCTGCGTCAGTTAGACAAACTTAATGATTTGCTCGATGGCGCGTTGAAGTTGGGGCTTAATGAGATCCGTGCAGTAGAATTAGACGTGGCTAATTCAGAAAGCTACCGTGAAAAGGTGCGTAAGCAAGCGATTGAGAATGCTATTGCGGTAGCAGGTTCTGTGGCAAAGGACTTTAAAAGCACCCTGGGGCCGGTATATAGCATTCGCTATCGTACAGCGAATTACCAGCCAATGCCAATGATGGCGAGGATGCAAAGAAGCGCAGATATAGCCGCACAAAGTGATGTAACGGAAACCTATAAGCAACAAAGTATTCGCTTTGACGATCAAGTTGATGTTGTATTTGAGTTGCAACGTTGATTTTAGTGCCTATTCGACATCGTCATGAGCGACACTCAGAAATTTCTCTTCCTTCTATTATGAGGGAAGAGAGAATGAATTCAGGCAAAGTGGGTGAATATTTTAATTTATTGATAAATAAATATTATATTTAAACAACGGTAGCCATTGCGAGTTTGAGCCTACTAAGCTGTTATTTCGTTAAATACTGTGTTTGCTTTGCTCTCTTCTACATAGCATTTTGTCACCAAAGATTCATAAAAGGGTTTCCAGTTACGTGACCATGTTGATTGAGTCAGTTTTGGCAGTAATACGGAAATAGCTGCATAAGCCACAGATGCGGGGACCCGTTTATAGCCACGACCGGCACAACGCTTACAGACTTTGATGACCAGATAACCGTTAGTCTTGGTTTTTTCTCTGTCCAGTACTTTCCCCGTCCCATTGCAACGACAGCGATTAGAAACACTACCTTTGCCATTACAGGGCTTACAAAGTCTTTTCATTCCTTCGTTATCGATTAAAAATCCACCACCTCGACAGTCAGAACAAGTATAAGTGCTCGCTGCTGAGCCACTGTATTCGGTGTAAGCTAATTTTGCCAGGATAGCCATACATTGAGCGAGGCGTTTACCGGCGGCCTTACCAACGTGTTTGGGAGCTTGTTGTTTTGCATACTGAGTGAGTTGTGCTACTGCGCGTATCCTGTCTTCGTTACTGACACCGTGTTTACCCAAATACGCAGATATTCCAAAGCTAGCCTGAGCTTCAGCGATTCCTAATGCTGCGGCAATATCGGAGCTGGTTAATGTATTCGATGAGGTGCTTCGTGGTGAGTCATTAATGATTTGGCTTTTTGGACTGAAATGTTTGATGGCTGCTTCCAGTTTCATACCATCGCCTCCTTGATTTTATAACCGGTTTTGATACCGTTGAGTGATCATAACATTAGACTTCTCACAAAGCCTACTGGGTGGAATGAATTCTGTCTTCGTTACTGACACCGTGTTTACCCAAATACGCAGATATTCCAAAGCTAGCCTGAGCTTCAGCGATTCCTAATGCTGCGGCAATATCGGAGCTGGTTAATGTATTCGATGAGGTGCTTCGTGGTGAGTCATTAATGATTTGGCTTTTTGGACTGAAATGTTTGATGACTGCTTCCAGTTTCATACCATCGCCTCCTTGATTTTATAACCGGTTTTGATACCGTTGAGTGATCATAACATTAGACTTCTCACAAAGCCTACTGGGTGGAATGAATTACGATGAAAATAAACTATCCCAGAGTACTGATCATGTTTACATTTGTTTGTCTGGTGCTGGGTTACCAAATACTGTTGGGTTATCAAAAAATACAAAATTTTGCAGATACAAGTTTGGCGATTAAACAGGAAACCTTTTTCACCTTACCGGCGGGTAGCGGCAGGGTGGCATTGGAGAAACTGTTATTACAGGATCATCTGATAGCCGATCCACGATTATTTTCCTGGTTACTGTACACCGAGCCTGAACTGGCTAAATTTAAAGCCGGTACTTACCGTTTTACCCCGGGAATGACGGTACGGGGTATGCTGCAATTATTAGCCAGTGGCAAGGAAGCTCAATTTTTCATTCGCTTTATTGAAGGCACTCGCTTAACAGACTGGTTGAATCAATTACGGAGTGCTGATTATGTAAAGCAACACCTGCCAGGAAAAAATGACGCGGAAATTGCCCAATTGTTAGGGTTAAAGAAGAATCAATCCGCTGAAGGTTGGCTGTATCCGGATACTTACTTTTATACTGCGGGTGTCAGTGATTTGACCTTACTTAGACGAGCACATCAGCAAATGGCAAAAATAGTGGCGCAGGTATGGCAAGGGCGTGATGGATCTTTGCCGTATAATACGCCAAATGACTTAGTCATTATGGCGTCAATCGTTGAAAAAGAAACAGCCATCAATGACGAACGTAGTAAAGTGTCATCAGTCTTCATTAATCGCTTGCGGTTGGGTATGCGGTTACAAACCGATCCTACTGTGATCTATGGTATGGGTAAAAATTACAAAGGAAAGATAACACGTAAAGATTTGGCGACAGCTAGTGCGTATAATACCTATATGATAAATGGGTTGCCACCTACACCGATAGCGATGCCAGGCCTCGCTTCACTCAAAGCGGCGGCTCATCCAGCCAAAAGCGAGTATCTTTATTTTGTAGCGGATGGCAAGGGGGGGCATCGGTTTAGCACCCGTTTGACTGATCATAATCATGCAGTACGTCTTTATCGTCAGTCGCTAAAAGATAACAATACAGAGTAAAACGATGATACACAGTAGAGCCATGCACAATAAATTTATCGTTCTTGAAGGTTTGGAGGGGGCAGGGAAAACTACTGCTAAAGATACCATAGTTAAGATACTGCATGCTCACGGAGTGAGTGATATTGTGTTTACTCGGGAACCGGGCGGGACGCCGTTGGCAGAAGAATTGCGCACACTGATAAAACAGAGTGCCAATGTCGATCCGCCGACTGATAAGGCAGAAGTTTTGATGTTATATGCTGCACGGGTACAGTTAGTCGAAAAGGTGATTAAACCCGCATTGGATCGCGGAGCCTGGGTGTTAGGTGATCGTCATGATCTTTCATCACAGGCCTACCAAGGTGGTGGGCGTGGCATTGATCCTCGGTTGATGGCATCGTTACGTGACAGTGTATTGGGATCTTTTCGTCCTGACTTAACATTATATCTCGATATATTGCCGCAACAGGGTTTAGAGCGGGTTGGTCTGCGCGGTGAGCTGGATCGGATTGAGCAGGGATCTCTGGCATTTTTTGAGCGTACGCGCGCGCGCTATCTGCAATTGGTGGCGGCTGATAATCGTATTAAAACTATCGATGCTTCTCAATCTGTCCAACAGGTCAGTGAGAGTATTAAAACGATACTAAATGAGTGGTTGTCAAAACAGGACAATATTATCTGAATGAACTGGTATCCTTGGCTCACTATTCCCTATCATCTCTGGCATTTTTTGAGCGTACGCGCGCGCGCTATCTGCAATTGGTGGCGGCTGATAATCGTATTAAAACTATCGATGCTTCTCAATCTGTCCAACAGGTCAGTGAGAGTATTAAAACGATACTAAATGAGTGGTTGTCAAAACAGGACAATATTATCTGAATGAACTGGTATCCTTGGCTCACTATTCCCTATCGTCAATTGATCAGTCAGTGTATGACTGGGCGTGGTCATCATGCGTTATTGTTACATGATGTCGGTGGAAATGGCGCGGATGCGCTGATTTATGGATTAAGTCGATGGTTAATATGTCAACAGCGGAAAAATGAAAAAAGTTGTGGTCAATGTCACAGTTGCCGGTTAATGCTGGCGAGTAATCATCCTGACTGTCATTTGTTAGCGGTAGAAAAAGGCAAAAACAGTTTAGGTATTGACTCAATCAGACAAATGATAGACAAGCTGCATTCCCATGCACAACAGGGAGGGAGCAAAATCGTGGTACTGCCTCATATCGAGTTTTTAACTGATATCGCTGCCAGTGCATTACTAAAAACCCTGGAAGAGCCTCCCGAAGAAACCTATTTCTTGCTACGCTGCCATCAGCCATATCGTATATTGCCAACGTTGCGTAGCCGTTGTTTGTATTACTATCTTGCCAGCCCCAATATAAGTTTGAGTTTGCCATGGTTAACTCGCAGGATTTCGGCGGAACCGGTTGCTATCTTGACGGCTCTGAAGCTGAGTGCGGGAGCGCCATTGGAAGCTGAACGACTGCTTCAACCAGAGCGTTGGCAGCGCCGATCAGCTTGCTGTACCATGTTGGTCGGCGCGCTTTCATCTGGTGATATGTTGTCATTGTTGCCGCAGTTGAATCATGATGATATCGATGAACGTTTACACTGGTTAATCTCATTACTGATGGATGCACTGAAATGGCAGCAAGGGGGCAGTGGATTTATCGTTAATCAGGATCAACAATCTTTAGTGCAGTTATTGGCACGCTGGGGATCCCTTCAAACACTATTAAAATTAACAGACCAATGGTTGCATTGTCGTCATCGATTGTTATCGATTGCTGGTGTTAATCGAGAATTGTTACTGACCGAGCAATTGCTTAACTGGGAGAATTCACGGTGATCTGTTAGAACCTATTCGAAATCTCTTGTGCTCGCCGTGTTTTGGTCAAGTAATTCGCCAAAAACGCGCTCAAAATGCTCATTTACTCCTTTTGTTGTATACAAAGAGTAAACTGCTTTGCGCTCATTTTTTCCTCCCTTGAGCGCAGCGAAAAAGATTTGGAACAGGCTCTTAAAACTTGTGTAACTTTATTTACTCTTTTGCAAAGAGTCTATTGTGGTTTTTTCTTCTTTTTTCTTAATTCACTACAAAACGAGTTTACCTATTATGTTATTAATTGATTCTCATTGCCATCTTGATTGTTTAGATTATCAGAACTTGCATAACAGTGTTGATGATGTACTGGCTAAAGCGGCGGCGCGTGATGTTGGTTTTATTTTAGACGTCGCTACAACGTTATCTGGTTTTAAAACCATGACGGCTTTTATTGGTGAGCGTGAAAATGTTGCATTTTCTTGTGGGGTGCATCCACTTAACCTTAAAGAAAATTATGAATATCAACAATTACTAACACTTGCTGCTGCCAGCAACGTGCTGGCATTGGGAGAAACAGGGTTAGATTACCATTACCAAAAAGATAATGTTCGGCAACAACGGGAGTCGTTTTGTTGGCACATTGCCGTCGCGCGTCAGTTAAAAAAGCCGGTTATTGTACATACTCGCGATGCGCGTGAAGACACACTGGCTATTTTACAGAATGAGCGGGCTCAGGATTGTGGTGGTGTATTACACTGTTTTACAGAAGACCAGGCTATGGCGGAAAAATTGTTGGATTTGGGTTTTTATCTATCATTTTCAGGCATTGTGACTTTTCGTAATGCCCAATCATTACGAGATATTGTGAGCTATATTCCGCTGGATCGCTTGCTGATTGAAACGGATTCACCCTATTTAGCACCAGTGCCTTATAGGGGAAAAGAAAATCAGCCGGCTTATGTCCGTGAAGTGGCCGAATATATTGCCGAGCTTAAAGGTGTCACTGTGGGAAAATTGGCCGAAGTAACAACAGATAATTTCATTAAGTTATTTCATTTGGAAGGATTAAAACGGGATGTTATTTAAAATTAATCAATCACGTAAACTTTTTTTTATCCTGTAATTAATTACTGAAACCAGTAACTTTTCATGCCTGTTTGGGTAGGATAATCCGTATTTTCTACTATTTTTTACTCTTTATTTAGAGAAACGTGACTATCATCAAACATTAAAAAGGCGATTTATTTTACTCTCCGTAATAATTGAAAGGCACCGAAGATGCTTTAGTTAGCCCGTTTCCGTAACGAGGAATTAATGAAGAAACAATAAAAAATTATTTTATTGTCAACCAGGAGTGCATTTAACTATGTTCAAGAACGCATTTGCAAACCTACAAAAAGTGGGTAAATCGCTGATGCTACCGGTATCCGTATTACCTGTCGCAGGTATCTTGTTGGGCGTGGGGTCGGCTAATTTTAGCTGGCTACCTGCTGTAGTTTCTCACGTAATGGCAGAGGCCGGCGGTTCAGTATTCGCCAATATGCCGTTAATTTTTGCTATCGGTGTTGCGTTAGGTTTTACCAATAACGACGGTGTATCCGCATTAGCCGCTGTTGTGGCCTATGGCATTATGGTGAAGACTGTTTCGGTGGTCGCTCCCCTGGTTTTACATATGCCAGTAGAAGAAATCTCCGGCAGGCATTTGGCTGATACTGGAGTATTGGGCGGGATCATGGCTGGTGCGATTGCGGCCTATATGTTTAATCGTTTCTATCGTATCAAGTTACCTGAGTGCCTAGGTTTCTTCGCAGGAAAGCGTTTTGTTCCTATTATCTCTGGTTTTGTCGCTATCTTGTTGGGGGGGATTTTATCCTTCGTCTGGCCCCCGATAGGGGGAGCGGTGCAAGCTTTTTCACAGTGGGCGGCTTACCAAAACTCGGTAGCTGCATTTGCTATCTACGGTGTTGTTGAACGTGCACTGCTTCCTTTTGGTCTTCATCATATCTGGAATGTTCCTTTCCAAATGCAAATTGGTGAATATACCAATGCGGCAGGGCAGGTATTCCACGGTGATATCCCACGTTATATCGCGGGTGATCCGACAGCGGGTAAATTATCAGGGGGCTTTCTGTTTAAAATGTACGGTCTGCCCGCCGCAGCAATTGCGATTTGGCACTCCGCCAAGCCGGAGAACCGCGCAAGGGTGGGCGGTATCATGATTTCTGCCGCATTGACTGCGTTTTTGACTGGCATTACTGAGCCGATCGAGTTCACTTTTATGTTTGTGGCGCCCATTCTATATGCGATTCATGCGATCCTGGCAGGGTTGGCTTTCCCTATCTGTATTTTGCTAGGTATGCGTGATGGGACGAGTTTCTCTCATGGATTAATTGATTTTATTGTGCTCAGTGGTAACAGTAGCCGAATTTGGTTATTTCCTGTGGTGGGTATCTGCTACGGTTTTGTATATTACCTTGTCTTCCGCGTGTTGATTGCTAAATTGGATCTGAAAACACCGGGTCGTGAAGATGAATCGGATGAAGAAACGACACGGAGTAGTAGTGAAATGTCAGCCGCACTGGTTGCTACCTTCGGGGGAAAAAATAATATCCTTAATTTGGATGCCTGTATTACTCGCTTGCGGGTGAGGGTAGTGGATATTACCAAAGTTGATCAATCTGGCCTGAAAAAACTGGGTGCTGCCGGCGTCGTGGTTTCAGGCTCTGGTGTGCAAGCTATTTTTGGTACTAAGTCTGATAATTTGAAAACGGATATGGATGAATATATTCGTGGTAGTTGATTGCATTTTAAAGAGGCTGTGGCCTCTTTAAATGAATATCCATAAATTCAAGTTGAATACAATAGAGTCTGTCGTTCATACTACATGTACCCTTTACTTTCTTGACAAAAAGGAAATGTTTTATGAATGAAGAAACGGTTTTCAGTAAAATTATACGAGATGCCAAGCAAGATGCTGAACGAGGCACCGGACTTGCTGGTGTGATTTACCATGATGAGCTGGTGACGGCATTTCGTGACATTAAGCCTCGGGCACCCACCCACATTTTGATTGTTCCTAATATTCTTATTCCGACTCTTAATGATGTTACCCACGAACATGAGGCAGTGTTAGGGCGGATGATCACTGTCGCTGCTAAAATTGCTAAAGACGAAGGTATTGCGGAAGACGGTTATCGGCTAATTATGAATTGTAATCGCCATGCTTGCCAAGAAATCTACCATATTCATGCGCATCTGGTTGGTGGCTGTCATCTGGGGGCCGCCATTAAAATCGATGAGGATGCCAAACGTCAAGTTACACTGTCACAATAGATCGCTGTGGGAGATAATTTCGCGACGGCTCTGATGATTTCTATCGAGGTGTCTTTATGCGCCATCTGACGGGGAATTTGCGCTACACAGCAGGTTTTGCAAGAACTTTAATGATATTAGTGCCTGTTGTGTTACTCGGTTGTGCTGATCTAAAAGGTATTGCTGTTAATCAGCAGCAAATGCTGGTTATGGATCCTTCGGTACTGACTACGGGTATTTTGGTGACGTCACCGATAGTGATTCGCCAGATTACTCTTAATAAGGGTGTTGTCTCTAATCGTTCTGTGTCTAGAACTGCCACTGTGGTTTTGAATAATACTCAAGCCAAGGCGGTGCAAATAAGGTATCGTTTTTATTGGTATGATGCTGAAGGGTTGGATTTATTACCGTTCGCAAAGCCACAAACGATCACTATTGCAGCAAAATCTAAGGTAGTAATTCGATCAGATAATCAGCATCAGGAGACTTGTTTTGTGCGTGTTTATCTGTTTTTATAGGAAATAAATGGCATTTAAGGCTGATTTTTACACAATATCAGTGAGTACAGCATATTCTGAACTAGTTTTGGTTAGGGTGAAATAAATGAAAAGGTATTTCTTTGTGGCTCTGGCTACTTTGATGTTGACCGGTTGTCCATCGCAACCACCGGATGTACCACAGCCGCCAGTGACGATAAAACCCTCAAAACCGTCACCTCTCCCTCTTGAAACTACACCATTTGAAACTACACCATCAGTCGTGGAGACTGTGCCGCAAGTGCCCAAAATTCAGTCGATAAATTGGGCTGCTAGTGTAGAACCGCTGGTGGCAAAGATGCTAAATGCAAATAATGTGACCGCAGGCAGCGTATTGTTGTTGGATAGTGTAAAAAATAACACCAATGGTAGGTTACAAACTAGTAAGGCGACGGAAGCATTACATCGAGTATTGGCCTCGAACAAAAAGTTTGTACTTGTTTCGAGCGATCGACTGGCAGAGGCCAAACGAACATTGGGATTGTCGGAGGAAGATAGTTTAGGATCACGCAGTAAGGCAGTGGGTTTGGCCCGTCATGTTAACGCACAATATGTACTTTATAGTGATGTGAGGGGTGATAGCAAAGCACCGACCATCGATATGCAATTGATGTTGGTACAAACCGGTGAGATTATTTGGCCAGATGATGGTTCCATTGACGGGGGGAGTTTTTGATCATGCCTAAGAAAAAAATCGTCATTATTGGTGGTGGTGCGGGAGGCCTAGAACTTGCGACTCGTCTTGGCAGTAAACTGGGGCGTAGTAAAAAAGCGCAAATTGTCCTGGTCGACCGCAATCAAAGCCATTTGTGGAAACCTTTACTACACGAAGTGGCGACCGGCTCTTTGGATGGTGGGGTTGATGCCCTGAGTTACCTGGCTCATGCCCGTAACCACTATTTTAATTTCCAGTTTGGATCATTGACCGATATTAATCGTGAAGAGCGTAGTATTACGCTGGCAGATATTCGTGATGATCAAGGTGAGGTTCTCGTAGGTAAACGAAAATTGTCGTATGACATTTTAGTGATGGCTTTAGGCAGTACATCCAATGATTTTTCTACGCCGGGCGTGCAGGAAAATTGTATTTTTCTCGATAGCTCACAGCAAGCACATCGTTTCCATAATCAAATGCTGAATTTATTCTTGAAATATTCAGCGCTGCCAGGAGAAAAAGAAAGGGTTAATATCGCTATTGTCGGTGGTGGTGCGACCGGGGTTGAGTTGTCAGCAGAATTGCATAATGCGGTAAAACAACTCCACAGTTATGGTTTTGAAGGCTTAGATAATCAAGCGCTTAATGTCACCTTACTGGAGGCGGGTGAACGTATCCTTCCTGCTTTACCAGCACGTATCTCAGCGGCGGCAGAGCAGGAGTTGGTTAAATTAGGAGTGAGGGTGTTAACCAAAACGATGGTAACACGTGCTGATCCCGAAGGGTTATATACGAAAGATAATGAATTGATTAAGGCGGATCTTATGGTTTGGGCGGCAGGTATTAAAGCGCCTGATTTTATGAAAAATATTGCTGGATTGGAAACGAATCGTATTAACCAGTTAGTGGTTGAACCTACGTTGCAGACGACGCTTGATACTCATATTTTTGCTATTGGCGATTGCGCATCTTGTCCATTAACCAAAGGGGGTTTTGTCCCTCCACGTGCTCAGTCAGCACACCAAATGGCTAGCCGTTGTTATAGTAATATTTTAGCGTTGCTCAACGATCAGTCTTTAAAGCCCTATGTTTATAAAGATCATGGTTCCCTGGTTTCATTATCTAAATTTAGTACTATTGGTAGTTTAATGGGCAACCTGATGCGAGGTTCGATGATAGTGGAAGGCAGATTGGCACGCTTTGTCTATATCTCATTGTATCGTATGCATCAGGTAGCGTTACATGGTTATATTAAGACAAGCTTAATGATGTTGGTTGGTGGTATTAACCGGGTTATTCGTCCACGCTTAAAACTACACTAACCTGTATTTTTTTCATGGTGTTATTGAGGATTAACAATAAGGCATTGTATGGTTTTCCGTGATTAGATCAATGTTAGTGGGCGTTGCCCTCGGTATCGTAGTTGCATTAGGTATTGTTGTTGTCAGTATAAGTATTTTTTCAAATGATCCGCTGTATGCGCAAGTCGCCCCTCGATAACACTATAATAAGAACAGTTAAAAAATAGACTTCTTGTGTAATCTACTCTGTGGTATGAATTACGGTTTTGCAAGAAGTTTAATGATTATTAAGTCTTTTACATTTAATTAGCGTGAATGCTACTCGTGCTCTCATGTTATTATTTACGTATCATCATTGATATTTAATAGGAACATATAAAAGTGGTATTTTCTATCTCCACTGATATGTCATCCTTTACACCCAATATATTATTTTTTACTTATAAATATAATAATTTTGAATATTTTATATTTATAAAATTATTTTTAATAAATAATGGAGAATAGGTTTAAGTTCTATTTATAAAATAAAAAATCTAACCAGAGAATATAAATATATTATGACGTCTCCGCGTTAATATTCAATTTCAATCGATATAAAAATCGAGTTAAACGGAATTTTTATTTAAATTAGAGATAATTTCATGCCAACAGCTCATAGAGTTCACACAAATCCAGTAAGCACACCTCAGAAAAACGACCATTGGACAAAGAAGGTACAGGAAACATTCAGCTCCTTTGAAAACGGTGAGAAGCTTGCATTACAAAAGCTGAAAATATTATTTCCATTAAAGACTGAAAAAGAAATTGGAGATATATGGAAGAGCTTTAATATGTCAGGTGAAATGCGGCAGCGATTGGTTTTTGAACTGGCCGGTGAGGGGAGCATTCCTTTATGGGCTGAAACGCATAAAACCGCGTCAATGGACGTTAACAACCTCCATCGATTTGATCACATTCGTAGTATCACCGATTCGATGATTGCTCAGCTTCAAAGGGGTAACAAAATTAACCCTCAGCACTCTGCTGTTTTCTATTTTAGCCCCCAATTTCTTGCCGACTATGCCCAAATAAGTGGCTATCAAACTAACGACAAAGGTGCTCTCTTTAGAACCGATATGAGCGGGGTATTTCGTGGCGATCATCGGACACCAGATGAATTGACTATGGATGGAAAAATGTTGGCTTTCAATGGAGGACATTCCGATCAACACACCACGGAAACGACACTTTGTACCAGCACCGACTATCGAGATGGTGTCGATTATGGTCACACTCATGTGGGGGAAGCGGGACAATTCAACTACGGTTACCAGGATGCAGAAAGCCCTGATCCATCCGATTCAGATTCCATTGACTCACAGCCTTCTGAACGCTTGCGTGAGCATCAAACAGATGGGTTTGTCTATTCGATCGATACACGAGGTTTGGAGGCTGTACCCATCGCAGACAATCTTGTGCTTAATCCACACAAATCAGTGGAGGCGGGTGGTGTTATTCCCGCTGAGGTACACATTTCTGCTCTTAGCGGCACAGGGATTACGTCTGATCGCATATGGTTGGTTAACTCTTTGGGTACCAAAGCCGTCAAGATTGATGCACTGTATAAACATTTTCCTCAACAGCTTTCCGATCTCAATAGTCGGACGTTAAATGGTGAAAAATCATACATCTACGATGCCCTATTCGACGATGCCGCTTTAAAGGGAATCGCGGTTTTGGACATCAGTGAAATGACCCGATCCGGTGCCACACAAAATATTCGTGATTACCAACATCCTGACTATTCCCGTGTAGATGCTGGCATCACTCTTTCTTCCATCGTTGTGCCCACCGCCAGTACTTCCGTAAAATTGCCCACATCACAAGCAGTACAGAGATCAGAAGCTCATTCCAAGAGACACAGCTCACATGAACTCATTAATGTCACTATCGATGATTTTCTAGACAAATTAGTAAACTATTTTTTAAAAATAAAAAAATCGATTGATAACCATATTCAAATGGGCGCTTTTGATGCTTTAACTTGGGACAAAAAATTTTTAACGCCAATTGTCGCACTGGCTAATGAAAAAAAACCGGGATTAGATCTGTTTTTATGTGATAACCCAGACGATTTTGTCAAAAAAATAAAAACATTAGTGGGGTCAAATCACCAGAATCAGGAAAAAACCGCACGATTTATTGTACCCAGTGATAATGGTGGGCATTTTGCTGCTTTTGATTGTAGGGTAACAACTGAAAATAAAATATCCATTATTGGCGTTGATTCGTCATCAAAAATGGGAGCAGGCATATTAACAATGCAATTATTAAAGATATTGTCTACAAAACTGCCCAATGCTTCATTTAAGATGATGTTGACTTTTCTACAAAGTAGCCATGGTGAGTGTGCTATTTTCAGTCTTGCATTAGCCAAAAAAATGTTTGAAGAACAGACAATCTTTCAGGAATTACATGAAAAAAATCTTGCAGGTCAATTGGTTTCTGTTGCTGATCCAAGCAGCCCTTATTTAGAGCCTAAGGATTCATACCGTTATCTTCCCGCGACCATGATGAAACATTTTCAGTCGCAAAGGGAGCTAAATGAATATCTCGCACAGAATCCAAAAGCAAGAGACTTGATAATTAACAACAAAAGGCAAACATTAGCGACTAGATTACAGCAGCATAGGACTTTCACCAGCAGTCATGGACCAGAAGGAGGAGTAATAACCTGTTCTAATTCTATTGAATTAGAAAGAAAAAAAATAATTCTCTCTCTTATTACTGAGCTCCTTAGCAATCCAGAAGATACGTCTAAAAAAATTCAACCATCGCAAGCCATTCCTCATCTAGGAAGTGAAGAAGAAATAAAAGAAATCTCATTTGCTTTTGATCAGCACAAAGATTTTATCGAGGTACTCGGAGACTTGATACCTGATAATCTCAAAGGCAGTTTGTCCAAGGCTTTTTCTAGACAAGTTATGCTGGAGACGCTTATTCGTGGGCCGAATGGCGTCAAAGAATTTAGAACTTGGCTAGAAATTTTGGTTGACGACTATCTCGTTTATAAGGATTTGACTGAGTATCTTGATATTGATCGCTATCTCACTCCCAAAGACCAATATCGTCGCCATCATCGGGGAATCATCATCACACATCTAGGATTATTACAATCTGAAAATACAGAGATGTGGAGAGAAAAATTTGATAGTAGTGGTCTTCGGATAGCGAATAGTCATTTTACACAGGATCCTGCTGATGATGTGTTGAACGTTATTAAGCGTGCTAATTATAAAAATTTTATGGATCAATTAAGAACGCTTACTGAAAATAGTTACATTTTTATCGATGCAATCACCTCAGATACGAAAAATTATGGTGCGTCAGCGATTACAGTCGACGAAGAAGGGGGTAAGAAAATCTGGTCGTACTTCGATCCCGATAGCGGCTACCAGGTATTTGCTCATTACGATGATTTTCGGCAGTTTATGGATCACCACTTTACAGGCATTGATCAAAGAACACTCTCTATTCATTTTCAAAATTTTAGAGGTGTTGAGGGAGAAGGGCAGTCACCTCCTGATGATCTACCGGCTCAATACGAAAGCGGCAGCAGTAAGCAGCTTGAATATAATGATAAAATTCATGTCATAAAAGATGCGATACAGCGAAGACTCCCTATCTATATGGCTAAAAATGTTACCGCTACCATCACCTCATATTCTGAACCTGTAGAAGATAATGATAATAATAAAATTATTCCGTCCGTCACCGTTGACGTGGAAGTGAGAGGTTCAGCCCCAGAAATACAGACAAAAGTCGTCACTGTCGTGATCCCTGCGGGTGATATCGAAGAAATACAGAAAGCGCTGAAATCTAACCGTGATAAAATTGTCAAGTTCGAAGGTCACACATTGACGATGACCGAAGTTGACACCTGGAACCCACTGAATATTACGCCCATGCCCGATGGGGGAGAGAGTGACTATTCGTTACAATTGATTATGCAGCTTGAAAATGACTTGGCGTCGAGACAGGCGGCAACAGCATTAGCAAGCAAGCATGCGCGCGGAACGGTAGTATTTCAACTCGATAAGCAGGGTGGATCCCGTAACGTTTATGGTGAGAATGAGCTAACAATACCGCCAAGAGAAGCAAAAAAACAGCTACGTGTGCAGTTTCCAATGCACGGTAATCATGGCGAGTATCAGCAATATCTTGCCGGACAAACACCCGCAGAATTGGCGAAGAATTTCGCCGTTTTCATGCGTAAATTGAGACAACAATATCCACATCTCCCAGAGATTGACCATATCAGTTTGGTGGCCTGTGAAGCAGTGACCCCTGACAAGCGCTCTGGTCTTCTTTGGCAATTTGCCGACGAGCTTATTAAACAAGGGATAACACATAAGACCATTTCTGCCTATTCAACAAAAATCGGCGTCAGTCCGTTATCAACGGAAGAACAAACTATTTCTCCAGGCCGGAAAATAACACCATTATCTAAATTTGAAGGCTATTACTATCACCATGATAGTCGATTCAAGGCGACACTAGAATGGGATAGCGTTCAAAGGAAACATATTCTTCTTCATCCGGCAAAAGAGAAGGTATGGCAGTTAATCTATTGGATGACGGGAGAGCAGGCTGTGACCAGCTTGGGACAGCCAGGATCTTCCGAACGTAAAGTTTCTCAGCGGATTGAAGCGCATCGTGTGGCATGGAACGAAAAAATGCAGCGGGCGCAACAATGGTTAGACATGCATCCAGAGTTAGAAAATTCACCGTTATCTCAGGTGGCGGAGCAGGTGAGCGCATCCGAGAGTCTATTGTCCTCTCCTACCATCACACCCTATGACGAGGTGTTAATCAAACAGACAGATCGCGCGCGAACGGTCATGGAAGTTCAACGATTAGAGCAAGCAGTGTCTAATGAAATTGATCGACAGGAAAAGATGTTAACTCGCCAGGAAGGCAAGGCATATCGCTTTAAACGATTAGGTGCTACCGAGGAAGGTAAGACCTCGCTCATTTTTGTTCCCGTCGAGGAAGAACCAGAAGGAGAACTTAAGCAAGAAAAAAGGCTGACGGAGAAAACCCGTCTCAGCGAGAGCGATGTTTTTACCCACATGCGCAATAAAATGGCTGAGGTGGAACCCGGGATCGCAGAGACAGAAGGCATATCTACCATGAATTTCGCCTTTCTGGCTATGCACCTATTTTCACAGCAGCATCAAAGCTATCTCTCGCCGTGGAAACAGTTTGTCGGCAATGCCAATTTTATTCAGATATTGCATGGTGTCGCACAGGATATCGGTAATATTGTCAAAACAGTAAAAATATTGAGCGGAGTAGGGACCCAAGCGGAAGGCATGTTATCCAAGCTCCTGGGTGGCACGGGGGTGGTCCATACAGGGAGCATAGTGAGTGTGGCGGTTGATATTATTAATCTTGTCAATGCTATTGATATGTTAGAGAGTATGCCTCCCGGCGCAAAAAAAGACATTGCCATCGCCCGGGTTGCTCTCGCGAGCACACAACTGGCCGTTGATAGCAGTTTTGCGGTATTAGGGGTGGTGGCGACATTTTCTCCGGCTGTTGCTAGCGCTATGGCGTTCGCTGGGCCTTTGGCTGTTCCTTTTGCGGGGTTGATGATAGGCGCAAATGCTTTGCTTGAGGCGATGGAGCATAATCATGAGCACCACCAAGTGGAGTTGGATCAGCTCCTCGCCCCTTTTCGCCATGCCATGTCGAAAACAGCCCTCACCCCCACGGGCATCGCGAAAATTGACCACAACAACCCTCATGTTGTTGCCCTTGAGCCGTATGTGCCACTTAAAAGGATATTGATAAAAGGGAATAACCTCTCGGTTCAAGTGTCTGATATAGGGATACCCCATTTCTATGCTGAGAGCGGTTTGCGAGAACATACATCGGATTATGGCTCCTCGCTGAGTGCCTATACGGCTTTCGGTTTTGATATGACG
Organism: Candidatus Fukatsuia endosymbiont of Tuberolachnus salignus; assembly: GCF_964030845.1. Classification (NCBI taxonomy): domain Bacteria; kingdom Pseudomonadati; phylum Pseudomonadota; class Gammaproteobacteria; order Enterobacterales; family Yersiniaceae; genus Candidatus Fukatsuia; species Candidatus Fukatsuia endosymbiont of Tuberolachnus salignus. The sequence continues at coordinate 1,615,496 of NZ_OZ034983.1, forward strand.
AAGTGCTACCTACAATCGGTTGCTTTGCCTTCATCTAGCACTTTGGTATTACCTGCTGCTCTAGACGGATATTATGATTTTTCACATGATGTTCAGATTTCTGGGGAGTTAGATGGCGTCGATACATTTAATACATTTTATGCACATTATGGCGATAAATTCTTCAATATTGAGCATCATTGGGATGGGTATCATGGCCCCAATAGCGTTAAATTCTACCCCCGTGACACGGCATACGTCATAACATTAGACAGCGGTACACGTCGGATTGTTTTCCAAGATACGTCAGAAGTGAAAAAAATTCCTGGCCAGAATCATGACGGGCTTACCAATACCGACATTCCAACGCCTTATACCATGAAGTTTTATCCGGATACACCTGTGTACGGTCATCTACCCACCCCGATGACCGATAGGGCACATGCAAAGCTGTTAACCTATACCTTTCAAGGGGGAGGGGGAACCACTTCTATCGATCTCCCTGATGACTCACGGCACATTACACTTGAATCGAGTACCGAACGTGTAAAACGAGAAAATGAATCCTGGGTATTGGATATCACCCCTGATAGGTTAGCGGACTTACTGGACTACCAAAAAGCTTGGCTTGTATTACAGCAACGTGTCGGCCAGCGCATTCCATTCAAAGCGTTACTGTCAGAATTAAGGAAAATGGGGCTGGATGAAAAGTCCATGGAGACTGTCAGAGAAACACTGATACGTGATTATGCTGATCATGGAAAAGCGGTAGTGTTATATGGAAAAACACACGCTCTTACAAAAGCACGCACGGATGAACTCGCACTGTGGAGCGATTTAGAAAGAATTAGAGAGCAAATAAATAGTAGCCATCCCTCTTTTTGGAAGGAATTATGGGGAAGGCTTAAAATAGGGGCTAGAGAAGCCTATGAAGTGCTGGCAGGCGACATGAGAGAACAATGGAATTATGTCGATTATGAGTTGCTTCACAGTCGTGTCCAGCGGGTCAACACGATTACCGAAGCGGAATTGCAAACATCCGTATTAGGTGATTATGAATTTGCTGTGAGCGATATTGTGGCTTTAGCTACACCCTGGGTGACGGCCACACAAGAGAAAAATAAAACGGCCATTATTGCATTGCAACAAGCACATACTGATCAATTGGCCTGGAATAAGAGCGTTGAACACGGGTACCTTCAATTAGGCAATAGAAGAATAGAGATAAAGAATGGCTCTCCTGGCGCGATCATGCTGACTATGCGCCCTGTAGAACTGCCTGGAGTGACGTTTCATCTCTCGGAAAGGGGAACATTAACGGCCCCCACCGCCGAAAAACCCACAAAATTTTTGTTGAAAGTGACCTTGGATAGCGATGATCTCAATGCATTATCCGACGAAAATCTCGCTAACATTCAGACGGTGGTACAGCAGTATTTCAACAGCGATAAGTTTACCCTTCATGGGCAATCGGATAACGGATTGTCTGACGTTTATCTTCGTTCCGTCATGTTGTCGGGGGTAGTATTCAAGCTGAGGTCGGTGTCAGTAAAAGAAAAGGCGCCAGTGGCCTCGGCAGCTTTACCTGATGAGGTCAAACACTCCTCTCCACGACAGGCGTCGACTGTCACCCAGAAATTTGCTGTTACCGTGGCGGCGGAGAGCCTAACGGCATTATCGAGCACGAGCCTGGCCGAGATCCAGCGTATCATGCAAAGCACTTTTAGTAATAAAAAACGTTTTATTGTCGACCCACAAATTCCCATCAGTGCTCAAGTTGCAGAGGGTGAATTGGCCACAGGGGTGCTAAATTTAGCGACTCAGCGTTGGCAAGCCGTTAGCACACATACAAATGCTGAGGGGGTTCTCGTTCCTATGCTTCATACCAGTGATGGAGGGGTAGTTACATTCCCGGCTTGTACTACTGCTCAAGTCGCTTACGATCCCGGAAAAGCACAGCTTTATGTTGAAAGTATTAGCACAGAGCCTCATGGCGTTATTAAAAAATTACGCGCCCGCTATGATTATGATGGGCCAGAAGGTCATCGCTATCAGCACATTGAAATCTACTTGCATAACCAGTACATGGAACGAGAGGCTATAGGTGCATCACCTTCACATTCAAGAAAAGAAGGTGATCGAATACGCTTGCCAGAGAGTGAGTTGATGGCATTCATCAATGATCCTAGCCAACACCTTTTGTGGGTGTCGGCTCTGCAAGAGCTTACCGTACCTGACTTTTGGTCCAGTGATACCAGACTAAAAATAAAATTCAACGGTTTAGCTGCAGATTTTATCTTTAATGATGAATACATCACCTCTGCTAACAGGAGAGAGTGGGACCCCAATAAAGATGTAGTCTTGTTTAAAAAAGCCCAGTGGGATTCAAAAACAAGCGGTCATCGATTTATTCTATCCCGTGACGGCCAAAATAACATGCTGACTATTATTGCAGGCAACACTTCTCAAACGGGTACGGTGACGTCGTTTGATGTGAGTAGCATCAGCAGAGACATTCCGTCAGAGGTATTAGGTTCACTCTCTTCTTTGACTCTCTCTGTTGGAAATAATACAAACACCGTCGACTTATCAGCCTTTCCTACGATCCCCTTCACTGTTTTTGCTCAAGCGGGCACAGACATCGTGGGTGCGCGGCCAGATACTACGGTTTTCTTACATGCACAGGGATTATCACATGTCACATTTAAGCTGAGTGCATTACCTCGGGTGCCCGGAGAAATGACCCCACGATGGACACTCGCCGGCCTGAACATAGATGATCGCATGGCACTACGAGAAGATAATCTCATAAAAATAGTAGGGACATTGAGACACCAAGCCACCGGCAAAACTCCTTTTCAGCTGAAACCCACTGTGCCACTTTATATCAACAGCCATAATGGTGAACAGGCAACAGGATCCTTTGATACTTCCCGCCAACGTTGGTTAGCGATGAGTCGCCCTATTATAGGGGCTCAGACTCAGTCATTACCTACGTTGTATAGCAGTGAAGGGGATAACTTCACCCTCCTCACCGACTCGAATCAAATCGGTTACGGGCATGATGGCCTCTATGTGAAGAGCGAGGTCACTTTGATGCGTAATAGCGCTAAAGAACCGTTGGTGCAGCTGAGCTACCGTTACTCCCCTTACCTACGGGAAGGAGAGCGTTATCGGCAGCTCATCGTGCGCCTGGGTGACAGTGATCACTATCGGACCGAGGCGTCCGATCAGCGCTCTCTACTACAGCAGTTTCGGGAGGGGAATAGCGGGGCGTCCCCCCCCCTTAATCGCGTGGTTGCGTAAACTGAATCCTCAAGAGCCAGTGATTATCATCGATACGATTAGAAATGACGCGGAATGCTTGTATTGGAACGGTCAAACCCTCCAGAAAAAAGCCGCTGGATCTGTTTTCACTCAGGCTGACGATGCTGACATAGAAAATTATATGTCGCTTGGCTTTGAAAAAAACGCTTATTATTCAGGCAGTATAACAGATGATACCTACGATTATACTCCTGAGGAGAGGAATATGATTATTCATGATGGCGGCGGCAATGACACACTGGTGTTAGCGGAGGAGATCAATGAAACTGAGATTCAGTTAAAAAGGGAAAGTAATCATCTTCGTGTCATTATTACGTCTGAAGAACACGCTGATGTGGCAGATAATCTCCGTGGTGTCGTTTTTGCCGATTATTTTACTCCGTCACCTGTGAATAAAATTGAGGCAATACAGGTTGGAGAAAATCGTTATGATACGGCTAAAGTGTTAAATTTAAGTTTAATTAATCTTAAAGATAAGTCTCAAAAAAGTTACTTGTTTTTTATGTAGCAAAAAAGAGATGAAAATTCATAGTGCTATGAATACACAATAAGATTATTTCAATAATTTTTTGTTGTCTGGGGGATTCTTCTACATTATTGCATGCTCCACGTATAAAAATTTTGAAATTTTCTCATTTTATTTGTCTGATCATTCATCTATACGGTAATAAGATGCTGTTCGAAGGTCGACAATAACTCCTCAACAAATTTTAATCGTTGTGTTCTGTCGCTCAGATCCTGCATAAATTTAAGTTTTGTGGGACCCTCTAACCGATAGATCTGTGGTTGATGTTGTAGTAATCCAATTAGATGACTCGGATCGATGTGATGGTTAGCACCAAATTCAATAAATCCGCCACATTCATTACTTTCGATCCGTTTTATCCCCAATTTTCGTGCTTGTTGCCGTAATGAGGCTGTCTGCAATAGATAGAGAGTGGCGTCAGGTAAAGATCCGAAACGATCGATTAACTCGACTTTTAATTCATTCAGCTCTGCGTTATTCGCTGCATTTGCAATACGTTTATAAAGTGATAAACGAATATTGACATCAGGGATAAACGTATCCGGCAGTAATACCGGCATACGCATTTCAATTTCTGTTTGATAACGAAGCAGATCTTCTAGCGAGGGTTCACGCCCAGCTTTCAACGCATCAACCGCGTTTTCCAGTATTTCCATATAAAGAGAAAAGCCGATGGTTGTCATCTGACCACTTTGATCCTCACCCAATAATTCACCTGCCCCGCGAATTTCCAGATCATGTGTCGCCAAAGCAAAGCCAGCACCTAAATCTTCCAACAAAGCGATGGCTTCAAGGCGTTTCTGAGCATCGCCAGTCATTTGCTTTACATGAGGAGCTAGCAGATAGGCATAAGCTTGATGGTGAGAACGCCCCACGCGACCGCGTAGCTGATGAAGTTGTGCCAAACCGAAGCGATCGGCACGTTCAATGATGATGGTATTAGCGCAGGGAACGTCGATTCCGGTTTCAATAATGGTGGTACAGACTAAAACGTTAAAGCGGTGATGATGAAAATCATTCATGACTCGCTCAAGATCCCGTTCACGCATTTGCCCATGACCGATAGCAATCACGGCTTCGGGAACCAATTTTGCCAGTTTTTCTGCCGCTTTTTCGATGTTTTCGACTTCGTTATACAGATAAAAAACTTGCCCACCTCGTAATATTTCACGCAGAATCGCTTCACGTAGCACTAAAGCGTCATATTCTCGTACGAAAGTTTTTACCGCCAGACGCCGCGCCGGTGGCGTAGCAATGATCGATAAATCACGCATTCCACTCATTGCCATATTTAGCGTACGTGGGATAGGCGTGGCAGTCAGCGTAAGAATATCGACATCAGTGCGCATGGCTTTGATCCGTTCTTTATGGCGCACACCGAAACGATGTTCTTCATCGATAATCAATAACCCCAGATCTTTCCAGCGTAGATCCGCTTGCAATAATTTATGTGTGCCGATGATAATGTCGATTTTACCTTCGCTGGCTTGTTGCAAAATGGCTTGCTGTTCCTTGGGACTACGAAAGCGGGACAACATTTCTATCCGTACTGGCCAAGTAGCGAAACGATCACGAAAATTATCAAAATGCTGTTGTGCGAGCAGGGTTGTCGGTACTAATACTGCGACCTGTTTGTTATTGATAAAGGCTAAAAATGCAGCACGCATGGCGACTTCTGTTTTTCCGAAACCGACATCACCACATACCAACCGATCCATGACTAAGGGTTGGCACATATCGTTCAATACAGCATGAATAGTCTGTTCTTGATCGGCTGTGGGTTCGAATGGAAAACCTTGGCAAAATAGAGAGTACTGTTCATCATTCTGTTGAAATTTAAAGCCAGGTTTAGCGGCACGCTGGGCGTAAATGTCCAGCAATTCAACGGCAACATCACGTATTTTTTCCGCTGCTTTTTTTCGTGCCCGGTTCCAAACATCGCCACCAAGCCTATGTAACGGTGCATTTTCGTCTGTGCCACCACAATAGCGACTGATAAGAGACAGGGAGGAAACAGGGACATAAAGTTTATCTTCACCCGCATAGATCAGTATCAGGTATTCCGCTTGAATGCCGCCCGTTTCCAATGTTGTCAGCCCGAGATAACGTCCTACACCGTGTTCCAAATGCACTACAGGTTGACCTGGGTTTAATTCTGCCAGGTTACGGATCAGCGTGTCGGTATTAATAGTGCGTCGATTGTCTTGGTGTCTACGGTTAACCCTTTTACCGAGTAAATCACTTTCACAGATCAACGCACGTTGTTGTTCAGTATCAAGGAAACCGCATTCAGCGGCGCCAATCATCAGATAATGCCCGGGTTTTGTTGCTTGTGAGAGCTGACTAATTACGACTGGGTGGAGTTTTATTCGTGCCAATAGCGTTTGTAAGCTTTCTTTACGGCCTTCACTTTCTACTGAAAATACTAGGCTGCCGCTAAATTGTTCGCTAAAACAACGCAAATTATCCATAGGGGCTTTTTGCTGAGCCTGTATTGTCAATATTGGCAGAGGTTGATAAGACAAATTGGTATTAGTGCTTTTAGTTGTCAGTGTTTCACTCTTTAGCTGTATACGTGGCCACCGTTTCAGTTGAGAAAAAAGTGTGTTGATATCGAGCCATAATGCATCGGGTGCGAGTAAGGGGCGCATCGGATCCACTCGACGGCTCTGATAGCGTTGGTTGATATCTTGCCAGAAAGCGGTGGCAGGGGCGACCAAATCGCCGACATTAATCAACAAGGCATTCTCTGGCAAATAGCTAAATAATGTCGGTAGAGGTTGACTGAAAAACAGTGGCTGCCAATATTCGATCCCGACAGGCCAAATACCTTTACTAACTTGTTGATAAACATGCTCTACATCACGCCGTACTTCAAATTTTTCTCGCCATTGGCAACGAAACAATTCGATAGCCGCTTTATCGGTAGGAAACTCATGGGCGGGTAACAGGTTAATTTGTTTGACTTCCGATAATGTGCGTTGTGAATCAGTATCAAATAGGCGCAAACTATCGATCTCGTCATCGAAAAAATCAATACGATAAGGTTCTTCACTGCCCATTGGGTAGAGATCTAACAAGGCTCCACGGGTAGCAAATTCACCGTGTTCAATCACCTGATCAACACTACGGTAGCCTGCCTGTTCAAGTTGAGCACGTGATTTATCACGGGAAAGATGTTGCCCTTTTTTCATCAGCAGCGCATGACTGTGAAGAAATTCATGAGGACAAACACGTTGCATCAACGTATTGATCGGTAAAATAATAACACCACAATCCATTGTGGGTAATTGATAAAGGCAAGATAAGCGAGAGGAAATAATATCCTGATGTGGAGAAAAACTGTCGTAAGGCAAGGTTTCCCAATCGGCAAGGATAGAAATAGGTTGTGTAGAAAATTGCGGAATTTCATCACGCAATCGCAGTGCGCTTTGCATATCCGTAGTAATTAACACCACTAATCCGGTATGACGATCGATGATCTCTGCACATTCAATAGCATAAGCGGCGCCGACTAATTGACCTAACTGACGTGTACCGCTGCGGTGCTGGGGTAATGAGTAACGCTCTATTCGTGGTGACATAAGTAATTAAATAATTCCGGCTCGACAAAATTCGATAAAGTTCAATAAATGCTAACAGGAGGCTTATTCTAGCACGTAAGCGGGCAGGGGCGTCGATCTGTGCAATTTTTGCGATAAAACTCGCATATATAGAAGGTGGGTGGTTCCATAAAATTGATCTAGCCTTTACTATCAGCAATCACTTGGTGTTAGCAACGGGATCTTCGTCGATTTCATGTATCAACCTGTCGCATTATTTATCGGTCTGCGTTACATGCGTGGGCGGGCTTCTGACCGTTTTGGACGGTTCGTTTCGTGGTTTTCGACCATAGGTATCACGCTTGGAGTGATGGCGTTAGTTGTGGTGTTGTCTGTGATGAATGGGTTTGAGCGTGATTTACAAAATAATATTCTGCGACTGATGCCTCAAGCGTTGATCACCACCGAGCAGGGATCTCTTGATCCGCAAGAAATACCTGTTTCGGCACTGAAAGAGCTGCGAGGTGTCAGTGAGATTGTTCCGCTAACGACCGGTGATGTGGTTCTACAAAGTGCACGTAGCGTCGGGGTAGGGGTGATCCTGGGTATTGATCCACAGCAGTATGAGCCACTTGCCAATTATCTTATCAACGTACGCCAAGACGTTCTACAGCCGGGTAGATACAACCTTATTATCGGGGAAAAAATGGCGCAAGAACTGGATGTTGAGCAGGGAGACACCCTGCGTCTGATGGTACCCAGTGCTAGCCAGTTTACCCCAATGGGGCGTATTCCTAGTCAGCGTCTATTTAATGTTAGCGGTATCTTTGCTGCTAATAGTGAAGTTGATGGTTACCAACTATTGCTCAATCAACAAGATGCTTCACGCCTGATGCGTTATCCGTCGGGTAATATTACCGGCTGGCGATTATTCTTGCTGCAACCACTGCAGGTCGATCGCTTGCAACCACATCTACTCCCTGCAGGGACATTATGGAAAGATTGGCGAGCACGTAAGGGTGAGCTTTTTCAAGCGGTACGTATGGAAAAAAATATGATGGGGTTGTTGTTAAGTTTAATCATTGCGGTAGCCGCCTTCAATATCGTCACTTCGTTGGCGTTGTTGATAATGGAAAAACAAGGTGAGGTGGCTGTTTTGCAAACCCTGGGGCTTAGCCGTGGAAAAATTATGAGCGTATTTATGGTACAGGGTGCCAGTGCCGGTATTATCGGTGCATTGATAGGGGCAGGGATGGGCGTTTTGTTAGCCAGTCAGTTAGCGACTTTAATGCCTCTTTTGGGTTTGTTGATTGACGGTGCTTCTTTACCTGTCGCTATTGAACCGCTGCAAGTGGTGCTGATTGTTTTACTGGCAATTCTGATAGCACTGTTATCTACGCTGTATCCTGCTTGGCGTGCTGCTGCTGTTCAACCTGCGGAGGCATTGCGCTATGAATGATTGTCTCTCTCAGTATAAAAACGAGTTGCAATGTGAAAGTTCACCAGGATCCGAAAATTTGTTGCAATGTGAAAGTCTATGCAAAAGCTATCAAGAAGGCTCACTGCGTACCGATGTATTGCGTAATGTCACTTTTACTATGCAAACCAAAGAAATGATGGCGATTGTTGGCAGCTCAGGTTCTGGCAAAAGCACCTTATTACATCTACTCGGTGGTTTGGATTCACCGACCTCCGGTGAGGTTATCTATCAAAATCGTTTTCTTAATCGGCTGTCTTGCCGTGCGCGAGCGGAATTGCGTAATACTGAGCTTGGTTTTATCTATCAATTTCACCATTTACTACCGGATTTCACTGCACTAGAAAATGTGGCGATGCCATTGTTAATTGCGGGTAGTAAGAAGGCCGCCGCCCAGGATAAGGCAAGTGAGATACTGGTAGCGGTTGGATTGGAAAAAAGAAGTCAGCATCGCCCCTCTGCGTTATCTGGTGGTGAACGTCAACGGGTGGCGATTGCACGTGCTTTGGTTAACAGCCCCTCGTTAGTGCTAGCGGATGAACCTACAGGTAATTTGGATCAGTATAATGCGGACAGTATTTTCAATTTATTGGGTGAATTGAACGTGCATCAAGGTACGGCTTTTCTGGTTGTTACCCACGATTTATCATTGGCAAAACGGCTCAGCAGACAACTTGAGATGCGTGATGGTCACTTGCAACTACCTCTTATTCTGGAAGTGTAATAATGCTTAATTTGCCACTGTCTCTTACCATTGCGCTACGTTTTAGCGCGGGTCGTCGTGCGAGTCGTAGTGGAAGCATGGTATCGCTGATTTCAGTGATATCCACCCTGGGGATTGCGTTGGGGGTAGGGGTATTGATCATTGGACTGAGTGCTATGAATGGTTTTGAGCGTGAGCTAAAAAATCGGATTTTGGCGGTGGTTCCACAAGGTAAAATTGCTTTTTTAGAACAATCAGTTAATACCTGGTCGGCTACTGTAAAAAAAATTGAGCAAGTGACTGGGATTATTGCTGCTGCACCCTACATTGATTTTACTGGCTTGATGGAGCATGGATCACAGCTACGAGCGGTACAGATAAAAGGTGTCGATCCGCAATCTGAAAAAAGACTGAGTGTATTGCCAAACTTTGTACTCAACCACGCTTGGGATAATTTTCACGCGGGTGGACAGCAAATTATTCTGGGAAAAGGTTTGGCTGATGCGCTGGCTGTAACACAAGGCTCATGGTTGACAGTAATGATCCCAAATCATGAGTCTACGATGAAATTACTGCAACCGAAACGCATTCGCTTACAGGTGGTTGGAATATTTCAGCTCAGCGGTCAGTTAGATCACAGCTTGGCATTCATACCTTTGGAGGATGCACAACAATATTTGGAAATGGGTGACAGTGTAACAGGGATCGCAATAAAAGTAGCCGATGTTTTTAATGCTCAGCAATTGACACGTAACGCCGCGGAGGCAACATATTCTTATGTTAATTTTAGTAGCTGGATTGGCACTTACGGTTATATGTATCGTGATATTCAGATGATCCGCTCTATCATGTACTTGGCTATGGTACTGGTTATTGGTGTTGCCAGTTTTAATATTGTTTCTACTCTAGTGATGGCAGTAAAAGAAAAAAGTTGTGATATTGCGATATTACGTACCTTAGGAGCGACAGACAACCTGATCCGTGCGATCTTTATTTGGTACGGTATATTGGCAGGGCTGGTGGGTAGCGTCAGTGGTGTTATTGTGGGCACCCTGGTTTCTTTGCAACTGACATCTATTATTAACGGATTGGAAAAATTGCTAGGTCATCAATTTCTCTCAGGAGATATTTATTTTATTGATTTTCTTCCCTCTGAATTGCGTGGGATTGATGTGATCTCTGTGCTGATGACCGCTCTATTACTCAGTTTATTTGCCAGTTGGTATCCTGCTAAGAAAGCCAGCGGAATTGACCCTGCACGAGTATTAAGTGGGCAATAATGAACGAAGAGAAGAGGTTAGTTGTATTTGGCGTTAGTTTTAAATCATTTTAGTTACAACATACAGATAAAAGTTATTAAAAAAATCAGAGAAAAAGATAAACTACTTTTTTAAGCCTCATTTTCTAATATGTATCACCAATACATTCAAATTAATAATGCATATTTAGTACCTATATAGAAAAAAAATGTTGAAATCCAAAGAACCCATTGCAATTGTCGGTATCGGCTGCCGTACACCAGGAAAAGTTTATGGACCCAATGACTTATGGGAAATGCTATGCGCAGGTATTGACTGCATCACAACTGTTCCCAGTGAACGATGGAATATGGATTACTACGATCCTAATCCAGATAAAACAGGAAAAATAAAAACAAATCGAGGAGGGTTTATTGAAGGTATAGACCTCTTCGACAATGAATTTTTCAATATTTTTCCCAAAGAAGCAGTAGATATTGATCCTCAACAACGACTACTTCTCCAATGTACCTTTGAAGCCTTGGAAGACGCTGGAGAAAAATTTGAGAACTGCCAAGGCTCACGAACTGCTGTATATGCAGGTTACTTCAACAATGACTACCAGCGTATTCTGCTTGATCCTAGTAACCGCTATGACATTACCCCCGATATAATTATAGGAACCCATGCCACATCATTAGCCAACCGAATTTCCTATTTTTATAACTTTAAAGGACCCAGTATTACCCTCAATACCGCCTGTTCATCATCCTTGGTTGCTGTGCATCTTGCTTGCCAAGATATTTGGAACCAAGCAGCAGATGCAGCTATTGCCGGTGGCATTAGCATTAATATCAACCCACTATCCGCTATGGCATTGTCGAAAAAAAACTTTCTCAGTCCTGATGGTGCCTGTAAATCCTTTGATGAAAGCGGAAACGGTTATGTCCGTGGCGAAGGCGTAGGCTTGGTCTATCTCAAACCCCTCTCAAAAGCCTTGACTGATCAGAATAAGATCTATGGACTCATTTGCGGCAGTGCCTGTAATTCAGATGGCTACACAGCTGAAGGTTTTAGCGTTCCCAGTTCTGATGCACAAGCCATTATGCTGCAAGAAGCCTATCACAATGCTGATATTGATGTTGCTAACGTTCAGTTTATCGAAGCACATGGAACGGGTACACCCAAGGGAGATCTTGCAGAAACTGAAGCTTTTGCCAAAGTATTTAGTCATAGACCTATCGAGCACCCTCTCTTGATCGGTTCAATCAAAAGCAATTTCGGGCATTTAGAGGGCGCTGCTGGTATCGTAGGTAATCAAACTGGCTTTATGCTTACATCATAAGAAGATTCCAGGGAATCTCCATTTCAAAAAGGAAAATCCCAATATCGATTGGAAGAATTGGCGCCTCAAGGTAGTAGATAAAACACAAGATTGGCTACCACAGACTGATGATTCAATACCACGTACTGCTGGAGTGAACTCTATTCCTGAAGTTCATCACAACACTAAGAAATTAAAAGCCTATAATATTCAGCCATCAACCCAGAGAGTTGAACTTTTCACCTGTAGTGCACAAACAGAAAAAGCATTGAAAGCACTACTTGGATCCTACCAAAAACACCTTTTAATGTCTGAAGCCAATTTGAATGATATTTGCTTCAATGCCGGCAAATATCGCTCAACCCTGAACCATCATATCGCTATCACGGCAACCGATAAACAGGATTGTATCAACAAAATAAATGCTTTTCTCGAAGGAGATATATTAAGCGGTGTTGAATATTTTTCAAACAGCAGGAAAACGCCACGTTTGGGGTTTATTTTCACAGGTCAAGGCCCTCAATGGTATGCCATGGGGCGTGAGCTCATCGCCAAAGAACCCCTGTTCCGTAAAACAGTCGAAGATATTGATGAACTTTTTTTAATTTTATCTGGCTGGTCTTTATTGGAGGAAATGAATCGTTCCAAAGTTGAATCCAATATCAGCGACACACGGATAGCACAACCTGCCATCATGGCGATTCAGATAGCTCTCGTCGAATTATGGAAGCAATATGGCATTGAGCCAGCAGGACTGGTCGGACATTCGATCGGTGAAGTCGCCGCGGCTTATGCTTCTGGAGCCTTAAACATGGAGCAGGCAGTAACCGTAATCTACCACAGGAGTAGAGGCCAGCACCAAGCGGCGGGTAAAGGCCTTATGCTAGCGATAGGCCTAAGCAAAGTTGAAGCAGAAAAATTGATTGCCGATGTGTCTGACGTAGTATCAATTGCAGCGGTAAATGGCCCAGAAAGTATCACTTTGTCGGGAGATAAAAAGCCTCTGGACGCAATAGCTAAACAATTAACTGCTCGTGATATATTCAATCGTTTTCTTAAGGTTGATGTACCTTTCCACTCACACCACATGGATCCTCTCAAAGAAGAACTAATTTCTTCTCTGCAAGATCTACGACCTATAGAAACAAACATACCTCTCTACTCGACCGTAACAGGAAAACAGGAAAACGGGACACATTTAGACGCAAATTATTGGTATAATAATTTGCGTGATCCTGTTTATTTTTCGCATGCTTTGGAACAAATGATTCAAGATGGCTTTGATCTTTACGTTGAAGTGGGGCCACATCCAGCACTAAGTAATGGAGCCGAAGAGCTTTTTGCTAAATTAGGTTGCAATGCCCGTATTTTCCCTTCTATTCGGCGTCAAGAAGATGAAGCACTGCGTTTCAAACAGACCCTGGGTGCATTGCACGTTGCTGGCTTACCACTAGATTGGGATAAAATTTGCCCTAACGCACATCGCCTACATGATCTGCCACGTTATCCATGGCAACAACAGAGTTTTTGGCATGAAACTCGTAGCCACCAAGCACACCGTCTCCAATGTCATTATCATCCTCATATTATTCAACACCATAATTCAGGTTTAAGCCAGGATGTACATAATTTTAGAATCTTTCTGGATGGCCAAGCAGACCCTTATATTAAAGACCATACAGCCGCTGGCCTGATCATTTTTCCGGGTACAGGTCATCTAGAGCTAGCAACAGCAGCAGCGCAGAAAGCTTTTGGCAGTTCTTTTTGTTTTCTAGAAAACATTAATTTTGAAAATGGCTTGTTTCTGCCTCATGACGGTGAAGCACCAGAAATACGTTTGGAAATCTACTCAAACGAAGGCCGTTATTGGCTAATGAGTCTTGATAATGAAGAAGATGTCGCCTACAGTGGTTGTTACGAATACCGTTGGCAACCCGCAAAAGATTTTGACCTTTATCCCACGATCAACGAAGAAGTCCTGCTTATTGGTGATGCTTCATATCAGCATGACTTATTATTAGAAACCCTCTCTGATGCAGGCATGAAAATAGTGACATTGGGAGAAGCCCCCAAATTTTATCGGCCAGTGCATTTACAAGATCGTGAAAAAACGCTGAAAGCATTTGAAGAGATCAAGTCAGCTTATCCAGATCTGAACCGAATGGTAATCACACTTCCTCTAGGGCAAACGGGTGAGGATAGCCTGTCAGAGCGAATTGAAACGCTGGCGTGGAAAATTTTAAATATCAACAACGCCATCATTAAAAATGAATGGCAAGGGGTAATATGGACCTTAACCCATCGTCTGGAAAAAGTATTACCTGATGACAAATGTATCAACCTGATCCAATCGCCAATATATGGTTTAAACAGAGTCATGACCAATGAATCTCCAATGGCAATGTCTAAAATAGTGGATTTGGGCTCTGCCGATAAGCAGGAGTTACAATCTTTGATTACACTCTTTAATTCAACTACCCATGGTAACAACGAAAGCGAATTAGCCATTAGGGGAGATAAGCTATTCGCTAAACGGCTAGAAAAAGTCAATCCACATCAAGCACAGGAGGACGCACACAAGGTATTAATGGGCAGTGGTAGCTATTACGAGGCGTTTTTTACCGAACAGGGGCTCCTCGATTCAGTACGTTTTCGCCAAATTGCTCCTCCTATCCTCGGAGAATATGAAGTAGAAATTGCGGTTAAATCCGCCGCATTGAATTTTAAGGACATTTTAAATGGTACAGGTTTACTCTCTACAGAAAGTATTACCGGGGGGTTATGTGGGGATCAACTCGGTCTAGAGTGTTCTGGTATAGTGACTCGGACCGGATCATCAGTAAGTCGGTTTAAGGAAGGAGATGAAGTATTAGCCATGGCACCGCGTTCTATCGCAGGGATAGCAGTAACACCGGAACACTGTATAGTTAAAAAACCGTCACAATTGTCATTTGAGCAAGCCGCCGCTATCCCTGTCGTTTATCTCACTGCTTACCACTGTCTGTGTAAATTAGCTGACATCAAAAAAGGGGAACGCTTACTTATCCATTCCGCTACGGGAGGCGTGGGTATGGCTGCCATCCGTTTAGCACAAGAAATTGGCGTTGAGATCTTTGCTACAATCGGCAACGCAGACGAAGACAAAGGCAAAGAAAAACGTGACATCTTGCGCGCAATGAATATACAGCATGTCTACGATAGTCGGAAACTGGATTTTTACCACCAAATTATGGCAGATACAAACAATCAAGGCGTAGACGTCGTTCTCAACTCTCTGAGCGGTGACGCTATCACGCAGAGTCTAAAGTGCCTACGTCCCTACGGACGCTTCATCGAAATCGGCAAGACAGATATTTATCAGGATGCTGCCCTTTATCTCAAGCGATTTGGGGAAAACCTCAGTTACTTTGCCGTGGATATCGACCGGCTAATGGCTCAAAAACCGGAACGTGGCGCCGCACTTTTTGCCGAAATTATAAAACTTTTCGAAAAGGGCAGTCTAAAACCTCACCATATCAACGTATTCCCGATCACTCAACTCAGTGCTGCACTTAACCACCTTGCTAAGAGCCAACAGATTGGTAAAGTGGTGTTAAATATGGAAGGCCATACTGTGCACGCTTTACCGCCAGCGAATTTAGTGCTTGATCCTGAGAAGGTATACATCATCACGGGAGGAGCCAGTGGTCTTGGTATCGAGCTGGCTAAGTGGCTGGTAGAGAAAGGCGCTAAAAAATTAATGTTGGTCAGTCGTAGTGGGCCTAAAATGGCGAATGATTGGCTGTGGATAAAAACTGTTCAGACCCAAAAAATAGACATTTTCTTGCCTGAAATCGATCTCATTTCTCCTACTGAAGTGGCACAGATGATTGCACAGGCCAAAACGTTGGGAACCATCGGTGGGGTGATACACGGTGCAGCAGTTATGCAAAATGCCATGATTGAGCACCTGGGTAGGGAAACGTTTGCTCATGTTTTTTCCGCAAAGGCGATGGGAGCCTGGAACTTACATCAAGCTCTGCAAGGCGAAGCAGTCGATTTCTTTCTTTTGATCTCCTCAATCAGCTCAGTGTTTGGCTTTGCCGGTCAAGCGAACTATTCAGCAGCCAACAACTTCCTCGATAAGCTGGTCTATTATCGTCATCTACAAGGTCTCACAGCGCAAAGTGTTAATTTTGGTGCACTCGGAAAATTTGCTGGCATGTCCAGAGATGCTGGAACGCTGATTAATATACTTGAAAATCAAGGTTGGGCCTCTATGACTCAACAGCAAATCACCCACAAAATTGAACGTATCCTGTTAGAAGGTAATATAGTGCGTATGGCTGCTAATATTGATTGGTTGCGCTTTCGACAAGCTTTCGAACATCTACGCACTGACCAGCGATTTGCACATCTACTCACAGATGCAGCGTTGAACCTCAACAATAAAACAGGGGGTGACCAGAGCTTACGTAGTAAGCTCCAGACAGTAGTTGCAGAAGAAGCGCAACACATTTTAGTGGAACATTTTACGGATACCTTAGCCAGGCTCCTCGGCACTGTAGTGGATAAGATCGACCCAGGAAAATCACTGTCGGCTATGGGTATCGATTCACTGAATCTGGCTCAATTACGCAATTCGATACAACAAAAGTTAGGGATCAATTATTCTTTAATGCGTTTGGTTAAGGGACCCAGTATTGTAGAGTTAGCTGAGCAGATCAGGGAAGAACTTTCCGATACAACAACGGAGACTCCTGTTTCTAATGACGGTGATAGCTCAGGAATTACTATCGAACAAGATATCGAAGTGATCAACCGCTGGTTTGTACGTCTCAAAAGAAAAGAAGGAGAACCCCCGAAGAAAATTAAGCTATTTATGATCCATTCGATGGGAGCGGCGGCATCGATGTTTGCTGATTTTATGTATCACCCTCCTTTTGAATGTGAAGTGTATGCGGTGCAACTACCTGGCCGAGAACACCGGATTAATGAAGAAGTTTATACCGAGCTTACACCTTTATTGAGTAGTTTAGAAGAAGCCCTGATCCCATTATTGGATGGAGACTTCGCCATTTATGGTCATAGCTACGGGGGCATCATTGCTTTTGAACTTTGCCGATTGCTGCGGGAGAAACACAACAGATTCCCCTTACAATTATTTATCTCAGCTACCATAGCGCCTCAGCTGACGCCAGACTGGAAAGCACGTCAAGTGATGCGTGAAACGACCAATCGGAACTATTCAGATCAGCAGCTTATTGACATGATGCCGCGTATTATGAGTCGTGAATATTTACTGACAATTCTAGAAGGTATGCGTCGCGACATGCCTTTACTGAACAATTATGATTACCAAGAATGTGATCCTTTCCCTTTTCCGATTAGAACGTTTTCTGCAATTGAAGATGATGTGACATTTCTCTCTGAAATGAAACCATGGGCACTGTTGACCCTATTGCCTAAAGATCAAATAGAAGTCCATGGGGATCACTGGCTTCTAAGCAGAAAAGAAAATAGAGAATTAGTTGGTAAACAAATATCTGATGATTTACGTAATCTGAAATAGTGTTTTTTCACACCTTAGCTGTCATTACTGACACAGTATTTATAGATACTATGTCAGTAAATAGTTTGTTAATACCGAAAGCAAGATGGATTGTATAATTATTTCGTGCTAAAAATGAGGATTCATTTCCTCCATTGACTTCAAGAGGTTCTTATGCGTAAATTTATTCTGTTATCTGTTCTATTGGTTTCTGCTGAAGTTGTTAGCAGCAATCCTGATAAAAATTTATTGGGAAATACTATTCTTTCAATAACGAGAACGGAGAATTCTTATTTAAATGCTAGTCATCACGCTATATCCTTGGTGTCAACAAACCAGGAGCACTGTAAAAGAATGAACAACCAAAAACATAATCGAAATCAATTTGATGTCGTTACCCCCCCCCAATTAGAAAAAATACCTAGGCCCTTTAGTCACCCTATGGATAGACATGTAGAGCAATGGAGAAGATCGGCCTAATTCGATAAACCTGATTTCATATACCCAATGAATTTCGAGTTACGGCCAGGCGGCAATCAATCGAATCCCAGAAGTGTACAGGTAGTACATGACTGGGATGAGTGCAAGCAGCCAACGCCGCCGTCACTTAAAAGGCGAAGGATATATCTAGCTAACGATTCGCTAACCAGGCTAAATCGCTGGCTAGATCCTGATCAGGATGTAAACGCTTTTTATATCGTAACTCTATAAATTTTCTGTCTTTAGCCGTCATGCTGCCGCCCGAAACTGACCAATACCTTCGTCCCTCCGAGTCGGCTATCTGCAATAGTTATTTTTCCTTGATACTGCTCAATAATTTCTGCTGCGACCGATAAACCTAATCCTTGACCGGGACTCAAGGTATCGACACGTTGACCACGTTGAAATATAAGTGCCCGCTTGCTTTCTACAATGCCAGGTCCATCATCATCAATGACAATGATTAATTTTTTTTCTGAGTGCAGAGCAGTGATTTCAACAAATTCCAGGCAATATTTACAGGCATTATCCAAAATATTACCCATAATCTCTATTAAATCATTTTTCTCTCCGAAGAAAGTCACCTCTGGTGAAATATCGAGCGTCAATACCACGCCTTTACGTTGATAGACTTTATTCAATGCACTACAGAGGCCATCGAGTAAAGCAGGAACGGAATGGATCTCTCTACTTAATACATTATGTTCTGAGCGTACGCTGGCACGATGGAGAAAATAACCGATCTGCTGCGAAATACGACTAATTTGCTCCAACATGATAGGTTCTACCGTTTCAATCGTGATTTTTTTATCGGTCCGCAGTGATCGTAATGTCGTCTGTAACACTGCCAGAGGCGTTTTTAAGCTATGAGTAAGATCGGCAAGTGTAGTTTGGTATTTGGTATAACGCTGACGCTCATGTCTCAGCAAAATATTTAAATTCCTTACCAGACTAAACAGTTCTTGTGGTGGATTTTCATCCAACTGTTCACGTTCCCCTTTTTCTAACTGACTAATTTGACTAACCAATGCTTTTATCGGACGCAGGCTCCAATAAGCTGCCAACCATAGCAACGGCACCACTAAAAATAGATTCGCCAATAAGACGTAGCTAAACCAGTTCCATACCAGATCTGAACGTTGTAATTCCTGAGGGATAACGTCGACTACCACAATGGTGAGCCGAGGCAATTTGCTAGTAGCGGGATAAATATTGACTGAAACCGAATGGGTGAGGGCATCAATATCAACATCAGTGTATTTTTTTAGCTTATTTTGTGCTTTAGAATTATCGCCAAGTATTGTACTACTTATCTTTTTTCCGGGATTCAGCTCATAAAAGCCCGATTTTTTTAGCCAGTTTTTTTCAATATGTAATTCCAATTCGGGTATATATCGTTCACGCCACAATATATTGCCATGATCATCATAAATGAGTGCCAAGGTAGGAATATTGAGTTCCAGATCAGAAGGAATAGAAATAGTCAACTTATCATCTTGCCATTGAGCGAGGCTGAAAAACAGATTGCTTTCTCCCCGATGAACCCTGAAAGTATTTTTATTAAAATTAATAATATAACCGACTACCGCAACGACTCCGTAAGAAAGTGATAGTGCAAAGATAACACCCGCGGTTGCCATAAGGAAACGGGATCGAAGGGAAAAAGGTTTGCTATTCTTGTTGAACATATTATTTTTTAAACGTTTTTTAACAACAATGTTCAATTGGCATCAAAACGATAGCCTTGACCACGGATAGTAGTAATGACATCACGATCATGCTCGGCTAATAATTTTTTCCGCAGCCTCCCCATCAATACATCAATAGTATGGCTTTGTGGATTTGCTCACAACTTTACCCGCATTACGGATTAACGTTTCAATAATGGTATATTCAAATGCTGTAAATTTTATCTGCTGTTGATTGATACTGAGTTCACGGCGTGAAAGATCAATCTGAAAAGGCGGAAATTTGATGATTTGAGAAGCCAGGCCAATATTACGCCGCATGAGTGCTTGCATTCGGGCAACCACTTCTTCTAAATGAAACGGCTTAGTAACGTAATCGTCAGCACCGGCTTCTAATACTGCAACTTTATCCTGCCAGCTCTCTCGCGCAGTTAAGACCAGGATAGGTAAATTTGACTGATGACCACGCCAACGACGGATCAAGCTTAAACCATCCTCACCGGGTAATCCAAGATCGACAATTGCGATATCAGGGGCATGTTCTTGTAAGAAATAGTCTGCTTCTTTGGCATTTTCCGCTGCATCAACTTGATGACTCATCTCTCGCATTTGTACTGTTAGATGATGCCGCAATAATGCATTATCTTCCACCACCAAAACTCGCATACTACATCCCTCAAGCAAATTTAAATTGGGTAATAAATTACCTGTAAAAGATAAAAATATATAATTATCTAACATATTATTAACTATATAATATGTTAGCAATCCATTCCATATACTTTTATTATTAATGTAATTATTAGCGTGATAAGTTAAACCTTAATTAAACTAACTTAAATTAATAAGTAAATTTATTTTATTTATGATTAAAATCAACCAATTATATCTAATTAATTTAATTGGTTGAACAAGAATACCAACCGATTGTGAGAGTTCTAAAGCTATTTTTCCAAATAATGACAGCGAGTTGAGTAAAAATAGGCCAGCTTGAAACCGCAGAAGAAAGTTGAATGGTGATAGGCAATTTATTGATAAATAGTGAAGGAAAAATCATTTTTTGTTGCCTATCATTTAATCTAAAATAATATATTCATTTGCTTAAAATGATTTATTTTTCTCCGTGTAACTCACCTAAACTTAAGACTTAAGCTCATCAACAAAAGCGACGGCGCGCCCAATATAATTAGCGGGTGTCATCTCCTTTAGACGTACTTTCTCTTCTTCAGGTAATGCCAAATTTTCAATAAATTGTTTAATATCAGCGGCACCCATTTTTTTACCACGGGTCAACGCTTTTAATTTTTCATAAGGATTAGCAATAGCATAACGGCGCATCACTGTTTGGATCGGCTCAGCCAAGACTTCCCAATTATTATCCAACTCCTTTTGCAAGTGAACTTCATTCACTTCTAGCTTGCTGATGCCTTTTAAGGTCGCTTGATAAGCGATCAGAGCATAGCCTAAACCGACACCCAGATTACGCAATACGGTGGAATCTGTCAGATCACGTTGCCAACGTGATACGGGCAATTTATTAGCTAAATGACCTAATACAGCATTAGCCAATCCAAGATTACCTTCGGAATTTTCGAAATCGATCGGATTCACTTTATGAGGCATAGTTGAGGAGCCTACTTCATTGGCGATAGTTTTTTGTTTGAAGTGATTGAGGGCGATATAACCCCAAATATCACGGTCAAAATCGATCAAAATCGTGTTAAAACGGGCAATACAGTCAAATAGCTCGGCGATATAATCATGCGGTTCAATTTGCGTGGTATAGGGATTCCAACTGATGCCCAGAGACGTGACAAATTCGTTGCTAAATTGATGCCAATCAACATTTGGATAAGCCGCAATATGTGCATTGTAGTTACCGACAGCGCCGTTTATTTTCCCGAGAATTTCTACTTTCTCTAATTGATCAAGTTGCCGCTGCATACGGTAGACAACATTAGCAAATTCTTTACCAAGAGTAGAGGGAGTGGCCGGTTGACCGTGCGTGCGTGATAGCAGAGGTATTGTGCGATATTGTTTCGCCAGCGAGGTGATTACGGCAATAATTTCCTTCCAGATAGGCACAATTTCATCATTACGAGCACGGTGTAACATCAAGGCATGAGACAAATTATTGATATCTTCAGAAGTACAAGCGAAATGGATAAATTCAGACACATTTTGCAACGCCGGAATAGCATCTATTTTCTTTTTCAGAAAATACTCAACAGCTTTGACGTCATGATTTGTCGTTTTTTCAAAATTTTTGATATCTAAGGCATCTTGTTCGCTGAAGTCTTTAATAAGACTTTCAAGATCCTCGTTAGTTTTCTTGTCAAAGCCAGGCACTTCTTTAATTTTTTCACAGGCTGCCAATTTTTGTAGCCAACAGATTTCAACTTGCACCCGAAATTTTAGTAAACCAAATTCACTGAAAATTTTGCGTAATGCACTCACTTTATCACTGTAGCGTCCATCAAGCGGGGATATGGCAGTCAATGGGGATAATTCCATCGTAGGCAACTCCTGGTTATGATTTGTAATAGTAGGTTTTGCAAGAAGTCTATTTTAACAACGAGCAAGAATGCTCTGTGCCTGCTTAAGCAGACGATGACGAGAAAACATTAACTGCCAGCGACCCCCACCACGCTGCTGCCAAAGCACTGCAGAACGTATGCCAGCCAGCAAAGTTGCGCGTATTTTGTCCTGGACCGACTGATTTTTCAGCTTATCAGGGTTACCGAGAACGTGAATGCGGGCACCAAGTGGACTGATAACATCGGTATAAATTGACGCTAGCGAACTGAACATGGTATCAGAGCCAAGATCGAAATGTACCAATTGTCGATCAAGCTGGGAAATACGTCCGCCTAAAGTATTCAGCGCAGATTTATTGGCACTGAGTTTACGTTCAAGCACCATAATGCCAAGAGCATAGCGAGTGAGTTCGGCAGACAGGGGTTGACGGTTGACATTCAATATACATTGTAAAGTTTCTAATCCGATTTTAAGGGCAACGTCGTTATCACCATAGACAGCAAGAGTGGAAGGGGGGTCGATTTGTAACAAACTATTTAGCGAAGTATGCAAGGCATCTTTATCGCATAAACCCTCATAGGCTAACTGCTGGACTAAACGTACAGACTGGCAGAGACCCGATAGCGCCAGGGTAATTTCATAATAATTTTTTGCCACGATCACTCCTGTAAACGTTCTTCAATGATACCACCGCCGAGGCAAATTTCACCCTGATAAAAGACAGCGGATTGACCTGGTGTCACAGCCGCAACAGGATGATCAAAACGAACGTCAACACCTTGTTCATCCTGTGGTTGAGTAACATATAGTTTGGTGACATGGGACTCAGTAACCTGTGGTTTAATAGCAGGCTTGGGAATCAGGGTGCAGGGAATATCCTGCTGACGATAGCGGGTTTTCACTGTACAACGTAATGGTGTGGTCAAGGGTTGAGGATTTACCCAGTGCAACTGTTGAGCAACAAGTCCCTGTGACATCAGCCGTGGGTGTTGCGGCCCTTGTGCCACCAGTAAAATATTTTCAGCGACATTTTTATCGACGACATACCAAGGATCTTCATTCCCTTCCTGGGTGCCGCCAATCCCTAAACCTTTGCGTTGACCCAAAGTATGGTACATCAGCCCCTGATGCCGCCCGAGTTTTTTTCCGTCGACGCTAACAATCGGACCAGGCTGAGAGGACAGATATCGACGAAGAAAATCCCGAAATTTACGTTCACCAATAAAACAAATGCCAGTCGAATCTTTCTTTTTGGCCGTCACTAAACCTTGTTGCTCAGCAATACGACGCACAGTGGGTTTTTCCAGTTCACCCAGTGGAAACAGACTTTTTACCATTTGAGGCTGACTAAGGGTATAAAGAAAATAACTTTGATCTTTATTATCATCTAAACCTCGGAGCAGGTAGCTTTTACCCTGGGCATCCTGTTTGTGGCGTACATAATGACCTGTCGCGATATAATCCGCGCCCAGATCTTCGGTCGCAAATGCCAAAAACGCATTAAATTTAATTTCTTTATTGCACAGGATATCCGGATTCGGTGTACGTCCCGCTTGATACTCCGCCAGGAAGAAGGCAAAAACGTTATCCCAATATTCTGCGGCAAAGTTAACAGTGTGCAATTCGATACCTAACTTATCACATACCGCTCGCGCATCTTGAAGATCCTGCGCCGCCGCGCAATACTCTTGATCATCGTCTTCTTCCCAGTTTTTCATAAATAGACCGGCAACCTGATATCCCTGTTGCTGTAACAGGTAGGCGGAAACAGAAGAATCGACACCGCCGGACATACCGACAATGACTTTTTTCTGGCTATTATCTGACATGTCAATCTCACTAACTTAATTAGGATGCCGGAAAAACCGTAGTACAGAAAGCGTCGGATTCTATCACGTCGCCTCTTGAAGCGCATTACTGAAAAGGGTGAGTTGTGAAAAGGAGAATGGCTGAAATTCCTTTTGCATTGGCGTACGAGCAATATTCCAGTACTATTGATCACAGTATGACAACCTATTAACAACCTATTTGTCGCAGGAGAAGTTGATGAAAAATAAAGTCGTTGTTCCGACAGAGGGTAAGAAAATCTCTCTTGATGCTCAAGGAAAATTAGTTGTTCCATGTGAGCCGATCATACCCTTTATTGAAGGTGATGGTATCGGCGTCGACATCACGCCTGCGATGAAACGCGTGGTAGATGCTGCAGTTGAAAAGGCTTACTCAAAACAGCGTAAAATAGCCTGGATGGAAATTTATGCCGGTGAAAAAGCTAAATGTCATTATGGAAAAGATAGCGATGGCAATGATGTTTGGTTGCCTGATGAAACCGTCGATTTAATTAAAGAATATCGGGTTGCCATTAAAGGACCATTAACTACCCCAGTAGGGGGAGGGATCCGATCCTTAAACGTTGCTTTGCGTCAACGGCTTGATTTGTATATTTGTTTACGCCCCGTACGTTATTTTACCGGCACACCAAGCCCGCTAAAACAGCCTGAATTAACGAATATGGTCATTTTTCGCGAAAACTCGGAAGATATTTATGCTGGTATCGAATGGCAAGCGGGCTCTCTAGAAGCGAATAACGTCATAAAATTTCTCCGTGACGAAATGAAGGTCACTTCACTGCGCTTCCCTAAAAACTGCGGTATTGGCATCAAACCTTGTTCAAAGGAAGGCACTGAACGCTTAGTACGTGCGGCAATTCAGTACGCGATTGAGCATGATCGTGAATCGGTGACCTTGGTCCATAAAGGTAACATCATGAAATTTACTGAAGGTGCCTTTAAAGACTGGGGTTATCGGTTAGCTCGCGAAGAATTTTCTGGTGATCTCATCGATGAAGGTCCTTGGGTTAAAATCAAAAATCCAGATCCAGATCCAGATAACGGCAAGGACATCATCATCAAAGATGTGATTGCTGATGCTTTCTTACAGCAAATTTTATTGCGTCCAGAAGAATATGACGTCATTGCCTGTATGAATCTCAATGGTGATTATATTTCCGATGCCTTAGCAGCACAGGTAGGGGGGATTGGTATCGCACCTGGGGCGAATATTGGGTCTGATTGTGCACTGTTTGAAGCCACTCATGGCACTGCGCCAAAGTATGCCGGTCAAGACAAAGTCAATCCAGGTTCCATCATTCTTTCTGCAGAAATGATGCTACGCCATATGGGTTGGCATGAAGCCGCTCAGCTGATTATCAATGGTGTTGAGGGGGCGATTAAAAACAAGACAGTGACCTATGATTTTGAACGTTTGCTAGCAGATGCTAAATTGCGAAAATGTAGCGAATTCGCTGAAAATATCATCGAAAATATGTAAATAAACAAGAAAGTAATATTATTCAGTACTCGACATTCTCAAGAGAGATAACATGATGGATCATAAAAAACGCTCGAGTAAAGAGCTTGATCGTATTGATCGCAATATCCTCAATGAACTACAAAAAGAGGGGCGCATATCAAACGTCAAGCTGGCAGAACGTGTCGGCTTAACGCCGACACCCTGTATAGAAAGGGTTCGTCGCTTAGAAAAAGAAAATTTTATTCATGGTTACACGGCGCTGCTTAATCCACAATATCTGGATGCAGCGCTGTTGGTACTGGTTAAAATTACACTAAATCGGGGTACTCCCGATGTCTTTGAGCAATTTAATACAGCGGTGCAGAAACTTGAAGAAATTCAGGAATGTCACCTGGTATCAGGCGATTTTGACTATTTATTAAAAATCCGCGTATCCGATATGTCTGCTTACCGTAAATTGTTGTGTGATACTTTGCTACGTCTCCCTGGCGTCAATGACACTCGTACGTACGTAACAATGCAAGAAGTCAAACAAAGCAGCAAGCTACCCATTAAAACTAGCCGATAAGATATAAGGTGGATGCAAAACCTGAATAATTCAGTTATTATACTGTTTTTTAATACAGTTTTAACGCTTTTGACGTTGCGATCCCGCTCTCTTCACCGAACCTGGAGGATCCCTCTTGAGCCAAGAATATACGCCAACGAAAGCAGTGATCTTTAAAAAATTCAGTCCTGGGCGGTTATTGCTTGAAGCTGCGCTTGTTGTGGTGATTATTTTAGCAGCCTGTCTGATGGTTATGCTATTAAGTTTTGATCCCTCAGATCCTAGCTGGTCACAAACAGCTTGGCATGAACCTATTCATAATCTTGGTGGTACTGTGGGAGCCTGGTTGGCAGACACCCTGTTTTTTATTTTTGGTGTATTGGCTTATGCCATTCCCTTGATGATAGTGATCTTATGTCAAATAATTTTTCGTCAGCTCAGCAGCAATAAATATGTTGATTATTTTTCTTTAGCTTTACGTTTAATTGGTACTTTGGCGTTAATTCTCACCTCCTGCGGCCTGGCTGCGCTCAGTGTTGACGATCATTATTATTTTGCTTCTGGAGGTGTCATCGGCAGTTTGCTCAGCAATGCGATGTTGCCAAGCTTCAAAGGTGTTACTGCAACTTTAATTTTATTACTCGTGTGGGGAATAGGTTTCACGCTTTTCACCAGTTGGTCATGGCTGTTAATAGCAGAAAAGACAGGCAGTATGGTATTAACTGCAATGGCTTTTATCCGTAATAATAGGTCTATTGAAGCAGCACAAGATCATGATGTGAATCACGATATGCATATCGATAGCAATGATATTACTTTAACCTCTGTCGTACCACCCTTGGTTGTATCACCAACAGCTATTAACACTGTCATGCCAGAGGCAATTGCCGCAGAGGCTATCACGACTGAGATTATCGATATCGAAACTTTCTATGCTGAAACTGTTGCTGCAGAGACTATTTTCGCAGAGAGTATTGCTGTAAAAATTGTGTCAGAGACCGTAGCAGTAGAAACTCTCGTAGCAAAGGCCGTTGCTACTGAGATTATCGATATTCAAGCTATCCCCGAAACGGCCATAACAAAGGCTGTTAATGTTGATGACGATGCTTTATTTTCTGCGACTTCGATCGTTCACAGTAAAGTTAAAGATGATCCCCCTTCATACTCTCAGCAGCGAGAAACACTAATTAGACCGCTGCCTGATCAGCAGACACCGCTTGTTCCAGCGATGGACAGTTTGATCCATCCATTTTTGATGCGTAACGATCAACCTTTACAAAGACCGACAACACCTTTGCCAACACTGGATTTACTGGCAGTGCCCCCAACGGAGGAAAAACCGGTAGATATGTTTGCCTTAGAGAAAACGGCTCGCCTGGTAGAAACACGTTTGGCGGATTATCGTGTCAAAGCCAAAGTTGTTGAAATTTCTCCAGGCCCAGTGATCACCCGTTTCGCCCTGGATTTAGCACCAGGGGTAAAAGCGGCACGTATTTCAGGTTTATCACGTGATTTAGCACGTTCTCTCTCCGCTATTGCAGTACGTGTGGTAGAGGTGATCCCAGGTGAACCTTACGTAGGTTTGGAGTTACCGAACAAAGACCGCCAAACCGTCTATCTACGAGAAGTGCTTAACTGTGCCAAATTTCGTGCGACTCACTCGCCGCTTGCCATGGTTTTAGGAAAAGATATTGCGGGACAACCGGTGATCGCAGATTTGGCAAAAATGCCTCATCTCCTGGTGGCAGGTACGACAGGTTCGGGTAAATCCGTCGGCGTGAACGCCATGATCCTGAGTATCTTGTATAAAGCGACACCGGATGAAGTGCGTTTTATCATGATTGATCCCAAAATGTTAGAGCTTTCAGTTTATGAAGGCATCCCTCACTTATTAACCGAAGTCGTAACGGATATGAAAGATGCGGCCAATGCATTGCGTTGGTGTGTGGGTGAAATGGAACGTCGCTATAAACTGATGTCTGCATTAGGGGTACGTAATCTTGCAAGCTACAACGATAGGATCGAACAAGCTGAAGAAATGGGACGCCCAATCCCTGATCCCTTCTGGAAACCCAACGAAAGTATGGCGCTTTCTCCACCCGTGTTGGAAAAACTACCTTACATTGTGGTGATGGTAGATGAATTCGCTGATCTCATGATGACTGTTGGTAAAAAAGTAGAAGAACTGATCACGCGCCTAGCACAAAAAGCGCGTGCTGCCGGTATCCATCTCGTATTGGCAACGCAACGCCCGTCAGTTGATGTTATTACTGGCCTGATTAAAGCGAATATTCCAACACGTATTGCTTTTACTGTATCGAGTAAGATTGATTCGCGTACTATTCTTGATCAAGCAGGAGCAGAGTCTTTACTGGGAATGGGAGATATGCTCTATATGGCACCCAATTCCTCGATACCAATCCGCGTACACGGCGCCTTTGTGCGTGATCAAGAGGTTCATGCCGTGGTTAGCGATTGGAAAGCACGTGGGCGCCCCCAATACATAGAAGATATTCTCAACACCAGTGAAGAAGAAACCGCTAATGCAGGGATTAATAACACTGAAGAACTGGATCCACTCTTTGACCAGGCAGTCAATTTTGTGCTGGAAAAACGGCGTGCATCGATTTCCGCTGTACAACGGCAATTCCGTATCGGCTATAATCGTGCCGCTCGGATTATTGAACAAATGGAGGCACAACAGATTGTCAGTTCCCCAGGCCATAACGGCAACCGTGAAGTCTTAGCTCCAAAGGTACAATAAAATTATGAATGTATTCTGTGTCATGAAGAAACCACGCGTTTGGTTTTTCGGTGTTAATCTTTTGTTGTCCAGTCTGGTTGCTACACCCATTTTCGCCGCGGCCACTCAAGATCTACAAACACGCCTCGGCAAAGTAACCAGTTTTCATGCCACTTTTTCACAGCGAGTGACTAGCGCTGAAGGCACAGTAATACAACATGGAAAAGGAAAATTATGGATAAAACGCCCGAATCTTTTCAATTGGCAGATGACATCGCCGGATGAAAACGTATTGATTTCTGATGGTAAAACATTGTGGTTTTATAATCCATTTGTCGAACAAGCAACCGCAACTTGGTTAAAAGATGCCACGAGTAACACACCATTCATGTTGATCACGCGTAATGATCCCGCTGATTGGCAACAATATAACGTCAAACAACAAGGCGATGATTTTGAATTAACCCCTAAAACGGCCAATGGCAACCTAAAGCAATTTGCGATTACCGTAACAGCCGACGGGGTTATTAAAACTTTTTCTGCCGTTGAACAAGATGGTCAACGGAGTGCTTATGTTTTACAAGAACAGCCAAACAGCACCATTGATGCTGACAAATTTAAATTTAGCTTGCCGAAGGGCGTCACATTGGACGATCAGCGTCAATAATACGCAACCTTATGTGGTGAATACTCATTTATTAAGCGCATTTTTGACGAAGTCATAGATCTTGAATAGGCTCTGAAATCAATATGAGTAATTTGCCCTTGGATTTTTCCCAAAACTCACTCCAACCATTAGCGGCGCGTATGCGACCGTCAACCTTGGCAGAGTATATTGGTCAGCGCCATCTGCTAGCATCAGGTAAAGCACTACCCCGTGCTATCGAAGCAGGACAATTACATTCAATGATCCTATGGGGACCACCAGGGACAGGTAAAACCACTTTAGCGGAATTGATCGCTGGTTATGGCAACGCAGATGTAGAACGTCTATTAGCGGTCACTGCGGGGGTCAAAGATATTCGGCAAGCTGTCGAACGGGCGCAGCACAATCGTCATGTGGGACGGCGTACGCTACTTTTCGTTGACGAAGTTCACCGTTTTAATAAAAGCCAACAAGATGCTTTTTTACCCTATATAGAAAATGGGACTCTCATTTTTATTGGAGCCACAACGGAAAACCCCTCATTTGAATTGAACTCCGCTCTGCTTTCACGTGCAAAGGTTTATTTACTCAAAGTTTTAAGCACCGCTGAAATAGAGAAAGTATTGGATCAAGCTATGACCGATCACCGGCGCGGTTACGGTGGACAAAATATTATCTTGCCGGATGAAACACGCTGCATGATGGCAGCATGGGTTGCGGGTGATGCACGTCGAGCGCTAAATACTCTCGAAATGATGTCGGATATAGCGGAAATTGACAGCAATGGTATTCGTGTACTCACCCCTGAATTATTACAACAAATTCTAGGCGAGCGCAGTGCGCGTTTTGATAATAAAGGGGATCGTTATTACGATTTGATCTCGGCATTACATAAATCGGTGCGTGGTTCAGCACCGGATGCCGCGTTATATTGGTACGCACGCATTATTACTGCCGGAGGCGATCCCTTGTATGTGGCACGTCGTCTGCTGGCGATAGCCTCTGAAGACATTGGCAATGCTGATCCACGAGCGATGCAAATAGCAATATCTGCCTGGGATTGTTTTACTCGGGTTGGTGCTGCTGAAGGGGAGAGGGCAATAGCACAGGCTATTATTTATCTGTCTTGCGCTGCGAAAAGTAATGCGGTTTACAATGCATTTAACGCGGCGTTACATGATGCGCACCAAAGACCTGATTTTGATGTGCCCGCGCATTTACGTAACGCACCAACCCATTTAATGAAAAAAGAAGGCTTAGCAGCAGAATATCGCTATGCCCATGATGAGCCACATGCTTATGCAGCCGGCGAGAATTATTTTCCAGCGGAAATGGCAGAGACTCACTACTATTCTCCATCCTCACGTGGTCTTGAAGGTAAAATCGCTGAAAAATTGACATGGTTAGCTCAACAAGACGAAAATAGCTCGATAAAACGTTACCAATAACCCCAAAATGTGCCTCCATTTTTATAATGAAAACAACAGGATAAATAATGCTCGATCCTAATATACTGCGCAATGATCTGGATAAGGTTGCTGAAAAACTGGTTCGTAGAGGTTTTAAACTTGATACCGATTTATTGCGCACACAAGAAGAACAGCGTAAACGTTTACAGGTTGAAAAAGAAAATTTAGAGGCAAAACGCAATTCAGATTCGAAATTGATCGCCGCTGCTAAGGCACGTGGTGAAGATATTGAACCATTACGCCTTGAAATGAGTCAGTTAGGTATACAGCTCGACACAACCAAAACAGAACTCGAGCAGTTACAAAAAGACATCTCTGATATTACGTTGTCACTTCCTAATCTACCTGATGATTCGGTACCTAATGGTAAAGATGAAAAAGACAACAAAGAAATTAGCCGTTGGGGGGAACCCCGTAAGTATAACTTTAAGGTCAGGGATCATGTCGAATTAGGTGATATAACGGGCGGACTGGATTTTGCTGCTGCCGTCAAACTAACAGGAACACGTTTTGTAGTGATGAAAGGGCAGATTGCTCGTCTGCACCGTGCTTTGTCGCAATTTATGTTAGATCTGCATACTGGTGAAGAGCATGGTTATCAAGAAGTCTACGTCCCTTATTTGGTCAACCACGCAACTCTTTTTGGGACAGGGCAACTCCCTAAATTTGGTGATGACCTGTTTCATAGTAAACCCTTGGCAGAGGAGTCGGAGAGCAGTAACTATGCGTTAATCCCGACGGCAGAAGTACCGCTGACTAATTTGGTACGTGATGAAATCCTGGAAGAAGCGGCTTTACCCTTGAAGATGACCGCACATACCCCTTGTTTCCGTTCTGAAGCGGGGTCTTATGGTCGTGATACTCGAGGTTTGATCCGTATGCATCAGTTCGATAAAGTGGAACTGGTACAGATTGTCAACCCGGCAGAGTCGATGACAGCGTTGGAAGAATTAACCCGCCATGCTGAAAAAGTTTTGCAACTATTGGAGTTGCCTTATCGCAAAATGTTGCTTTGTACGGGGGATATGGGTGCAAATTCCTGTAAGACTTACGATCTAGAGGTCTGGTTACCCGCACAAGATACGTATCGAGAGATTTCATCCTGTTCCAATATGGGTGATTTTCAGGCACGTCGTATGCAGGCGCGTTATCGCAAAAAAAATGAGACGAAACCCTGTCTGGTTCACACGCTAAATGGTTCTGGGCTAGCGGTGGGACGTACTCTGGTAGCAGTGCTGGAAAATAACCAGCAAGCTGATGGTCGTATCCAGGTTCCACAGGTGTTACGCCCTTATATGAAGGGGTTAGAATATATTGGCTGATAGGCTAATAGAATGCCGGTGCTCAGCCAATTTTGGTGCTTTATCCACGAGCCTGTGACGATAAACCGGTGCGATAAGCTGGAAAAATTGGTCGGTTTCGCAAAGGATCAATGGCAGGGACGCCCTCGGTTTTGTATCCTTCCAAACCACCCGTATTCAAGGCCTGCATTTCCAGATTACCGCTGTTAAGTAAAAATTGCTGCTTCATATAATTCAGTTCCTCGCTAAGCAGTGTATCTGGCTCGGGGATGTCTCCAAAAGTATGGACATAAAAAGCTAAAAACTTAGCTTCGGCGTCTAACATTCCAGTACGATCTTTACCACTTCTACAATTCCACATGGCAACACCATCAAGCCAATACGTTAGCAATGCTAAACGTGAGGGCATTTTATAGGGTTCATTCCCCATACTCTGATAACTTTTTTCCTGCCATATTTGATTAATTTGCCTGGCGAGTTTGCGTATAAGAACTAATTTTTGTACTGATTCTAATGTATTCTTTATTTTTCCTACTGATTCTAGTACTAATTCAAATTTATCCTTTACTTTGGAATCTTTGGAACTTTTCTTTATGTTTTCCAAAATGGTTTGTAAGCCTGACAAATCTGATTCAAAAGCTTTAAGCTTATCGGGTTCTTGGGAAAGAGGATTTTTAAAAATACCCTTTATTTCTTTTATTCCTTTTGGCCAAGTCGAAATAAATTCTTCAATTTTCTCTGAACCTACATCTTTTTTTACAATATGTTTATCGTCAACCAGTGTGTAAATTTCTTCAATCAGTTTTGTAAATTCTTCAGTAATCAGTGTCGGAAGCTCCTCAATTATTTTGTCACCTTGTTTTAAATGAGCATCCACTCTGTTATTTATCTTTTCTAATGCCACTTTATTCATGTTTTCAACGCCAGCCCATCCACCGATTACGTTCGAGGCCCCTTTTAAAAATGCGCCTTGGTTAACACCAAAATTAAAAGCGCACAGGTCAAGTTCAATGGGAATATCCTGCGGTTGCCCTGATCTTTTTATATCCATTGGTAACGTCAATTTTCCTGCTTGACTTAGACTTTGTAAATCTTGCCAAACTTCAAGCTGATTTTTCATAAATTGCCGTTCGTTGGAATCTTTAGAACAGAACTCTCTTACCAAATCTGGGGTTAATAAAGATAATGATGTCACCGAAAGCTTAACGGGTTCTAGATCTTTACCTGCTTTACCTTCTGAGATAGCTTGTTGCGCTTTTTTGGCTTGTTCCAGAAGCGTATCGTTGCTGACAATCGCGAGGGCAAGTCCCTCCTGGGCACTTTTTTTATTGGCAGTCTTACGCTTTACGGGGTCTGTAATCCCCATGTGGTCGTGAACGGCATGTCGGTTGCCACAAAATATTCTATTATCCTTGCCGTTAGGTTGTTTGATATGGAGTGTAGTCATTGCCAAATTTATAGCATGCTGATCTTCTTTGTTGGATCGACAGGATCGGCCTTCTGTTTCCTGATAAGGCGATGCAAAGATCTTAACCGAGCATTTTTTATCCTCAGTATCCTCAGTATCCTTAGATAAGATTTTTTCAATATTCGACGCCGGAAAGATCTGACTACGCAGATGATGTTCTTTTCCTTTGGCCTGCACAGAAAATTCGTTGATGATCGGATCCCAACCTGTTTTATTGAGGCTTTCTGTAAAATTTTCATCAATAATGCGTCTAAATGTTTTCACATTATAATCACTGACCGTTGCCATAGGTGCCAATGCTTGCTCAAGGTCTTGCCGAAATTTATCAAAGTAAGGTTGTACAACCTGTTTAATTTGTTTCCCTGTAGGATTGACTGGCAAAAAAACAGGATAGCTAGCAGTACGGATTTTATTTTTTAAGCGCATGAGATTGTCATGCATGGTTTGATAGGCTTTGTTGTGCTTATCGTTATGATTTACATCTTTTCCGGCTTCTTTCGCTTTTTCTAACATGAGAAAACCCGCTTCAAGACGTAACCGCAGCGCGTTTTTAATTTTTTCGTCAGAAAACGGAACTCTTTTACCCCAATTTTTAAGGCCGTATTCATTAAATCGTTTAAGTTCAGTGAGAAGTTTGTTTACATCTCCTGCCAGCCCTGTATCTCCTGTCTTCTGAGCCACTTCTTTATCTTCTTGCAGATTTTCAATCAAAATACTCGCCTGCTCGATCATTAAATTAGCGCCACTTTGATTGTGAGGGATCTTTTCCATTAGATGATGAGCCATGATGATATCGATCATGATCTTCTGATTACAGATTCCTCCATATTCTTTTTCTTTATCCTCCAGATCCTCACACAACATGGCCAGGTCGCAAAGAAATCCGTCTAGCTTAGATTCGTGAGATTGCAGAAATTTTATTGTTGTTTTATCGAGATTGTTTTTCTGTTCAAGTGTGTCTTTAATAGGATCGATGGATAATCGTAAAAAATTTTCCAGCAATTTTTTTCTTTCGGGTGCAGATTCAATCAGTCTAGGTATAAATTTGGTTTCTACATTACCTAATTGTGTGCTCAACTGGCTAAGATAGCTTTTTTTTTCTTCTGTTTCATCGTAAGTCACTTCTTGTCCAGATAAAACGCCTCTTCTGCCTCTGACTCTGTTGCTAGTTGATGATGATGGGTGTCGATTAATAATATTATTAATCGTTATCCGTGGTAAAAAATTTGACAATGTTGATAACATAATTTTTTCCTTACTACATAAGCATTTTATTGTCTTACAATTTTGGGTAGTGGTGATATTTTCGGATGTGATCATCCTGTTCATATGCTGCCTGTATCAACCTGCTTTGTAGCAGGGTGGCACGTTGGCTAAATAATGTGAATCGCTCTATGAATATTTCAGCGTCAGTGTTCACGTCAATATGCAGCAGTAATACAGCGCGCTTTTCTGTGGGATCGAGGGCGATGATACCGCATTTGTTGTACGCTAGATTGGCGCACAGTAGTTCTGCTAGGATCAGGGCACGTTCTGTATCAGGTATTGCGCCCAGATCGGCATAACAGTGTAAATAATCGGAATCGGGTATTGTTTCTATTAAAACCGTAGTTTCTCCGATTTCGAGTAAACATTGACCGTCGTCGTCAAATTTCAGCGTAGGAATACCCATACGCTTACCTAAACACTGTAATTGATATGATGCGGGATCAAAATAGTCATTCATTATTGTTTCCTACTGTCTCGTCTATTTACTCGCTCAGTTTATTTAGACATAAAAATAAATAGCCATCTACTACTACAACTGCGCGGTATCCATCAAAAAATTCAAGCCACCGGCCAAGCCGGTGGCTGTTGAGTTGTGCGGTTATTACCTTGTTACTAAGAAGGGGCTGCTTGGTGCCCATTTATTCTCTCTTCTTGTTGGCTTAGTATCTTTTAGCTGGTTAGCTGCATCAGAAGAGGAAGTTGCTTTTTCTTTAACACATACTTTTTTTTCGGTCATCATAAAAGGTTGATTTCCCCACCAAAGCTTGCAGTTACTAGCAGTCCAGGCAGAGCCTGACAACAATAGAAGCGGTAACATTTTCCAAAGGATCTTTATCTTTTTCATGTTATGTTTCTCTTTCTCTGTGAGTTCCAAAACCTGGTTTGATCTGTGCCCAGGCCACCCGTTTAAGAGTAGTCATAATAAAAACGGCGGGCTAGTCTATTTATTATGGAAGATATATCACTATGTGGAGGAGTAACCGCGTTTGCAACGCCTGTAACAAAACATGACGCACGGTAGGTTTTTCGCTTGAGAACCAGTCAATGTGAAATCGAGATAGAGGGTATATCTCGATTGACAGCTTTTTTACACATTAAACAAAAAATTTATTACATCACCATCTTTAACGACGTAATCTTTTCCTTCGGCACGCATTTTACCCGCTTCTTTTGCACCTTGCTCACCTTGGTAGTGGATAAAATCGCCAAAGGCAATCGTTTGAGCACGGATAAAACCTTTCTCAAAATCGGTATGAATTTTAGCGGCGGCTTGTGGGGCTGTTGCACCCGCCGGAATTGTCCAGGCCCTGACTTCTTTGACTCCAGCAGTAAAATAGGTTTGCAAATTCAGCAAGTGATAACCCGCACGGATCACGCGGTTTAAACCTGCCTCTTCTAGACCGAAGTCTGCCATAAATTCGGCTCGCTCTTCATCCGCTAACTCGGCAATATCGGATTCTATCGCCGCGCAGACAACAACCACAGTCGCACCTTCTTGCTCTGCTATGTGACGTACCTGCTCCAAATAAGGATTATCTTCAAAACCGTCTTCGTCCACATTGGCGATATACATGGTTGGCTTTAACGTTAGAAAACTTAGGTAACGAATAGCGGCTTTATCTTCGTCGGTCAGTACCAGGGTGCGTAACATCTTTGATTTTGCTAGGTGTAACTGACATTTTTTTAACGCTGCTAATTCAATTTGCGCATCTTTATCACACCCCTTAGCTTTTTTCTCTACCCGTAGGATAGCACGTTCACAGGTCTCCAGATCAGACAACGCTAGTTCAATATTAATGGTATCAATATCTTCAGCTGGATCAATTTTACCTGCTACATGAACAATATTATCATTGGCAAAACACCGTACCACATGACCAATGGCATCGGTTTCACGAATATTAGTCAGAAATTTATTACCTAGGCCTTCGCCTTTGGACGCTCCCTTTACTAAGCCCGCAATATCAACAAATTCCATCGTGGTTGGTACAATACGTTCAGGTTTCACAACCTTGGCAAGCTGATCCAAACGTGGATCGGGCATCGGTACCACGCCAGTGTTTGGCTCAATGGTACAAAATGGAAAGTTAGCCGCTTCAATACCTGCTTGTGTCAAGGCATTAAACAACGTGGATTTACCCACGTTAGGTAGCCCGACAATACCGCATTTGAATCCCATGTTTTATATTACCTTAAAATTTATTGAGACAAACTTCTTATTAACCTTTTGAACGAAATAACCCTCTGGATGAAGAGCAAAATAAAAGTTTCATGATAATTCACCCATTGACTTTAAATGAATGCAAATGTTGTATCGCGCGATCCATACTTTCTTTGAAACACAGCTCAATACAATGGATAGCTGCACCAATAGCTTCATCAATCCGCTCTTTTTCACTGATTGGCGGTTTCCCTAAAACAAATCCAAGCACTTTATTACGATCACCAGGATGACCGATACCGATGCGTAAACGATGAAAATTGGCAGTGTTACCCGTTAGTTTGCTTTGAATATCTTTTAAACCATTGTGCCCGCCGTTACCGCCACCGAATTTAAATCTTGCCACACCGGGCAAGAAATCCAGTTCATCATGAGCAACTAAAATTTCCTCCGGTGAAATACGATAGAAATTAGCCATTGAGGCTACTGCCTTGCCACTCAAATTCATAAAAGTAGTGGGTACAAGCAGCCGTACCTCATGATTAGCAAGATTTATTCGAGCGGTATGTCCGTAAAATTTACGTTCTTCCTGTAAGGATTGATGAGACTGTTCTGCCAGGCATTGCAAGAACCAGGCGCCGGCATTATGACGTGTTTGCGCGTATTCAATGCCAGGATTTGCGAGTCCAACGATTAATTTTATCTGCGTCATCTTGATGTTCGTTATGGATTAATAGGCTAGCGCTTAATGTTCAAACATGGCAGAAATAGATTCTTCATTACTGATACGACGAATGGCTTCCGCGAGCATACTCGATAACGTCAGTGTATATACGTTTTCTAGTGCACTGATCTCATCTGATAATGGAATGCTGTCACAAACAATGATTTGGTCGATAACGGAATGTTTGATGTTGTCAACAGCACTACCAGAGAAAACCGGATGACTTGCATAGGCCAATACGCGTTTTGCGCCCCGTTTTTTTAATGCTTCTGCCGCCTTACATAATGTGCCTGCAGTATCGATCATATCGTCAATCAGCACACAATCACGGCCAGCCACATCACCAATGATATGCATGACCTCAGACTCATTAGCACGAGGGCGACGCTTATCAATAATGGCCATGTCGGTGTCTCGTAATAATTTAGCAATAGCACGTGCACGGACCACACCACCTATGTCTGGAGAAACAACGATAGGATTATCCAGATTTTGTCGTCGCATATCCTCCAGTAACACTGGGCTACCAAAGACGTTATCAACAGGAACATCAAAAAAACCCTGGATTTGTTCCGCATGCAGATCTACCGTCAATATGCGGTCAACACCCACATTTGACAAGAAATCAGCAACCACTTTAGCGGTGATCGGCACTCGAGCAGAACGAACACGGCGATCTTGACGAGAATAACCAAAGTAAGGGATCACCGCAGTAATACGCCCAGCAGAAGCACGACGTAATGCGTCGATCATAACCAGTAACTCCATCAAGTTATCGTTAGTAGGCGCACAGGTAGATTGGATGATGAAAATATCACCGCCACGTACATTCTCCTTGATTTCCACACTGACTTCACCATCGCTAAAACGACCTACAGTGGCATTACCAAGGTTGATATGCAAACGGTTGGCAATTCGTTCTGCTAATCGAGGGACGGAGTTACCAGCAAAAAGCTTCACATTATCAGACATTAATAAAAACCTCAGGTATGCGTCGAGACAAGATATTCGGAGAGAGTACGTCGCATCGACGAGACATTAGCCCCCTTTGCAACAAAGCCATGTAACCACTCCGGAGCGATATTTAACACCTCACGAGCCGATGACTCGGTGTCGAACTCAGCAAACACACAAGAGCCGGTTCCTGTAAGGCGTGACGGTGCGTATTCTAACAGCCATGAAAGAAGCTGTTCAACCTCGTGAAACCGTTTTCTCACGATTGGTTCACAGTCATTGGTAAAAGGAGCCGCTAAAAGCGTTGTCAATGAGCGAGTTGGTGTATTTCTTACCAGTTCACTATCAGAAAAAATCAGAGATGTTGCAATACTGATACCGGGGTGAGCGACCAAATACCATTTTTCAGCAGGTGTTACCGGTTGCAATTTTTCGCCAACCCCTTCGGCAAATGCGGCTTGTCCGTGGATAAATACTGGAATATCAGCACCTAAGGTTAATCCCAGGGTAGCCAATTGCTTATCAGTAAAACCACATTGCCATAGATGATTCAAAGCAACCAGAACAGTAGCCGCATTTGACGAACCACCTCCTAATCCTCCTCCCATAGGTAAACACTTTACAACGCTAATATCAGCACCATAATTTTCGTTACAGGGTAACTTTTTTTGTGGTTGAGCTCCTTGTAACTGATCTTGTCGTAATACCTGTTTTTGTAACAAGCGTGCTGCTCGTACGATCAGATTTTGCTCTTGGTCAACCCCTGCCAAGGGAGTTAACAGACGAATTTGTTGATCACGACGGGGTGTAATGATTAATTCATCGCCATAATCAAGAAATTGAAACAGGGTTTGTAATTGATGATAGCCGTCAGCATGTTGGCCAGTAACATAAAGAAATAAATTAAGTTTTGCTGGGGAAGGCCATATCTGTATCATTTTAGCGTCCAATTATCCATTTTTAATTTGATACGTTTTTCTCCTTCTCCCGATTTAACCTGTCTCAATTCGATGCGGCTGGGTAACTGTAGGGTAGGGCCTGTATTATAGTTCTGATAACTCACCAACCATGTTTGATCGTCTTGCTGATAATTGATCTGTTTTAAGCGATATTGATTATCTAACGTAAAATCATGGCTATCACCGGGCAAGCCGACGATCCATTGGCGCAGATTGTCCAGCGGGAGTGACATCCCAGTGAGTTTCTGCATCATCTCTTGCGGATTTTCACTAAAATAACGTTTTCCCTGATTATCGATCAACAAAGTCACTGTGGGTTCTACGCGTAATTCAAATTCGGTCGTGCCTAAAGGGCTAGTAAGCACTAAACGGTAGCGTTCTTTTGAATATTGTTGCCAGAAAAAGCGGGTGTAGACCTTTTGTTGATCAGAAAAATAAGCCAAAGCGCCGCTTATCTGGAATTGGTCAACCTGCTGTAACTGCTGCTCATGTTGGCGCCATTGAGATGAGTTTGGATCCGTTGTCGTAGAAACGGGTTGTAATGTAGTACAGGCCGTCAATATCAAGCTGATCAGGGGAAGTGTGCGATATTTATGCATGAAACCTCTTGTAAAACCCACGTTCGTTATATGAAATTAACGTGATCAGAGAAACAGAATTAATCGGGATACGCATGGTACTGATACTCCGGTGTGACTTCTATTGGTGCACTGTATTAAGTAGAATAATAACAAACCTTACAAACATCAGTACTAAATCATTCTCATGACACTGCTTACATTAGGCATCAACCATAAGACCGCCCCGATATCATTACGTGAACGGGTAAATTTTTCACCTGAATCTCTTAACCACGCGCTAAACAGTTTGCTTAAGCAACCCTTGGTGCGTGGGGGAGTATTGCTGTCTACTTGTAACCGCACTGAATTGTATCTTAGCGTAGAGTGGCGAGATAGTCTGTATCAACAGCTGATTGCCTGGTTATGTCATTATCAACGACTGAGTCCAAATGAAGTGGTCACTAGTCTGTATTGGCATCATAACAACGATGCTGTCAGCCATTTAATACGTGTTGCCAGTGGGTTGGATTCAATGGTACTGGGAGAACCACAAATATTAGGTCAGGTTAAAAAAGCGTTTGCTGCCTCTCAGCGTGTTCAGCCTTTACCTGGTGAATTAGAGCGTTTATTTCAGAAAGCTTTCTCAGTAGCTAAACGAGTACGTACAGAGACCGATATTGGTGCCAGTGCGGTTTCTGTGGCTTTTGCTGCCTGTACGTTGGCCAGGCAAATTTTCGAGTCATTGCCCGAGCTAAGTATTCTTCTGATCGGGGCAGGTGAAACCATTGAACTGGTTGCTCGTCATTTAAGTGAACATAAGATTAAACGGATGGTAATCGCTAATCGTACGCAGGAGAGGGCGTTGTCTTTAGCCAGTAAAGTGGGCGCAAAGGCCATTACCCTAGGTCAGATAGAACATTGTCTGGCTGACACAGACATTGTCATTAGCTCTACCGCCAGTTCATTGCCTATTATTGGTAAAAGTATGGTTGAATATGCATTGAAAATCCGTCGTAATAATCAACCAATGTTATTTGTTGATCTTTCTGTACCACGTGATATCGAGCCGGAAATTGCCAAATTGGCCAACGCTTATCTGTACAGTGTCGATGACTTACAAGCTATTATCCAGCATAATTTGCTCCAGCGTAAAACGGCAGCTATTCAGGCTGAATCGATAGTACAACAGGAAAGCGTTAATTTTATGATTTGGCTGCAATCGCAAGGCGCTATGGAGACAATTCGTAACTATCGTATTCAAGCCCATCAGCTACGCACTGATATGACAGCT
The DNA here is from genome assembly GCF_964030845.1 of Candidatus Fukatsuia endosymbiont of Tuberolachnus salignus. Classification (NCBI taxonomy): domain Bacteria; kingdom Pseudomonadati; phylum Pseudomonadota; class Gammaproteobacteria; order Enterobacterales; family Yersiniaceae; genus Candidatus Fukatsuia; species Candidatus Fukatsuia endosymbiont of Tuberolachnus salignus. Next base: position 1,657,249 of record NZ_OZ034983.1, read on the forward strand.
AGAGCCTTGGCAGCTGTTGAACGTGGTGAAAATGTGGAGCAGGTTATTACGCAATTAGCGTATAAACTGACAAATCGTCTTCTCCACATGCCAACCAAATCCCTCCAGCAAGCTGCCAATGAAGGGGATACGGCGCGTTTACAATTATTATGCGAAAGCCTGGGGCTAGATCAACAGGTTGAGTAAACAAAAAATTTTAATAACTTGTTCCAAATTAACTCTTTTAATTTTTTAATTAAGGTCAAAAATCATCGATGAAGCCTTCTATTATTGCCAAATTGCAAGCGTTACAAGAGCGTTATGAAGAGCTGGAAGTACATCTTAGCGATGCACAACTGATTGCCAATCAGGATCGTTTTCGTGCTTTATCACGTGAATATGCACAACTAGGTGATGTAACTCGCTGCTTTAAACAATGGTGTTGTGTTCAGGATGATATTGAAACAGCAAAAACGATATTAGAAGATCCTGAAATGCATGAAATGGCGCAAGATGAGTTGAAAGCTGCCAATATCCAAAATGAAGAATTAGCACGACAGTTACAATTGCTGTTATTACCGCGAGATCCTGATGATGAACGTGGCTGTTTTTTAGAAATACGTGCCGGGACCGGCGGTGATGAAGCGGCTATTTTTGCCGGCGATATGTTTCGTATGTATAGCCGATACGCAGAAGCGCGCCGTTGGAAAATTGAAGTGATGAACCTCAGTGAAGGAGAGCAGGGCGGTTATAAAGAAGTGATCGCTAAAGTCTCTGGAGAGGGCGTCTATGGTCAATTAAAGTTTGAATCCGGTGGACATCGGGTACAGCGCGTGCCGAAAACGGAATCACAAGGGCGTATTCATACATCAGCCTGTACCGTGGCAGTCATGCCAGTGATCCCCGAAGCTGAGTTGCCCGAAATTAACGCCGGTGATTTACGTATTGACACTTTTCGTTCTTCTGGTGCGGGTGGGCAACACGTCAATACTACTGACTCCGCCATTCGTATTACGCATTTACCGAGTGGCATTGTCGTGGAATGTCAGGATGAACGTTCACAACATAAAAACAAGGCCAAAGCCATGTCAGTTTTAGCCGCACGTATCCGCGCGGCAGAAATGCAAAAAAGACAGCAAGCAGAAGCCTCCGAGCGGCGTAATCTCCTGGGTTCAGGAGATCGCTCAGATCGTAATCGTACTTATAATTTTCCACAGGGGCGGGTAACTGATCATCGTATCAACCTAACACTGTACCGTTTAGATGAAGTGATGGAAGGTAAACTAGAGATATTAATTGAGCCGATTGTGCAAGAGTATCAGGCTGATCAGCTTTCAGCTTTATCCGGACAAGAATGATGGATTATCAACACTGGTTGGCAATGGCGGCTAGCCGGTTTATCGACAGTGAGAGTCCGAAACGCGACGCTGAAATTCTACTGGGTTTTATCACAGGTCGATCACGCAGCTTTATATTGGCCTTTGGTGAAACTCTTTTGACAGCAGAACAGCTAGCACTATTGACCCCTTTAGTTCATCGTCGGCAGCAAGGTGAACCCATTGCCTATTTAATCGGCCAACGCGAATTTTGGTCGTTACCATTAACCCTGTCTGCTACTACCCTGATCCCACGTCCAGATACAGAATGTTTGGTTGAGCAAGCACTGTCTCATTTGCCGCGCGCCGCTTGCAGTATTCTGGATTTAGGAAGCGGTAGCGGGGCGATCGCATTGGCTTTGGCGAGTGAGCGCCCTGATTGTACAGTGATAGGTGTTGATATTAACGCCGATGCTGTCGCCCTGGCGTGTCATAATGCGACAAAACTGGCACTGAATAACCTGAGTTTTATTCAAGGAAACTGGTTTGCGCCACTAGACCAACGTTTTATGTTAATCGTCAGTAATCCGCCCTACATCGATGCCAACGACCCGCATCTTGCTAAGGGCGATGTACGTTATGAACCCCCTCAGGCGCTGATCGCGGAAGCAAATGGCATGGCAGATTTGATCACTATCGTACAGCAAGCACCTTACTATATCGCTGCTTCTGGCTGGTTGCTAGTGGAACATGGTTGGAAACAGGCCAAGCAAGTACAAGCTTTATTCTGTAAAACCGGATTTAATTCAGTAGTCACTCATAAAGATTACGCTGGTCATGACAGGATCACGCTTGGTCAATGGAATTTAAGTCAATAGTATTTTGGCAGTAAATAAATCAACACTGTGTAGTGATGATACATTAAACTGACAGCGACGAAACTACCACTCTGAACTACGAATGAGATATCTATGAGTACCATTGCTGATTTTGAATTCAACACTGCGCCCCTGAGTGAGGGAGTGCTATTGGTTACCAAACAAATTCGTCAGAATTTTCCGCTGACTGATGTCTATAGACGCCTGCAACAATTGGTTGAGGATGCACGCTTAGCAATGCCCAAAAAACTCAATCAAGATCAGCAATTAGAAGTTCTTATCGACCTGTTTTATAACAAATGGAAATTTGAAGGCGCTGGGGGTGTTTACCGTCTGTCAGATGCCTTGTGGCTGGATAATGTATTGGATCAACGTCAAGGAACTCCCCTCTCATTGGGTGTCATTTTCTTGCATATCGCACATCAGCTGGATTTGCCATTAATGCCGGTTATTTTTCCAACTCAATTAATTCTCCGTGCGGATTGGTTAGATGAAGAGATGTGGCTGATTAACCCGTTAAATGGTGAAACACTGAATGAACATGTGTTAAACGTATGGATTAAAGGCAATTTAGGCGAATACGCTGAACTAGAAGATCAAGATCTGGATGAAGCTGAAAACACGATAATTGTGCGTAAAATGCTCTACACACTGAAAATTGCATTGATGGAAGAAAAACAGATGGAATTAGCCTTACGTGCCAGTGAAGCAGTATTGACTTTCGACCAAGATGATCCTTATGAAATTCGTGACCGTGGTTTGATCTACGCCCATCTTGACTGTAATCACATTGCCATCTCTGATTTAAGCTATTTTGTTGAACGGTGTCCGGAAGATCCTATTGCTGAGATGATAAAAATGCAAATTTACTCGATTGAACGGCAGCGCGTTATCTTACACTGAACCCGCTAACGCAATAGGTTTTGAATAGGCTCTTAAGAGGTTTATTCTGATTCATCTTTAAAAAGGCGGCAATATGGAACAAAAAACAGTCAGCATCGGCGATATAAAGGTAGCAAATGACAATCCCTTTGTATTATTTGGTGGTATGAACGTACTTGAATCATCTGAACTGGCAATGCGTATTTGTGAACACTACCAGAACGTTACCAACAAACTGCAAATTCCCTACGTATTTAAAGCTTCTTTTGATAAAGCTAATCGTTCTTCGATTCATTCTTATCGTGGTCCTGGGTTAGAAGAGGGATTAAAAATTTTCCAAGAGTTGAAACGAAGTTTTGGTGTAAAAATAGTGACAGATGTGCATGAAGCCCGTCAAGCACAGGTTGTGGCTGAAGTGGTTGATGTGCTGCAATTACCTGCTTTTTTAGCGCGTCAGACTGATTTAATCACTGCGATGGCCAAGACGGGTAAGGTGATCAACGTCAAAAAACCTCAATTTGTCAGCCCGGGACAGATGAAAAACATTGTCGAAAAATTTATAGAAGCAGGTAATGATCAGATTATTCTTTGCGATCGTGGCAGCAATTTTGGTTACGACAATCTGGTCGTTGATATGTTAGGTATTAACGTGATGGTGCGAGCCACCGGTGGGTGTCCTGCTATTTTCGATGTAACCCACGCATTACAATGCCGTGATCCTTTTGGCTCCGCCTCTGGTGGCCGCCGTGCACAAGTGGCAGAACTCGCGCGCGCAGGTATGGCAGTGGGGTTAGCAGGCTTATTTCTCGAAGCGCACCCTAACCCTAACAACGCGAAATGCGATGGCCCATCGGCATTACCACTAGATAAACTTGAACCTTTTTTGCAACAGATGAAAGCCATTGATGATTTGGTTAAAAGCCTTCCTGCACTGGATACAGCAAATAAAGAAGGGCACTGATTTTTATCAGCGCCCTTGCCTTAAATATTAAATATGGCGGTGAGAGAGGGGTTCGAACCCTCGATACGCTTTCACGTATACACACTTTCCAGGCGTGCTCCTTCAACCACTCAGACACCTCACCGTTCTTTCTCATTATTCATAACTGTGTTGTGTGTTACAACGCGGCGCTACTATAGGGATCAAGACGCTTGGGGTCAAGTTGAATTTGCTGGTCATTGTGATATAGGCTATTCATATATTTTAACAATAATTAAATATAAGTTATTATTAATAATGATATAAGGTTGCAGTTTTACTATGGAGATTTTATGAAAGTCACATCAAATCCAAGTTTTACTGTTACTCCCACCCGCATAGAGCCTATCGATGCTGAGGTCGCCCTCTTAAGAATTGCTCAAGAATTTATGACTGAGCATAGCTTATCTCCGGAGAATCCGGAAAATCAGGAAGATAGATCGCACATTATCCATCGGTATATGTGCTTTTTGGCTGATGATCACTTATTAACAGAAGACGCAAAAATCACACCTCAACAGCAAGGGCAAGTTCGAGGGTGGTTTATTAATATTATAAAAGGGTCATTTCCTAAGGCCGAAAATAACACAGAACGGGCAGGTATTCTGTTTAATTCCCTGTGTCTAAAAAGTATAGCATTTGCTGAAAGTCCATCATCTTTTCATGAAGAAAGCTTCGAACAAACAAGGGATCAAACAAGAAAAACTTTCCGGGAAAACTTTTCTTCAGTAGATTAACTTTCTAAAATATCAGAGACCTTGCCGTTCAATAGTCAAAAACCAAGCTATTGAACGGATCCTGTGTGCCTGTCTAGGTTATTTAGCCGTAATACGAACGGACACGCGTCGATTCTGATTACGTCCTTCGGCGGTATCGTGACTTGCTACTGGATGGTTTTCACCGTATCCCTCCGCACTTAAGCGCTCAGCAGAGACACCTTTAGCAATCAATGCATTCATGACCTCTTGTGCTTGAGCCTGTGAAAACTCTCTATTTTTCTCCGCATCGCCAGTATTATCAGCATCGCCACCGATTTTAAGCTTTACATTGGGGTAGGCGACCAAAATGGCAGAGATATTATCAAGTTGAGTTTGTCCTTGCGCTTTTAACGCGGTATCTGTGCTATTACTAAAAACCAGATTATCGAAATCAAACCAAACTTCTTTGTCTGGCTGTTCCGCTGGATCTTTAATAAAGTTTAACAAACGCGCTTCCGTACTATTTTCTGGTAGGGTCAGCACTCTCCCTCCAGGCAACATTTGTCTTATCACACCTTTAGAAAGCGAAGGGTCGGGCGTTGACTGAGATTCATGTTTCGTGGGAGTAGCAATCTTATGGATTTCTTCATCATCCGGCAGTGCGCTTGAAACAGAATGATCAAGTACCGGTGCAGGGCGTGTTGAATACCAATAGATCGCCGCTGCTAAAATACACAACGGTAATAACCACCACCAGATCGACCCCGATCGCTTTTGTTCCGAGTATTGAGAGAGGGGCGGATCTACTGACGCGGGATTTCCTGAAAAAAAGTTCTTTGCTATCCTGTCGGGCAAGTTAGAAAGATAGCCATTGTCTTGCTGAGCAACAATACTCGCAAGAGACGAATTGGTTTCTCTACGTTGTACTTCGAGAGTCTCCAGCACACTGCCAGCAGCAAGGTTCATTAAAGGTGCCACGTTAGCTATTTTCAGTCCTGTGGTTTGAGCCAATGTGGTATATAATTTTTCTAGACTCTCGGGGAATAGCAACGATAATAAATTTTTACCCTCGAGCACACGGCTGTTTTTGGGATCAAGAAGCTCCTGAGCAGAGGGTGTCGCAGCACCTAACTGCTTAACATTTGCTGCCAAATCGGTAATATTGTCTTCGAGATCAGGCGAATGTTTTAAGCGACTGGATAACGCCTTGACAACCGATGCAGTTGCCTGGCTGAATCCCTTATTGATGCTCTCCGTTTTTTCACCTAACTGCTCAGCAATATTGCTGGCGTCAAGTGCCTGTAACGGTGCAAGAGCGGCTCGGAAAATTCCTTTTGGCATAGAAGACCTCCAACAGTGGTATTATTGACCAGTTAACTCTAGTACAAATATAAAAAATTTGGTATTAAACCGATTAAAATATAGACTCCAGCGCATCAGCCACGAGTGTATCGACAATAAATAGCAAAATGACACTTCGATGATCACAACAAAAAAAATCGCAACGAAAGAATGGCAGATCGCCAGTTCGCCTTTTACTCATCAGCAGCAGAATACCAGCAATATTATGAAATGGGTGATGCTGGCCTGTATTCCAGGCATTTTTGCCCTGACTTATTTTTTTGGTTACGGCAGTCTGATCCAGGTACTACTCGCTATGCTTACAGCATGGTTAACGGAAGGTGTCGTACTTCATTTGCGAAAACCCAATTTACGAAAACGGCACTTACAACAACAAAATGGGCACAAACAACCGGTGATGGCCTGCTTAAAAGATAATTCAGCTCTATTGACCGGTTTATTACTGGGCGTTAGTCTGCCGCCTTTGGCACCTTGGTGGGTAGTGGTACTAGGTACTCTGTTCGCTATTATCATTGCTAAACAATTGTACGGAGGCTTAGGACAAAATCTTTTTAACCCTGCGATGGTCGGTTATGTCGTGTTGCTGATTTCATTCCCTGTTCAAATGACAAATTGGCTGCCCTCTGTCGAATTGCAGGCCTCACCGATTAATTTTGTCGAGAACCTACAAGTTATTTTTACCGGTCAGACAAGTGAAAACAAAAATAGCCATCAACTGCGGCAGAGCTTTGACGGCGTCAGTCAAGCAACTCCGTTAGATACACTCAAAACTGAATTACGTAATCAACCGTTAGCCAGTGTACTACAACACCCTCTATTTGGCGGTATTCTCGCCGGTCTTGGCTGGCAATGGGTAAATTTGGGTTTTTTAGTCGGCGGTATATTTTTATTGTGGCGTAGAATTATTTATTGGCATATTCCGTTTAGTTTCCTGCTGGCACTGTGTCTTTGTGCTACTTATAGTCACTTTATTGCACCGGAGAAATTTGCCTCTGCCACTTTTCACCTATTTTCCGGTGCTACCATGCTAGGAGCATTCTTTATTGCTACCGATCCGGTCAGTGCTGCAACAACACCTCGTGGTCGTCTAATTTTTGGTGCGTTAACCGGTGTACTCGTCTGGCTAATTCGTGTCTTTGGTGGCTATCCTGATGGCGTCGCTTTTGCCGTATTACTGGCCAATATTACAGTGCCACTTATCGATCACTATACTCAACCACGAGTTTATGGTCATCAGTAGATTTTTTTCGTAACTCATTACTTTTAGGAGCCTATTCCAGTTCCAAATCTTTCTCGCTGTGCTCAGAAGAGGAAAAAATGGGCGGAAAAATGCGGTTTACTTTTTAAGTACAAAAAAGGGAGTAAATGAGTATTTTGATCAGCGAGCACAAGAGATTTCGAACAGGTTCTAAGGAAGCCAGATGCAAGCACCACTGACCATGCTAAGCACTATAAAAAGTTACGGCGTCACTTTAGCGGTATTTGCCGCCTTAACAACGGGTCTGACCGCCATTATCAATACCCTGACGGAAACGACTATCACCAAACAGACAATGTTGCAACAAAAAATGTTATTGGATGAGGTCATCCCTATCAATAATTATAATAATAATATGCAAGAGGAATGTTACGTTGTCACTGATTCTGCTTTAGGTGATCTCACTCCACATCGCCTCTATCTAGCGCGTAATAATCATGGACAACCTGTCGCGGCTGCTATCGAGACCACAGCGCCTGATGGGTATTCTGGGGCAATTCATTTATTGGTTGGTGCAGATTTTCACGGTAAGGTGCTAGGTAGCAGGGTGATCGAACACCACGAAACCCCAGGATTAGGCGATAAAATTGATATTCGTATCTCTGACTGGATCACGCATTTTAGTGGTCAGCAGGTTATAGGAGAAAAGGATAGTCACTGGGCAATAAAAAAAGACGGCGGTATATTCGATCAATTTACAGGGGCAAGTATTACGCCGAGAGCGGTGGTGCGAGCGGTAAAAAATACGGTGCTTTATCTGAAAACGATACCCGCCAAACTGTCCAGGTTGACACCTTGTGGAAATAACTAATTTGTGGGTCACTCGATGAGTAATATTAGAGATTTGCTGGTTCAGGGGTTATGGAAAAATAACTCGGCGTTGGTGCAACTGCTTGGACTATGTCCGTTACTGGCGGTTTCATCCACTGCCACCAATGCATTGGGGCTGGGTTTAGCAACAACCTTGGTTTTGTTTTGTACTAATACCATGGTCTCGGCTCTACGCCGTTGGATCCCTAACGAAATTCGTATCCCTATTTATGTGATGATTATCGCTTCAGTCGTCAGCACAGTACAGATGCTAATTAACGCTTATACTTTTGAACTTTATCAATCGCTGGGGATATTTATTCCCCTGATCGTCACTAACTGTATTGTCATCGGCCGTGCGGAAGCCTATGCTTCAAAAAATCCGGTAGCACTTGCTGCCTTTGATGGTATATCGATGGGGTCGGGTGCAACGATGGTGCTATTGGCTTTAGGCGCATTGCGTGAAATTCTTGGCAACGGTACATTGTTTGATGGTGCAGATAGGCTACTAGGTGATTGGGCTAAAATATTACGCATCGAAGTTATTCATCTGGATAGTCCCTTTTTATTAGCGATGCTGCCACCAGGTGCCTTTATTGGGCTTGGCTTGCTGCTGGCCGGCAAATATCTGATTGATGAAAAAATAAAAATACGTCAAACCAGAGCACGAATCATCACATCGCCTTTACAGAATGAACTCAGCGAAAAAATTTTATGAATCAAAGAAAACGTATTGCGATCTTTACTCGTCTGCGCGACAACAATCCGCATCCAGCTACTGAATTAGCCTATGGTACAGTGTTTGAATTGTTGATTGCAGTACTACTTTCAGCACAGGCAACCGATATTGGCGTCAACAAAGCCACGGCTAAGCTTTATCCGGTGGCCAATACACCGCAAGGTTTATTGACACTGGGTGTCGAAGGCGTGAAGAAATATATTAAAACCATTGGCTTATTCAATGTTAAAGCAGAAAATATTATAAAAACTTGTCGTTTATTACTGGAAAAACACCAGGGAGAAGTGCCAGAAGATCGGGAGGCACTGGAAGCATTACCGGGGGTAGGGCGCAAAACGGCAAACGTCGTGCTCAATACTGCTTTTGGCTGGTCGACTATCGCTGTTGATACGCATATTTTTCGAGTATCTAACCGTACGGGATTGGCACCTGGGGCTAATGTCGATCAAGTCGAAGAAAAATTACTTAAAGTCGTGCCCACAGAATTTAAGCAAAACTGTCACCATTGGTTAATTCTGCATGGTCGCTACAGTTGTATTGCACGCAAACCCCGTTGTGGCTCCTGTCTTATCGAAGATTTATGCGAATTTAAAGAAAAAAATTATCCTGCCAGTTAAGTTCTATACCCAAGTGAAATCAAGATGCAGGATTTAGCGCCTGGCAATTATCGTTTAAGCGAGATACCAGAGAACTTGCCATTTGTGGTAGCTTCACTTCAAAGAAGTTTAAGATATCGTTCTTAAAACTCTGTTTAGATGGGTAATATCTATTGTTTCGTGTTTGCTCATTCATCACCTTCCACAATCGCTCTATCGGGTTTAGATTCGGGCTATACGGCGGAAGGTAATGAAGCTGGATATTCAACGTAAGCGCGGCGTCTTGCACAAGCTGTGAACGGTGATAGCCTGCACCCTCGAGGATCACATGTGCCGTTGTCGTGATGGGATAATGCGCGCGAATGGCAGACAGGAAGTGAACCACATTTTCGCTGTTAATCGTCTCATCATCACGGATTATGGGGTTAGCCACATTCTGGATGTTCAAGGCTCCCATGATATTCAACCGCGTTCTGCTCCCGGTGGTCTCTATCGTTTTATCCTGGCCTTTTCGTATCCAGCCGTAGCTTATTTTGGTGGCTTGTGTCGGATGAACGGCATCAATAAACAGTATGGGGTCATTACCCGCGGCGTCTTTCAATTCGCTGTAGGTCTTTATAAATTGCTGCTGTTTCTCAACGGCAAATTTATGCGGAACACCTTTCGGCTTTTTATAGCTAAAGCCATGCTGCTTCAACCCTTTATACAGACCTGATACGGTAAAGGTGATGTTCCAGCGTCCAGCGATATACGCCACAATTTGGTGATTGTGGTGGTAGAGCGGCTGGGTGAGATGTTCAACCAGCGACGTGGTCTGTTCCGCATTGAGATAGCCATCGGAGCCGCCATTTTCAGGCTTGAGCTTGTTGAGTTTATGATAGTCTGTAAGGTGGCGCCGCACCGTGGTTTCATTAATGAGCTGTGAGTGAGCAATCATAGGGGGAGTCCAGCCGTCTGCGGACAACAAAACACACCGGATCCTGTCACAGACACGGCGGTCATGGCTTTGACGATGTTGGGCTTCGAGGGTAATTTTCTGGTCAGCAGTCAGCTCTATTTTCATGGCTATGAGCATGATCCTTATCGACTTCAAAATCAAGCATCTTCATTGATCACGGGTATATACGGAAAAATCTATCATTAAACCATCCGTATCCACAGCCGAGATCGACAACATTCGGTCCTTCCACCGTAGCGGGTCACATATCAACGATTGTCTGCCACTCCGGTGCGCCATATTGATATTTATAACAGGAACATGACAAGAAATGAACAACTTATTGCCACGATAGTATAACATCACGGAGTTGTACATTAGTATGTGTTATATAATAATCTGCCAGATATCACTATGGAGAATATTATGGCATTTTAAACAAAACGGACATGACACTTGCTCGACGCTATTGATTCGCGTAAAACTATTGGCAGTAAATTCCCTAACTCAACAGATTTTCACTGGACACTATGTTTCAAAATAACCCGCTGCTGGCGCAGCTTAAAAAGCAATTACATATTCAAACCCCCCGCATTGAAGGGGTGGTTAAAGGTACGGAAAAAAGCTTTGGCTTCCTTGAAGTTGATGGGCAGAAAAGTTATTTCATCCCTCCACCACAGATGAAAAAAGTTATGCACGGTGACCGCGTGCTTGCCGTTTTACGTACCGATAAAAATCGTGAAATTGTTGAGCCAGAAAGCTTGGTAGAACCATTTTTATCTCGCTTTGTAGGGCGAATACAAAAAACAGACCAGTGCTTATTTATTATCCCTGATCATCCACTGTTAAGAGATGCGATACCTTGTAGCAAAGCACCTGAACTCACTCACAATTTCCAGAACGGTGACTGGGCAGTAGCTGAATGACGATTACAGCAAGTGGCGCTTTGGGTGATGACATCCAATTTTCTGTTGCTTGGATAGAATCAAAAGCCAAACTAGTTTATGACCAGATTTCTGATTGGTTGGAAAATCGGGGTGACTGGCAACCACAAAATAGCGAAATTACAGCACAGATCACACTGTTACAACGCGTCTGTAATGCACGTGATAAGTGGCGTCGACAACATGCTTTGGTGTTTAAAGATCACCCTGACTACCGTTTTTCACTGGGTGAAAAAGGTGAGGTATTGGACATCATCGTTGAGCAACGTCGTATTGCCAACCGCATTGTTGAAGAGTGCATGATTGCTGCCAACATTTGTGCAGCAATCATGCTCCGCGCCGAGCTTGGTTTTGGTATCTATAATGTGCATGCTGGCTTTGATCCAGTCATGGTTGAACAAGTAAGCAATGTACTTAAAACTTACGACATTGATACTGATCCCAAAGCTCTATTGACCCTGGAAGGTTTCTGCCAATTACGTCGTCATCTAGATACCTTACCGACACCGTTCCTTGATGGTCGTATCCGCCGTTTTCAGACCTTCGCAGAAATTAGTACTCAACTCAGCCCACATTTCGGATTAGGTCTGGAAGCTTATGCAACCTGGACTTCGCCAATCCGTAAATATGGTGATATGGTTAATCATCGTCTGTTAAAAGCGATTATCAATCGTCAGCAGGTAAATAAGCCACAAGATGAGATCGGTATTCAATTGGCAGAACGCCGTCGTTTGAACCGAATGGCGGAACGTGATGTAGGAGATTGGCTGTATGCTCGTTATTTGCAACCACTGGCCGGTACTGATAGACGGTTTTCTGCTGAGATTATTGACGTCACACGTGGGGGGGTGCGGGTACGTTTATTGGAAAACGGAGCAATGGCTTTTATTCCAGGATCATTCATTCATGCGGTACGCGACGAGTTGACTTGTAGCCAAGAAGCCGGAAGCGTCCAAATCAAAGGAAAAACGATTTTCCGCCAAAATGATAATATTGAAGTACAGCTTGTTGAAGTACGAATGGGAAGCCGTAATGTGATTGCACGTCCTATTTAAATTATCTGAAAAGTAAGGCACAGTCGCTGAGTTTTATGGAAATTGGTAATAGCGGTCAGCAGGTTGCCAATTTCTTGATTATTCCTGGTACAATTTAACATAATATACATTATACGAATTAACGGAGTTTTGGTGTATTCTAGTGTCTGTCCTTGTCTGTATGTATAATCGAAAGTATGGGGAAATTATGTTAGCTATCCAACTGCCTATTGAAATCGAAGACCGATTAGACCACCTTGCCGAAATGACTGGCAAAACAAAGAGATTTTACGTAGAAGAAGCTGTTCTGACTCATCTTGAAGATCTCGAAGATTATTATCAAGCTGCGGAAGTATCAGCACGAGTAAAACAAGGTAAAGAACAAGTTTATAGCGTCCAAGATGTAAGGAATGCACTTGGTCTGGAAGATTAATTATACCGAAAAAGCGCTCAGATCCTTGCGTAAAATGGATAAGCACAATGCCCGCCGCATCGTTGATTACCTCAATAAGCGCATAGCTCCACATGAAAATCCGAGGCTATTAGGTAAACAGCTTAAAGGTTCCCTTGGAGATTTTTGGCGTTATCGAATGGGTGATTATCGTATATTATGCGAAATCCATGATGATGAATTGGTGATCCTCGCGGCAACCATAGGTCATCGCCGAGAAGTTTATGACTTAATATCCCCCAAATAATCGTATGAAAGTTCTGCCCTGACGCGCCTAACGGCTTGTCCAACCCTTTACACCAACAAGAAACCTTGTTGGCGCTCAGCGTTTTCATTTTGCTACCAAGTGCTGGCAATTTTTTCGTGTTCAAAATCTGTCATTATTATGCTCCGTCGCCATTAAAACACCTTCGTTGTCTGCCTCCTTTCAATACAAACAACACCAGGCGAACATGAAATACGGTCAGCAACCCCGTCAATGAACAGGATTCAAATTTAATCTTGGCTTCCGCTATCGTCTGTTTAACGACTTTATACGAAATTGAACGTAACACCGCGATCTCTTTTTGGGACACGCCGAGAGAAAAAAGCATCGCAGTTTCAAACTGAACCGGCGTTAACTCAGGAAACAAGTTGCGTAATTCAGGATATTGGGTAGGATCAAAAACAGCCATAATCAAAGCCTCATTTTGGTTGCGGTCAGCTGCATGATCGGATTCACAGTCCGGTTATGCAGCGCTCAATTGTACATAATACATAACATGATTTCACATTGCCTTACTACTTGCATGCCTGCCGATCTTTCACGGCGGGCGTGCTCCTCGCCACGCTGCGGGGCCTGCCCGCCGCGCAGTTATCGTCTGACCTTTCTGATCTGTAACACTACCAGAATATCGGTCTTGTTCTGTTCACTGGAGACACCGGTTAACCAGCCTTGCGGTAAAAAACTGAATCCGGTATCTGCCCTGGTCGATTTTGATTCCGCCAACCCACCCAGCAAAATAATATCGCCATCAGCCACGGAAACCTGGGTTGTCACTTGACGTTTAGTTAATGTCGGGCTGTTATTGACACCGGTAGCGGTTTTCACAAAATCAGAGAGTTGCTGATCAATGGCAAGATCGATCACATCGGCACGAATAGCCGGTTTGACCTGCAATATCACCCCACTGGAACGGTACTCCACCGATTGTACTGGACGATTATCAGCATAGCTGACCTTACCGAGTACTGGAACATCTGCACCCACAGAAAATGAAGCCTGTGCACCATTTTTCACCCGTAATCGGGGTGAACTGACCACATGAAAACGGCTGTCAGTACGAAACAGCTCATACAGCGCATCGAGTGAACCGGTATTGATACGAATAAAATTATCAAAGCCCGCTGCCTGCCCTACCTGAAGATCCAGTTTACCGGACAGTAATTTTGCCGCCAGTGCCAAACCTGACCCGTTACGCTCACGGGTTTGCACCTCAAACACATAGGCGGCGACAGTCACTTCTTCCGCAGCGGTGTCAGTTAACGGCAGGACTGCCTGTAAACGACGCACATCCGCTTGAGTACCGTAATAAACCAGTACATCACCACTGCGGTTGATAAAATCAGAGGCCGTCCCTGCAATCGCGGTGTCCTCCGCCCGGTTTCCAGACGGCAACAGCGCATGACGCGCATTGAATTTTCCTGAATGTACAGCAATATTCATGTTTTTTAGATAACGCAGAATAAAAGCACGTTCATCACTGTCCGGCGTGATACGGAACGTCACCACCCTTTTATCTTCCGCCAGTTCAGGCGATAGCATAAACGGTTTATCAAAGACATGAACATACAATAAATTTAATGCCTGTGATAACGGTACCGCATTGAGTTCAAAGGCAATGCCTTTTGCCTGCCCCGGCGTTGTACTCAGACACAACAGTAAAAGCAACCCTGCCGCTGCATTTTTCATTTTATCCCTCCTGACCAGACCGTTACCCGCTCACCGTCAATCGTTCCGGTCATCATGACCCCCTCAAAAGCAAACTGAGAGACAGGTTCGGCGCGTAAACGTCCGGCGTTATCAGCCAGTACTACCCAGATCTGCCCTTTTTTTGCCAGCTTGCCTGCCACGCGCCAACGAGCAGAAATAGCGGGTTTTTCAGGCGACGCAGGTACAACATGAAGTGACGTTGTCACTATGGGTGACGGGTTAACCGGTACTGACCGCATGGCCGGTTTATCTGAGGAAGCCTCTGAAGAAGCATACTGCGTGAAGAAATACACCAAAAACGTGACTGACACTCCTGCCAGTAACAGCATACCGATGACCACCCACCCTAGCCGTGCAGATGAAAACACATTCTGACGCTTATCCACGGTCAGTTCAGTGCCCTTCCCTCCTTCATAGGAGTGATAAAGCGCAAATATCGCCTTATCATAAGCACACTGATAAGACGTAGTACGGGTCGACTTGAACAGCCTGATACCGGTAAACACATCGACACGGTAACGGGTTCTCAGCCCCAATGCCAGCAATTTTTGCATACGGTACGTGGTTTCAATGCGATCTTTAATAAAACGGGGTAAATTCGTTACCGACTGATTGATCACTACCAAATCACAGCAAACCCCGGTTCTTTCATTGGTAAAATGCCGATGTTCAGCAATAAAAGACTGATGCTGCACCGGGATTTTTTTCTCCGTCGGCCAGATACGCCAAGCTTCATCAATACAAATCAAATCGCCTGACTGGCAAAATGTGTTACCACAGAGTGCGGCTTGTGCTGTTTTATAAGGAAAAAATGTCTCCTGCTGAACCTGTTCATTTTCAACGTAAATAATGTGACCCAGCGACGTCCGATCCGCTTTTTTAACACTGACACAATAATCAGCAATTTTATCGACACTGATACCGTAAATATTGGTCACTACCCGTCGTCCCGCCAGACAGGCGGGAATGATCACGCTGGCAACCACTTCATAAGATTTACCGCTACCCGGTACCCCGACATACGCTGAAATCGCCATAACTTAGCCAATCACCGGAATACGGCGAATAATAAAACGCGTCAACATGGCAGACAGCACCATACCCATTCCTTGCGGCACCAGAAATAAATTAAGAAAATACCAGGCGCTATCCGGAAGTGCAGTAAACAACGACGGCAACTCGGTCGATTGCGGCAACCACTGCGCCATTTCCTTTACCAGTTCCTGTACCACAAAAAACAGGGCAAAAAAGACGATAAATTTAATGACCAGGGTACGAAAAATAAACCCTAATAGCGCATTCAATGCTGACGTGACTAAACCAAACATACCGTTTCTCCTAGGCGCTCAACACCAACCGCAACGATAAAAATGCCCAGATAATCCCCGCGAATAAAGCAAAAAGCGCCCTGTTCTTCTCCAGTAATTCACAATGGCTGTTCATCACATGATGGCGTTCAAAAGCATCAAATTCAGCGACAGGACAAGCCACATTGCGGACAGGCAAGGTGAAATTTTTGATAAAAGGAAACAGCGTCAATAAAGGGGCAAGGATCTGTTTACCATCAGGCGGGTTATCCAGTGAGGGTGAATCGATGCCAGGATGTGCCGTATCACTATGCTGTGCCGGTGAAACCGGCGGCGCATAAGGTTCAATTGCATGATCGGGTTGCGGAAAAAAATCAGGGTCTTCTGAAGGAAATGGCCTGACATCGCCACTCAAAGAAGGGTGTGAAGCAGGCGGCGGAAAATAATTGATCTGCTGATAAAGCATCCCTTTGGTCAGTGGTACAGCCGCTTCATTCGCTGCCTGCTGAATTTCTTCAGCCGTCACAGGGTTTGAGGTTGAAAAAGGAATACCCTGATAATCGGCGCTGGAAGCCGCCTGTATTAAGGTATTATTCACCATATTGGCCGCAAGAGACGGGGCTAAAGGTTCCTGAATTTTATCAGGATCTATCTGATGTACATAATCAAGCAAAACACGAGGAGCAATAGATTTTTCATAATTCGGTGTCAGGGATAAATTTCCAATTATATGATTACTTTGACTTACACGCTTTTCAAATTTATCAGACTGCTCATTATAATAGATTTCATAATACTTATAGGCCACGTTAACACGGGGAAGAGAAGGATAACCAGAAAAAGACACCCCTTCATCATCATAATTCGTCACAGAAAAAGAGATAATATCTTTAGATGCATAAGAGATCTTGTCCTGTTTTACTCTGTTATAAAAAACACAGGCGGCCAATGCGGTCAAATCATTACTTGAAAATTGAAAATCTGCGGTAAATTTATAATTATTAGTATCGGAATAATTGCGGCCAATATGAATATCAGCAGTACAAGGAGAATGATTAATATCATAAACTGGAGAAGGTAAAAACTTAAAGGGTTCTACTTTATCAGGAACAATAACAAATAAAGGTTTATGGGGTACAGCATTAAGGGTAACAATAGAGCCCTTATGATCAATAACAGAAGAACCATCAGGCATCTTTAAATAAAAATAACCATTATCGGCAAACTGACCCGAAGTAGTCGTCTGGATTTTTTCATTTTCCCCTTCCAGTTTCACTGCCAAATCAGAAGTATTCAGCAATCCCTTATTTAAAGCGAGTTCACCCCATGTACGATTGTGCAGACTTTCATTCAACCCCTGATTGACTACGGCATCAGGCGCTGATCCCTCTTCTGATAAAAACGCGGAAAGAGTAGCCTCAAGGGCTAAGCCTACCGCCATTGCCTGCGGTGTTCCACGCAAACCGGCAGTCAGGGCTCTTTTACTGAAAATACGTGACATTATTTTACCGAACCCAGACTGCTCCGCCGCCGCCGTTGCCGCATTAACCCGAAAATGGGTGTCATTAGCCGCCTGAACCGGTTTGCCAAAATGCGGGTCATTCGCGGCATGGACAGGTGGAACCGGTACCGGCCTCGATGCCGGTAATGCCTGAGCGGATAGCGTCAATGGAAAAAACAGAACCAACAGTATTACCCCTGCAAACCCTGAATCACTGCCCATGCGCATAGCAGACCCCACATAAAAAACACTAAATTCCAGTATTCACTCATAGCCACAAAAAGGGGCATGGTGCCCCTCCTCCTGTTAGGCACTGCGTACCATGCGCAATATCCACTTCACCCCCGCAAAACCGGCATATAGGGTGATCAAAGTGGCAGCTACCGCCATAATACCGGTCAATACTTTGGAAAAATCGACCGCATTAGTGAGTGTGGTTAAATCCGCCGCATCAGCCAGTGCCAGCGAACTGAACAGGCACAGAGTGAACAAAACGAGCATTTTGGTATAAAGTGATTTCATTAATTGCATGATTACCTCTCCATTAAATAAAACGTTATTAAATAAGTTAAAAGCTTCACAGGTTAATTTATTAAGCATTTTTTACCATATTTAAAATCAGCCCGATTCCTTTAGAAAATAAATAAAGAAAAATGACTGAGGTAAAAGCCAGCCCCCAAAATAGCCCTGCTTTGGCGTAATCCATTTCAGAGACTGGCTGATAGGGCGACTCAATAGACAAGGTGATTGCCTGACAATTTTTCTCCGATGGAACATCACAAATTTGTCCCGTAATAACCCCTGGCTGAATGGCCATAGCGTATTACCCTTTAGCAACTTCTTGCACAGAAAGCACTTCCTGTGTTTCACCCGAGCGTCCGTTGAAATCCCATTTATTAATCCGGAATTTAATTTCAACCTGTTTTGATTTCAGCGACTTTAATTGATTATGAAGACCGGTTAAAACGAGAGCAGGAGGAACAATAAATTTGTCCGTACGGGTATCCGTTCCGCCAAAATCATTCATCACTTCAGATTGCAGCCCTAAAATATATTTTATTTTGTCCTGTTTTTTCCCTTCCTTATCCATAAATGATGAAGGTTGTGCATTAACACCTAGCAAGGTACCACGATAAAGATAACCGGTAAGCATGTAATCTCCTTGAAATAAATTAAGCGACTTTTATGGTATTCATCTGTTTTTCAAATAAGCTGACGGGCTCGACATACCAGTCTGGGCGCTGATTGGAAAAATCGACCTGAATAATTTGCATTAACGGAACAATATTATTTTTATCCGCGGTTAGATTTTGTAATTGTGCTTTACTGAACCCAACAGCAAGCAAATCACTGACATGCCGCCAAAAAGTGGCTCTATCCATATTTTGTAAGACGCCGTCATACCCTTCATTGACTAATCGGCGGTAGAAACCAAATAACCGTTGGGCTTTGGCGTAAGTCACATTGCCTTTTGGCGTGATTCTAAAATAACGATTTTTCAATATTTCATAAATGTTATCATCGGAATAAATATTCATATTCTTACCTTCAAGAGCAGAAAGCACGTCTTTAAACGACGCATGCCATAAATCGGCTATTAATGACTTTTCATCAGATTCATAACTCAGTTGGTAATTTACCGCCTGAAAAAAATTAAGAGGCATCCCAAAATTATTGATAAAACGCTGTTTTAACCGGCCTTCAAAACGGACAAGTCCTTTGCTAAATTTCTGTAATTTTGGATCTTCCATCACCTGTAATTGATTACGTAATGAAAGGTTACGTGGATTTCGTGCTATCGCGCTTTTTATCAATTGGCACTGACGCATCAGCTCAGGATGTTTTAAATAAGCAATGAGTATGCGGTGGCGGCTGCCTTCATTCCACATGCAGGTTGTCTCCCACTCTTGAGCACGGGTGCATTTAGTTTGTCCATTGCTAACATTACGCAAGGCAGAGATCACTTGTTCCGCCTGTTTTTCTGTGGGAATACGTGCAGAATAAGTAACATCAATGCGATCAATCACGGTCGCGCTAATGTTCAGCATTTCATACAGCTTTGATGCGGAAACCGCAAGATTAACCAACAATTCCATACCACATAATGCTAAATCAGTACTGCCAAACACATTATGACCTTGCAACAGTTTGGCAGGAGAGGCTTTTATTTCCACACAAGGATGACGATTGCAGGTACCGCAATAAATTTTCATCGCCAGGCCGCTGTAATGAGTCGGTAAAGAATCAAACGGATGATTTAACCCTTTCACGGTCAAATCGCCATCAATATCGAATTCTACGGAACGGGCAGAAAGTATTAAGCCTGATTTTTTAGCCACTGCTTCAAGATCAATATAGATCCCTCCTTGTTCATCGGCAGATTTAGTTATGATCAGATGCTCTTCTTTAAATGGGATAGAAAATTTGATTAAATCAATCATCCTTGGTGCCATATAAGTATCAATATGAAATCAAATATACAACCTAAAAATCATATATGCAACAAATCACTGTAAAATAATCATATATGAAATAGGAGTAATAAATATGAGACATATAGGCGACAATATAAAGCGCATAAGAGAGGCAATGAAAATCAGTCAACAAGAACTTGCTGAAAGAAGTGAAGTATCTAAGGCACAAATTTCAAGATTAGAAACTGGTTCGCAAAATAATCCACAAATACAAACACTTGTGGCAATTTCAACGGCTCTTGGGATTACTTTAGAAGAAACGGTCTTCGGTGAAGAATCTGCAAGCAATGCTTACCTGTCAGAAGCCCTGACATCTCTGCCAAAACAGGACCAAATGGCGATTAAGAAGCTGATAAAAATGTGGGTATTAACGTCACAAGCAGAGAAAATGTCATGCGAGTGAGGTTTCAATTTGAAACAAGAGTCCACTATTAAAGATAGTGGACTCACCCCTCCACCCTAACCATTACACAACGCGTGACCAATACGGAGCACAAGAAAAATGCGGTATAGTCATGTCACCTGTTTGAATGAAACTGATAAAGGTAAGTCAGGGTATGCCAGTCATCTTGCGATTTAAGGGCTATACGTTTTTTTTCTATTCGAATGAAGGCAACCCACGGGAATCCCTCCATATTCACGTTAGAAATGCGGGAAATGAAGCCAAATTCTGGTTGATGCCAATGGTACAACTCGCCCGTAACGACGGCTTTAACGCTCGCGAGCTTAAAGAACTCAACGATGTGATAGAACAACATAAAAAATTATTTGAGGAGACTTGGAATGAATATTTCAGCTAAGAAAGTACGATTTGATGAATTTAATCTGTGGGTTGAGTTGAATGATGCCCGTATATTAGGCGTGCCTTTAGCCTGGTTTCCCAAGTTATTACATGCCAGCGAAGCAGAACGCAATCAGTTTGAATTGAGTGCCAGAGGCATACACTGGGATAGCCTGGATGAAGATATTTCCATTGAAGGGCTACTAAATGGAAGAAGAGATGTGACTCATCGCCCTCACCATGCTGCCTGATTTTGATGCGCATAATGCACGTTATGCTAAAGAAGCCGCTGCGACCTGCGATTTTCGCAGCGGCTTTTTCAACATAACGTTATACCTTATACGCATTAACATGGCGCCAACTGAGACTGGCTTGCGTACGGGCTTGTCAGGCCTGATCGTCACTGTTGTTCTCTGCGCTTAATAGCTCATAAATTCCCACTCCTTTCGATTCGAGCAGTGGTTTTTTAATGCTTCACAACTTTCTATTTTTAGACTAATGTATGTTGTAACTAAAAAGTTAAGATTATTAAGGGATAAATATGGATAAATATGCTTTGATTGATAAAATGGATACTCTGTTTGCTGAACTTGAATTTGCGCTGGATAATATTCAACAACAATTGGCAAAGCTAACTCTTCTTTCCGCTCGTATTTTTATTTTACCTGATATAGAAAAAGGAACCGAACACGATCCCATAGAGCAAATATCTGTGACACCAATAGAAGGCCAAGAGGCTTGTTATCTAGGTTTACAACATTTTCGACGTTTGTTTATTCATCATAATAACCAAAATATTAGTAGTAAAGCAGCCGTTCGCTTACCGGGAGTTATGTGTTTTTCCGTTAATAATAATGAATATCTCTCCTGCCTAACTCAGATTTCTAAGATAAATACCTTAAAATCTGAGTTAGAGCATATTATTACCGTCGAATCTGGTTTGCCAAGTGAGCAACGTTTTGAATTTGTTCATACACATTTACGCGGGTTAATAACACTCAATACATACCGTACACTGATACCTTTGATTAATCCAAGCTCAGTGCGTTTTGGTTGGGCAAATAAACATGTTATAAAAAATATTACCCGTAAAGATTTGCTAACTCGACTTGAGAAAAGTTTGAATGCCGGGCGAGCAATTCCTCCTTTTACCCGTGAGCAACGCGTGGCATGGATTAGTAAAGAAATTGACGAAGTACAACAACTGCCAGAAAAAGCACGGCTTTTGATTAAGCGACCAGTGAAAGTACAACCTATTTCACGCGTATGGTATCAGGAACAACAGAAACAGGTACAACATCCCTGCTCTATGCCATTAATTGCATTATGCGAAAATCGTCATGGCGTTAATTTACCCAAAATGGGGGAACTAAAAAATTATGATGTCACTCAGGTGAAACATAAATATAAACCTAATGCTCGCCCACTGCGTTTGCTTCTCCCTCGATTACATCTCTATACATATGATTAGATTTTTTGTTTTAAATCGTCATAGACAAAGAAAAAATGAGCGAAAAAGCGTAGTTTATTCTTTGTCTACAACAAAAAGGGAGTAAATGAGCATTTTGAGCTCTTTTTTGACGAAGTATCAGCGAGCACAAGAGATTTCGAACAGATTATTAGAAGATAAGATGCCTAAAAACGCTGGGTACAACAGCTCCCCAGCGTGAGTTTTTTCTATTCGTTATTGTTTTTATTGACTGCGCTGCCTACCATATCTGCTGGTCGTACCCATTGATCAAATTCTTCCTCAGTTAATCCTAACGTCAGAGCAGAAGCCTTCAACGTCGTTCCTGTTTCATGCGCATTTTTGGCAATTTTGGCCGCTTTGTCATAACCAATGTGTGGGTTCAGCGCCGTTACCAGCATCAAAGAGTCATTAAGTAGTTGAGTAATACGTTTTTTATTGGGTTTAATACCTATTGCACAAAACTGGTCAAAACCACGAATACCATCAGCTAATAACCGGATAGATTGTAAATAGTTATGAATGATCATCGGACGGAACACATTTAATTCAAAATTTCCGGAGGCACCACCGATGCTGATCGCGACGTCGTTACCCATCACTTGAGCACAAAGCATTGTCATTGCTTCACATTGTGTCGGATTAACTTTGCCTGGCATGATGGAGCTACCTGGTTCATTTTCCGGAATGGATATTTCACCAATACCGCAGCGTGGACCCGATGATAACCAACGGACATCATTGGCTATTTTCATTAATGAGGCAGCCAAACCTTTTAACGCACCATGACCATGAACCAACGCATCACAAGTTGCTAATGCTTCAAATTTATTAGGAGCAGTAACAAAAGGTTGTTTCGTGTACTTTGCAATTTCTTGTGCAACCTGTCCTGCATAGTCAGGATGTGTATTTAATCCAGTACCAACTGCAGTGCCTCCCAAAGCCAGCTCGCACAAATGTGGGATTGTCGCTTCAATGTGTGTTTTGCTGTGTGCTAACATTGCCGCCCAACCAGATATCTCTTGCCCCAATGTCAGTGGTGTCGCATCCTGTAGATGAGTGCGCCCAATTTTAACAATGTCTTTGAAAGAGAGCTCTTTGTCTACCAGTGTCTGGTGTAATTTTTCCAACGCTGGCAATAAATCTTTATGCATGCCCATCACCGCTGCAATATGCATCGCCGTAGGGAATACGTCGTTAGAACTTTGACTTTTGTTCACATCATCGTTCGGATGAACTGGACTACCTTGACCACGTTGACCCTTCAAAATTTCGCTCGCACGATTCCCCAACACTTCATTCATATTCATATTGGTTTGTGTGCCGGATCCCGTTTGCCAGACAGAAAGTGGGAATTCGTCTGGATGCTTACCCTCAAGTACCTCGTCAGCAGCCTTAATAATGGCCTGCGCTTTTTTTTCGTCCAAAAGTTTTAAATTCATATTAACTTCCGCTGCAGCACGCTTGGTCACAGCTAACGCATAAATCAGTGCCTCAGGCATTTTTTCCTGCGAAATATCAAAATGCTTTAGTGAACGCTCAGTTTGCGCTCCCCATAAACGGTCATTAGCTACTTCAATGGGTCCCATTGAGTCTTTTTCTATGCGAGTAGCGGTCATTACTTTCTCCTCTAACAAATTAAATAGATTTCTTGCAAAACCGTCGTTCAAAACACCTGCATTATCCAGCATGATGATGTACAGAATCGGTACCATGTCATATTAAAACAATTTATTTTGCGATTAATATAATAACTTGCGAGAATCTCTTGCAAAAGTTACAAAGGAGCAAAAAATTATAATGGAACAAAATTATGCAAAAAATGATCAACAGTGTGCAAAATTATTCCTGGGGCAGTACTGATGCTTTAACTCACTTGTATGGTATTGCCAATCCACAGAAAAAGCCCATGGCGGAACTGTGGATGGGTGCACATGCAAAGAATAGCTCTTACGTCATCGGTGCTAATGGGCAACCTTGTTCATTGCTCGAGCTAATCGCAAAGGATGTACAAGGCTGTCTGGGTAATGCCGCTGATTACGGTGAATTGCCTTTTTTGTTTAAGGTATTGTGTGCTGCACAACCATTATCGATTCAAGTTCATCCTAGTAAAAGAGCCGCTGAAATCGGGTTCGCTAAGGAAAATGCCGCAGATATTCCGCTCGATGCGCCAAATCGCAATTACAAGGATGCTAATCATAAACCCGAACTGGTCTATGCACTAACACCCTTTCATGCGATGAATGGCTTTCGTACTATGGAAGATATGAACACCCTACTGCAACCGGTGTCGACAGCTCACCCTGATGTTGCTGTATTTTTGCAGAATCAAAACACAGCGAATCTAGCCAAATTATTCGCCAGTTTACTCGATATGACAGGTCAGACAAAAAACCGAGCATTGACGGTGTTAAAATCAGCGTTAAATCATCAACAAGGTGAACCTTGGGACACAGTTCGCAATATTGCTCAATTCTATCCAGAAGACAGCGGTTTATTCTCGCCATTACTACTCAACGTCGTTATGCTACAGCCTGGTGAAGCGATGTTTTTATCTGCTCAAACACCACACGCATACCTCAATGGAGTAGCATTAGAGGTAATGGCTAATTCAGATAACGTATTACGCGCCGGTCTAACCGAAAAATTTATCGATATCCCTGAGTTAATGGCAAACCTGAAATTTATTGCCAAGCCGGTCAAAGATTTGCTAACAACACCATTACACCAGGAAAATGAGTTAATCTTTCCTATCCCTGTGCGAGATTTTTCGTTTTCTATTCATGATCTCAGCGTTACGTCGCAGGTAATAACACAAAAAAGCGCCGCCATTATATTTTGTATCGAGGGCGAGGCCATTCTCGAAAAATTAAGCACACGAGAAAAATCTGCTCAAAAACTACATTTACAACCAGGTGAGTCTTGCTTTATCGTCGCTGATGAGTCTCCCATCAATGTCTACGGCTACGGACGGATTGCCAGAGTTTTTAATCGCTCATAATCGGCTCTAAGAACCTGTTCCAAATCTTCTTGAGCGACGCTCAGACGAAGAAGAAACTCACGAAAAAACGCAGTTTACAGAGAGTCACTGAGCATTTTGAGCGCGTTTTTGACGAATTACTTGACCAAAACACGGCGAGAAAAAAAGATTTCGAACAGGTTCTAATAATAAATTTTGCTAATTTTTTGTTAATATATCCCCGTTGTATACACAATATTATCCTTGCGGAGGTATTTCATGCTCCATACAGGTGTTAAAATTAAAAAAGGATAAAAATAGAATGATGAAAAAATCGCTAGTAGCTATTGGTATTATGGCCATAGTTGGCTCTGCATGGACAGCTGCTTCCTGGTATACCGGTAAATTAATCGAGCAACATATAGAACAAGTAGTGGCTGAATCAAACTTGTTGTTAAAAAAAAATATACCGGAAGCCGGTATTAAATTATCTTATCAGGATTATCAACGCGGTCTATTTAGCAGCAAGTTTCGCTATGTTTTTCAACTAGATACAAATTCTTCCAATGCGAACAACGCCGATGAAAAATGGTTAGGAAAAGATGACAAAATTATTTTTATCGAAACGATAGATCATGGCCCTTTCCCATTGGCTCAGTTAAAACAGTTTAATTTTATCCCGAGTATGGCGCTGGTTCACTCCGAATTAGAAAATAGCCCCGTAATAAAAGAATTATTCGAGATAACTAAAGGTCAGTCCCCCTTAAATGCCGTTTCGCGTTTTTCTTATCGAGGGGATATTTCATCAACGCTCAACATCATACCTATCGAATCACAACAAAACACCGCTACTCTGCGCTTCTCCGGAGCGACTATCAATGCTGATGTTTCTCAAGATTTACGCAATCTGGTGCTAAACGCTAAGAGTGACAGTTTGGTTTTCACCAGTAAAGATCAGCATAACCAATTGGAACAATATAGCCTGCAAGGATTAGCGTTGAAAATTACCCATCATCCTGGCAAATTTGATATTGGCATGGGCGATCAACAATTCACCATTAAACAGATAGCATTCGATACTGACGGCAAGAATATCACTACCCTGGACGGTTTTTCCCTTAATACATCCCTCGGTGAATCAGATAAAAATCTCAATGGTAAACTTAGCTATTCGTTGGATGCGTTAAAAATCAAAGGACATGATTTTGGCTCCGGTCAATTGGTGCTTAGCTTAGATCGTTTAGACGGTGAAGCAACGAAGAAATTTGTCGAGGCCTACAATCAAGAAGCATTACAGGCGTTACAACAAGGTGAAGATTTTGAAGCACAGCAGCTATCCGAAATACTTTTTGCTCAGTTACCTACACTCTTAAAAGGCAACCCCATTTTAAATATTTCGCCTTTGAGTTGGAAGAACAGTAAAGGTGAAAGTACATTAAATATCAATGTAGAATTAATGGATACTGATCTCGCTACAGCAAATACGCCGTCTTCGACAGCGTTTTTAGCACACAGTATAAAAAAGGTAGATGCTACATTAACCATCCCGCTGGCGATGGCAACTGATTTGACCATGCAAACCGCCTTATTGGAAGGCTATAGCCCGGAAGAATCACAAAAACTCGCCGAACAGCAAGTGCAAGGTTTGGCTGCTATGGGAAAAATGTTTAAATTAACCACAAATACCGATGATGCTATCAGTAGTCGCTTTCACTATGCTGATAATAAAATCGATCTAAACGATAGAAAATTATCCCTACAAGAGTTTATGGCGTTATTTGGCTTATCCAGCGAACCAGAAGAAAATGAAGAAGCAGTCGATTATCCTCCTGAGCCAACAGAATCGACTCCAGCAACACCTCAAACACCATAAAACCGGGTTTTTATTTATACCAGGCAGTACTAACCAGTATAAAAAATAATACTGACTGGTATAAAAAATGTTGGGATAAAATGTTAACATTGTGTTAAATTCAGCGCGCGTAATAAATATGTAACGAATACGCATCAAAAAATCGAAGGCGTTAACTTATCTCTTGTTAGAATAAGGATTATTTTCAATGAACAAAAATATATTTATTGGGGTTTTCTGTGCGTTAGCCACAACAGGCGTTTTCGCGGGTAAAACTGAAAGTATTCAGTGCCCAATGAAAAATGAAATCGTTGCAACACAAACGGAAACCGAACGCGGCATCACCAGTATGGTTTATTGCGCGCCTTCAGCCACGGACTGTCAATGGAAAGGATTTGATGCCAGAACAGACAAAAAGCATTCTGTAGCTAAGTCGTTGCAAAAAAACGGACGCACCCCAACCCTACACAATAAAATTTATTATTGTGAATATCAGCTCGATGATGAAGGTAAGAGTGAAATCCGCATGAAGTTTGAAAAAACCAATCCTTAAAATAAGTCATTGGGGCTGGACAGCGATATATTTTATATACAGGTGCATATGCAGCATCTGTATATTTTTATTTAGTCTTCGGCTCCTGTTGTGTTACACAATGGACCCCACCGCCACCACTGGCAACAGCATCAATATTTATCGCAACAATCTCACGTTGAGGATACAGTCGTTTTAACTTATCTACGGCGGCATTATCGGCGTTAACATCACCGAATGCGGGGACAATCACCGCTTTATTGCAAACATAATAATTGATATAACTGGCGAAAAATTGATTACTGGCATATTTATCGCGTAAGGTTGCCGGTGCCTCGAGAACCACTACATCTAGCTGACGCCCTTTGGCATCTGTTGAGTGACGCAGAATATCAAGATGACGCTGAGTTACCAAATGATCGTAAGATTGCGTATTCGGCTCATAACCTGCAACTACAGCACCAGGTCTGACAAATCTGACGTAACCATCAGTATGACCATCAGTAATGTCTTTATTTTTTATCCCCGGCAGCCAGATTATTTTTTCCAGACCCAGTAACTGTTTAAGTTCTTGCTCGCATTGTTCTTTACTGATAGCAGCATTACGGTTGCTATTAATCACACAGCTTTCGGTGATTATTGCGGTTCCATCGCCGTCGACTTCAATCCCTCCACCTTCTAGCACTAACCTCGTCTTAATCGGTTTAACACCTGCTTTTTCAACGATAAATTGAGCCACTTTAGCATCAAGAGCATGTTGTTGCTTATTACCCCATCCATTGAAGTTAAAGTCGATAGCCGCCACCTTATCACCCTGTTGGTTAATGACAAATACCGGGCCGCTATCGCGTATCCATATATCATCTAAAGGACAAATAAGCAGCTCAACATCACCCTCAGCGACTAATCGTTGCGCAATAGCATGATCTTTCGGGTCGACTAACATGGTGACGGTTTCATATCTGGCAATAGCTAACGCAATGGTGGCGATATTTTCTTGTATTTCAGCTAAATACTGCCCACCCCAGGCGTTATTGACACTAAAAGCCATCCAAGTACGTTGGTGAGGCTGTTCCTCACTCGGCATAAACCAGCGCTCTTTATTCATCGTACTATCCTTATTCACTCGCATTTGCCTGCCATTTTCTTATTTTCTGCTTTTACGTTTTCTACTGTAGACACGGGTCGACCGCGTAGCCCGTGTTCGCGCAATTTATTCGCTATCGCCGTATGGGAAACACCAAGCCGTTTAGCCAGTTTTCGCGTACTCGGATAATCACCATACAGACGTGTCAACACCAGGCGTTCAAAACGTTTACTGATTTCGTCAAAAGAGCCTTGCAACATATCATCGGTCAAAACAGTTTCGACTTCAAATTCTGGTAACAGAACGTCCTGTGGTCGCAATTCAAAACCCTGTAACTGTGTCAACGCACGATAAATGACATTTTTCAATTGACGTACGTTACCAGGCCAAGCATAACGACCTAAAAAACCACTCAGTTCAGATGATAATTTAGGTCGATGCATACCTTGCTCAGATGAAAATTTTTCCACAAATAATTCCGTCAACGGCATGATATCTTCTGGCCGTTCGCGCAACGGCGGTAAAGTGATCCTGAGGACATTAAGCCGATAGTAAAGATCCTGGCGGAATTCTCCACATCGGATCAGCGCTAGCAAATTTTTTTGTGTCGCACAAATTACCCTGACATCGACATGTACTTCTTGCTCTTCACCCACTCGACGGAAAGTACCATCATTGAGAAAGCGCAATAATTTTATTTGCATCCGTGGCGACATTTCACCTATTTCATCTAGTAGAACCGAGCCTCCATTGGCTTGTTCAAAAAAACCTTTTTTGCCTTCCGCCGCATTCGGATAAGCACCAGCAGCGTAACCAAAAAGTTCACTTTCTACCACGTCATCAGGTAAGGACGCACAATTAAGGCCCAAAAATGGTTTTTTACCCCGTGGGCTCCCTAGATGACAGGCGCGCGCCAGCAGGTCTTTACCCGTACCTGTCTCACCAATCAATAGCAACGGCGCATTCAACACCGCCAATTTACGAGCCTGTTCGAGTGTTTGACGCAGTTTGCTACTAACCGCCACTATCTGATTAAATCCATCACAATTATTGATCTTACCTACATCAATCGCCCTATCAATATCCTTAGCTTCTGCCATTAAATCATCAAGGTAGTTACTATCTATTTTTAAATGCATTCGGATTGACCTTATATTAGCGAGCGCAAGAGATCTCGAATCGGTTCTTATCGCTAATTGGTTGCCTTCTGTTGACCAATACTAACACTTTCAGCCTACGCTACCACAAGCTTCTGCTTTTTTGCCAAACACCTTCAAAATCATCATGAATGACACACTCAGTGCTCACATACTCAAACAGATAAATTTTAAAAAATGTCTAATGAATTGGGGGGATAGTTAAATTACGATACAATAAGTTTATCGTTCTTTTATTACTGAAGCATATTTATGCATGCTCTGATTATTTGGGTACTATCGCTAACTTATTTAGCCATCCCCATACTGGTACAATCTGCGCCAGTGACACAATCTGTGCAAAAAGACGTCCACCAGCACGGTTTTGTTTATTGTATTAACGGGATCTTTCATACCTTTAATCCACAAATGTCGAGCGGTGGTCTGGCCGTGGATACCTTAGCAACACAATTGTATGACCGCCTCCTGGCTATCGATCCCTATACCTATCAACTTGTTCCAGAACTGGCAGAAAAATGGCAAATGCTAGATAACGGAACAACTTACCGTTTTCAGCTACGTAAAGAGGTTGCTTTTCAGACCACAGCCTGGTTCACCCCGAGTCGAATGATGAATGCTGATGACGTGATTTTTAGCTTTCAGCGTATATTGAATCGAGAACAACACTATCATCATGTCAATGGCAGCAAGTATCCCTACTTTGATAGTTTGCAATTCGCCAAAACCGTGCGCAGTATTAAAAAATTAGATGACTATCGTGTTGAATTCCACTTAAAAGCACCGGATGCTTCGTTCCTTTCGCACCTTGCAACACATTATGCTCCGATATTATCCGCAGAATATGCAGACAAACTGACGAAAAAAAATAAGCAACAACAAATTGATCAAGAACCCATTGGTACAGGGCCATTTATGCTCAATGAATATCGTTCAGGTCAATATATTCGTTTGTTCCGCCATAATCAGTACTGGCGAGGTTTACCCCGTATGCAGCAAGTCGTTATCGACTTAGGTGTCAGCGGCACAGGGCGCCTCTCCAAATTACTGACCGGGGAATGTGACGTACTCGCCTACCCCGCTGCCAATCAGTTAACAATTTTGCGTAATGATCCACGTTTACGCCTGACACTACGACCAGGGATGAATTTAGCTTACCTGTCGTTTAATACCCTCAAGCCGCCCTTAAATAATGTCAATATTCGCCATGCCATCGCCCTCGCGATTAATCGTCAACGTTTGATGCAGGCCATCTATTACGGAACAGCAGAGGCCGCAACTTCTATCTTACCTCGTGCTTCCTGGGCTTATGATAGTCAAGCACAAATAACACAATACAATCCAAACCAGGCCAGAAAAATCTTGCAACAGCTGGGTATTAAACAGCTTGAACTCAGTTTATGGGTTCCTACTGCTACCCGCTCTTACAATCCTAGTCCATTAAAAACTGCGGAACTTATCCAAGCAGATCTGGCACAAATAGGAATTACAGTAAATATTATTCCGGTTGAAGGCCACTTTCACGAGAGACATCAGAAAATGGAAATGAGCCATGATTTGATACTATCTGGCTGGGCAACAGACAGTAATGATCCCGACAGCTTTTTTCGACCCATATTAAGTTGTGCTGCAATTAATTCTCAAGCAAATTATTCTCATTGGTGTGATCCTCAATTCGACACGCTATTGCAAGATGCCTTACAAACCCAGCAACGTGCCGAACGTATCCATTACTATCAACAGGCACAACATATACTCGAACAACAATTACCCGTGCTACCCCTCGCGTCATCCCTGCGATTACAGGCTTATCGTCACGATATTAAGGGCTTGATCTTGAGCACGTTTGGTAGTGCTTCTTTTGCCGGCGTATTTCGAGACAGTGATGAGAGCAAAAAACCATGATTATCTTTATATTACGCCGATTATTACTGCTGCTAATAACACTGTTTATGCTGTCCTTGGTCAGTTTTAGTGTGACTTTTCTTCCCTTTGATGATGAAGCACTCAACAGCACAGCGCTAATTGACGATTATTTATTCTATTTCAATAAACTATTGCAGTGTGATTTCGGCATTTCCAATATAAATAATCAACCAATCAATGAACAACTACAAGCTGCCCTTCCCGCCACCATGGAATTATGTATTCTGACTTTTTTGCTAGCGTTACTTATTGGTATTCCGCTGGGCATTCTTGCCGGCATGCAACGCGGTAAAATGACAGATTTCATTATTAGTCTTCTGGCATTGATCGGTTTTTCCATCCCAGTGTTCTGGCTAGCTTTATTATTGATGCTACTTTTTTCGGTAAATCTTGGCTGGTTGCCTGTATCAGGTCGCTTTGATTTATTGTATCAAGTCAAACCTGTTACCGGACTCGCATTGGTCGATGCTTGGTTATCTGATTCTCCCTATCGCAAAGAGATAATAACCAGCACCCTGAAACATATGCTTTTGCCAACGGTCACTCTGGCCATCGCCCCCATTACCGAGATAATACGCCTAATGCGTACCAGTACCGATGAAATTATTGGTCAAAACTACATTAAAGCGGCAGCAACCCGTGGTTTATCAAAACTGACGATCATTCATCGTCACTTACTACATAACGCGCTGCCACCGATTATCCCCAAATTGGGGTTACAAGTTTCGGCGATGTTAACCTTAGCAATGCTTACCGAAATCGTATTTAACTGGCCTGGCTTGGGTCGCTGGTTAATCACCGCTATCCGCCAGCAAGATTACACCGCTATCTCAGCAGCGGTTATGGTCATTGGAGCGCTAGTCGTTATGATTAACGTAATATCAGATATTTTGGGGATGATGATGACACCACTAAAACACAGGGAATGGTATGGGATCTGATAATATCTACTGTGAAAAGAAAACGCCGAGTCCGCTCCATTACATCTGGCACAATTTTCATTCTGACATGCTGGCCTTGATTGGTTTCTACGGAGTACTCAGCCTGATATTACTGTGCTTCTTTGGCAATATACTGGCACCTTACACCTTGGAGCAACAATTTTTAGGTTATCAATTGCTACCACCTTCCTGGTCACGATATGGTGATGTGTCTTTCTTTCTCGGTACCGACGATCTAGGACGTGATGTTCTTAGCCGTTTATTAACAGGTACCTCTTCTACTTTCGGTTCAGCACTGTTGGTCACGCTCGCAGCCGTATGTGGTGGCTTATTACTTGGTGTATTAGCAGGTATTACCCACGGCTTGCGATCAGCAATACTCAATCATCTGTTAGATACACTACTATGCATTCCCTCCCTACTGCTTGCTATCATTGTCGTGGCTTTTTCTGGGCCAAGCTTACAACATACCCTATTTGCCGTCTGGTTAGCACTATTACCACGTATGGTACGCACAATCTATAGTGCAGTTAATGATAAAATGGGTAAAGAATATGTCGTTGCAGCCCGCTTAGATGGCGCGTCGACATACTATATTTTGATCTATGCTATTTTTCCCAATATCGTGGCAATACTAGTGACTGAGTTTACCCGTGCTTTATCAATAGCCATCCTTGATATTGCAGCGCTAGGCTTTTTGAATTTAGGTGCCCAGTTACCTTCGTCTGAATGGGGTGCTATGCTGGGAGACTCACTAGAGCTGCTCTATATCGCTCCCTGGACAGTTATCGTACCGGGATCTGCTATTTTCATCAGTGCATTGATGGTTAATTTACTGGGCGATGGTATGCATCGGGCAATAAATAAAGGCGTTAAATAAATGGCGTTACTTGATATCCGCAATCTCACTATCGAGTTTACAACACCCACCGGGGCGATAAAAGCAGTCGACAGGATCAGTATTATGCTGACAGAAGGCGAGGTACGTGGGTTAGTTGGTGAGTCTGGTTCAGGTAAAAGTTTGATTGCTAAAGCGATCTGTGATGTCAACAATGAAAATTGGAAGATCACTGCAGACCGTTTTCATTTTAATAATATTGATCTATTACGCTTATCCGTACACGAACGACGTAAGCTGATCGGGCACAATATCTCGATGATATTTCAGGAACCACAATCCTGCCTGGATCCTTCAGAGAAAATTGGCAAACAGTTAATTCAGTCAATACCTGACTGGACTTACAAAGGCCAATGGTGGCAACGTTTTCATTGGCGTAAGCGGCGAGCCATTGAATTACTCCATCGAGTTGGCATCAAAGACCATGAAGATATTATGAACAGCTATCCCTACCAATTGACAGAGGGGGAATGCCAAAAAGTGATGATTGCTATCGCATTAGCCAATCAACCACGACTACTGATTGCCGATGAACCGACCAATACGATGGAGTCCACCACTCAAGCACAAATTTTCCGCCTACTCACACGCTTAAACAAAAACAATAAGACGACGATTTTACTCATCAGTCACGATCTACAATTTATGAGTCAATGGGCAGACAGAATCAACGTGCTATATTGCGGCCAAACGGTAGAAAGTGCCATGCGCGACGATCTGCTTGCAACTCCACACCATCCTTATACCCAAGCATTAATACGCTCAATGCCTGATTTTGGTCGTTCACTGCCTCATAAAAGCCGCCTTAATACATTACCTGGTGCTATCCCCTCATTAGAGCATTTACCTATCGGCTGTCGTCTAGGGCCCCGTTGCCCCTATGCAAAAAAGAACTGTATTGAAACACCACGGCTACGACAGATAAAAAACCATGCTTTTGCTTGCCATTTTCCACTGAATCTGGAGGATAAATAAATGGTAGAAATGCTATTCGAAGTGCGTAACTTGAGTAAAAAGTTTGGCTATCGTAGCGGATTATTACGGCGTCAGCATGTTATTGAAGCAGTAAAGTCAGTGAATTTCACGTTACGAAAAGGCCACACACTGGCTATCATTGGTGAAAACGGCTCAGGTAAATCAACGCTAGCAAAAATGCTCTCTGGCGTGACTAAACCTAGCACCGGAGAGCTATTAATCGATGGCCACCGCCTTAGTTACGGTGATTATGCGTATCGCAGTCAACATATCCGTATGATATTCCAAGATCCTAGTACTTCACTGAATCCACGCCAACGGATTGGTCAGCTCCTCGATATCCCACTGAAATTAAATACAACACTCGATGCGGCGGCGCGTGAACAACGTATTTATCACACACTACGTCAAGTTGGGCTTTTACCGAACCACGCTGACTATTACCCTCACATGCTGGCATCAGGACAAAAACAACGTATTGCGCTAGCGCGTGCGCTCATTCTGCGGCCTAAAGTGATTGTTGCCGATGAGGCGCTAGCCTCGCTCGATATGTCAATACGTTCACAAATTATCAATCTAATGTTGGAATTACAGGAAAAACACGGTATAGCTTATATTTACGTCACTCACCATCTGGGCATGATGAAACACATCAGTGATCAAGTCATCGTCATGCATAAAGGAGAAGTCGTGGAACGTGGCAGTACAGCGGAAGTATTAGCCGCTCCCCTACATGAGCAGACCAAACGTTTGGTTGCTAGCCATTTTGGCGAAGCACTCACTGCGGACGCTTGGCGCTGTGATGGTGACGGCTTTTAAGAGATTAAAGCCCAGCCCTGCCCGGATAGCAACGCGGAAAATAACGGCAAACCGACAATGGCAGTAAACCTAGCACAAAGCCACGACTCTGATGCCAAAAAGCAGATAACAACAGTAAAGCTGAACCGGCTATCAACGCTGTGATGGCAAAACTCAGGCTAACAAAGCCACTTTTATCCAAGAGTGATGTAAAAGCATAAAGAACATAGCCAAGCGCGGATACCATAAGTGCACGTCGGTCAATCGCCAGTGAAAAAAACGCCATTAACACATAAAATATTAATACCAATAGCGTGTTCAGCAACCTGACATCCCCCTCCCCCAACATGGTAATAAAAAGCGGATGAACTAACATCGGGGCGGCTAACAAGTGAAGCCAGAAAGCCACATCAGCCCGCCGAGTTTGACGCTGAATATCCGAGACATCCCAATACATGGCGAAGGCAAATACCAGCAAACCAGAGCCAAATATCAGCTTCGGCATCATATTTTCCAGTACAGGAAACACCATCAGAAAAACAGATAAAACTCCCCAAACAACAACACCCACGCCGGCCGCCAAAGTAATAGGAATATGAAAACGTCGCCAATGGAGTAACGCGGCTAAAGCCGTCAGTAAAATGGCAATAATCCAGCGAATAACAGCATCTTTAATGCCATAGCCATAAATCGGCACAGAACCGATAGCAACGATAAAAGCGAGTAACAGCACAACAGCAGGTAGTGCCATATGACGCTTACGGACAAAATATTCCGCCAACCCCCATGCCACGCCTGCACACAGTAGACCGCCAAGCCACCGATGATAGGCGCCGCCAAGTACGAATGTCGCACCTAAAAGTAACAGACTGGCAATCACCACAAAAATATCATTAAATCCAGCAAGCAAACGAAAACTTTCCTCATCGACTGCTGATGTCTTACGCATATTATCCACATGATCACGCAGCGCCTGCGCCGCTTGCGGGCTAATCGCCTGTGCAACAACAGCGGATTCAATGTCTTCATTACTGTACATAGGTTATCTCCCCAGTTTAAAAGAAACATTATAGTCTCCTAACTTATCATTAAATCTTACTAATAATAGTTTCTTGTTTATAGAAAGATAACCGGGATAAAACAAGTTTCACAGACACCCTCAATCCTGATAAAGCGTGCTAGAATTGCCTCGTTCAGTTTATAACCGAACAATTCTAATAAAACGACCACAAGGATTACTGCTATGGGGTTTCTTACCGGCAAACGCATTCTCATCACTGGTGTAGCCAGCAAACTTTCCATTGCCTACGGCATCGCGCAGGCAATGCGTCGCCAAGGCGCTGAATTGGCATTTACCTATCAGAACGATCAACTTAAAGGACGTGTAGAAGAATTCGCTGACAAGCTAGATTCAAAGCTGACTTTTCCCTGCGATGTTGCAAAAGATGCAAGCATCACTGAGCTATTCGAAAAATTAAAAGAAAAATGGCCTGCATTTGATGGTCTGGTACATTCCATCGCTTTCGCCCCTCGCGATCAGCTCGATGGCGATTACGTTAATGCCGTTACCCGCGAAGGCTTTGCTATCGCGCACGATATCAGCTCTTACAGCTTTGTAGCGATGGCTAAAGCCTGCCGCCCCATGCTAAAAGAAAAATCAGCACTGCTGACACTAACGTATTTGGGTGCTGAACGCGCGATCCCTAATTACAATGTGATGGGCTTGGCAAAAGCATCGTTGGAAGCCAATGTGCGCTATATGGCAAACGCAATGGGACCACAAGGTATCCGCGTCAACGGTATTTCGGCAGGGCCAATACGTACCCTAGCAGCATCCGGTATTAAGAATTTTCGTAAAATGTTGGACCACTGTGAAGCCGTTACCCCAATGTGCCGTACTGTCACTCTCGAAGATGTCGGCAACCCCGCCGCTTTTCTCTGTTCTGACCTCGCCGCAGGTATTACCGGTGAGATCCTGTATGTTGATGGTGGTTTCAACATTGCAGCGATGAATGAATTAACACTGGAACAATGAATTTTATTAAGACATCCCACAACTAACCCTATTTCATCCGCTGCTTAACAACAGCGGCTCCTAGTTTGGAACAGGTTCTTAGAGCCTGTTCTAAATCTTTTTCGCTGTGCTCAGACGAGGAAAAAATGGGCGGAATTTTGAGCCTGTTGTTGACGAAGTACCAGCGAACACAAAAAATTTCGAACAGGTTCTTAGAATTATTTACAATCTAAGCTCCTACCTGAAACATAAAAATAGTGCACATTACAGATAATAATCATATCTTATGAAGACGCCAAAAGGTGTCTTCTACGCGTCGCCTTTTATATTTTCCTGTCATTTTATGACCGGTTATGAGTGAAATCAGAGGTCTCTCTATGACAATAAAAAACAATACTGATGATCCGAAAAACATCAGTATTAATGTATTCAAACAACCGAAAGCGTTTTACCTCATTTTCTCGATCGAACTATGGGAACGCTTCGTAATGTATTCAAACAACCGAAAGCGTTTTACCTCATTTTCTCGATCGAACTATGGGAACGCTTCGTAATGTATTCAAACAACCGAAAGCGTTTTACCTCATTTTCTCGATCGAACTATGGGAACGCTTCGGTTTCTACGGCCTGCAAGGGATTATGGCTGTTTATCTAGTAAAAATGTTAGGACTAAGCGAAGCCGACTCCATCATTCTTTTTTCTTCATTCAGTGCTTTGGTCTTTAGCTTTATAGCGATTGGCGGCTGGTTGGGTGATAAAGTACTGGGTAGTAAACGAGTCATCATACTGGGTATATTAGTTTTGGCTCTCGGCTACGCGATGGTGGCTTATTCAGAACATAACGTTTTTTGGGTTTATCTCGGCATGGCGACCATTGCGGTCGGCAACGGTTTGTTTAAGGCCAACCCTTCCTCACTGCTGGCGACCTGCTACAAAAAAGACGATCCACGCCTGGACGGGGCCTTTACCATGTACTACATGTCCGTCAATATCGGATCATTTATGTCCATGTTAGCGACCCCTTGGCTGGCGGCAACATGTTAGCGACCCCTTGGCTGGCGGCAAGATACGGTTGGAACATCGCTTTTTCTCTTAGTGTCGTCGGTATGTTAATTACCCTAGTCAATTTTTTGTTCTGTCGTCATTGGGTAAAAGACCAAGGTTCACAACCTGATTTTTCACCACTACAAATAAAAAAATTACTGATAGTATTAATTGGCATCATCACTCTTATCCTGATTTCCAACTGGTTGCTGCATAACCAGGCCATTGCGCATTGGGCATTAGCTGTCGTTGCTGGCGCTATCATTATTATTTTCGCCAAAGAAACCTTCGCTTTACAGGATGTCGCTCGCCGTAAAATGATTGTCGCTTTTTTGCTGATGCTTGAAGCCGTGATCTTTTTTGTGCTTTATAGCCAAATGCCAACCTCGTTGAATTTCTTCGCTATTCATAATGTTGAACATGTTATTTTAGGATTCAACGTTGAGGCAGAGCAATATCAGGCTTTAAATCCATTCTGGATTATGGCCGCAAGCCCCATTCTAGCAATCCTGTATAATAAGTTGGGTGTTCGTTTGCCCATGCCACACAAATTTGCCATAGGCATGCTACTGAGCGCAACAGCATTCCTGGTGTTACCATTAGGCGCAAGTTTCGCCAATGCACAAAGTATCGTATCAGTTAACTGGCTAATCCTTAGCTACGCTTTGCA
Organism: Candidatus Fukatsuia endosymbiont of Tuberolachnus salignus; assembly: GCF_964030845.1. Classification (NCBI taxonomy): domain Bacteria; kingdom Pseudomonadati; phylum Pseudomonadota; class Gammaproteobacteria; order Enterobacterales; family Yersiniaceae; genus Candidatus Fukatsuia; species Candidatus Fukatsuia endosymbiont of Tuberolachnus salignus. The sequence goes on from NZ_OZ034983.1 coordinate 1,696,465, forward strand.
AAGTATCGGCGAACTGATGATTTCAGGCTTGGGCCTGGCGATGGTAGCGTAATTGGTACCTCAGCGTTTGATGGGCTTTATTATGGGAGCATGGTTCCTTACCACTGCGGCCGCGGCGATAATCGCCGGTAAGGTTGCAGCACTCACAGCGGTACCCAGTGGTATTACCGACGCTCGAGCATCATTGGATATTTACAGCCATGTGTTTATGCAAATCGGCATTGTGACGGGTATTATCGCGCTACTGATGCTGTTAACAGCACCCAAGTTACATCGCATGACACTGGAATAAGAAATATCAATAATCTATTATCAATTTCCAAAAAATACGCGCCTTCACGGGCGTTTTTATAAGGTGTTTACTGTATATTAACAGCGAAATGACGAGATCCAGCCTACAGTTATAAAATCATTTTCTATTCGAGGTAATAATATGATTTGTTTTCCTGGAACACCATCACCTTATAGATTCAGTATTGAAGCTGTACAAGAATTATCAATTCCGACAAAATTTGAGGTAATAAAAGATAAAAATACTCAATATAGAATAAAAGAAAAAATAAACTATATTTGGCGAAAATATAAAAATTTATTTTTATATCACAACAATAAAAAATTTGCCATCTGGAAAGCACTTTATAGATTATATTCAGCAGAATATAATTATTTTGCCTGGGATAAAAAGATTACTGAGAAAAATTGGCATCAACTGATACATGCTCTTCAGAAAATAAAATCTCTTATGGCACCTGGGCATAAAAATAAATTATCTGTGTCATGTAATAAAGAATTTATTATTATAAACATTGACCAGGAGAGAATACTCTTACCTAATCTATATGATCAAGTAGATTACAATGGTATTAGTAAATTTATGGAAAATGTGATTGAGGATGAGAGGAAAGGAAATCTGACAAGATTATTTCCATTATCCTCATCAAAGAAAAATGACATACCACTACCACGACAAAGACTAGACGACTTACAATACATCTATACTAATGGGAAAAAAAGCGAGGAAAATACAAATAAAGAATATAAAAATACAGATGTAAACGAAAAAAATAAAAAAAATCAAGACGTCTCTGGGCACTACAGAAAAGAAATAGAGCAAATGTTCCTTGACAATGTAAGAGATTGTAATAAGAACCAACAGATTTACGTAAATAAAAAACATCATCCGCCATTGAAAAAATTTACCGGTAACCAACTTGATCCCGATTATCATATAAAAGGAATAAAGTATATTCAAGATAGTAAAATACTTCAATCAATAATTCAGATAGATAGCATAGAAGCAACACAGGTGGCAGTAATAATTGGACATCTATGCCAAACCAGCACAAATCTGACTGTAGGTACACTGTTCAATAGTACGGAAAGACTTAACAAAAAAATTAGAGGAAACAGTGAAACACTAGAATGTTTATTACAACAGCGAAGGAATATCATTGATAATCATACCGTTTACGATCCTGAAAATACTCTCATTAGTATCGATAAACAACCCAATGGCAATATTCTTCTTACCAGTAAATCCTGTGTGATCCATTTTTGTAAGTTTCCCGATCAATCTGCTGATGGATCGATCAAAGACGGTGATGAATACTATTATCCCTTTAATTTGGCAATAAATTATGTCATGAGAATTGCACCTGATGGTACTGAAACTTTTCAAGAGTTTTCGCTCTCATTTATCCCACTAAAAGCAGAAATGTTGAATAGGCAAATAGACAAAAAAATAAATACTAATAATTGTATAAAACTCATATCAGAAGTTTTAGAAGAATATAATGAGAAAAAGGAACAAGCAGCAATAGTCGATATAATTAAAAAAATATAGCATTAACGAGGAAATGGTTATCACCACTAGAATAAGTGGGTTCCTCAAAAAATCTCTTGCTAATGATAATGGGTTTTTAACAGTGTGGACAAATATCGTTTCTATATATAATGATATGAATAAATTCTTTCTTAACTCATCAGGGCATATTACATGCTCTGATAAGTTATAGCTACACAATTTAATTTTGATTAGCACACAAATATGAACTACTCCGTAGATTTACTCCTTAGTGTATCAGTTAGGCAATCAAAATTAAATCATGCAGCCATATCAGTAAATGTATCTTTTCATAATGAAATAATTTGTTACGACGAGACGGTAAGCATGTCAGCTAAATAGGCATGATCGGGGTTTACACGCGCTAACCTGGCAGGATTTTTTAATAATTCAGCAATATCCATATAAAATAGAGAATTTACATGACTATGGATCCACTTCATGAACAGACTATTGTTACTCATATTCATCGCTCCAGGATAGCCTCCTCCCTTAATATCGACATCAGGTCTCATCACAGCTTTATGAAGATCATTACTCTTTGCAGTACAAGCTATCATGGATAATAAAAAGGCATATTCATCCCATACACGCAAAATATCATAATCATAATACTTCTCTCCCGCGTGATATCTAGTATAGTAACATAATAAATCTTTTGTAGCGGAATATTCGCTATAGGTAACACCATGATTACATTTTCCTCCTCGCTTAACTCGGTTTTCTATATCAATTAAATTCACTATTTTTTTATTTTCATTATAAGCCATATTCTCTATTTTAATATCAATCAAATAAATACCTTTCTGATGTAACGTTTTCAAATCTCGCAATGCCTCCCTAAATACCCTAACATCAATAGTTTTTCTTTTTCCTGTAATCTCATAGATATAATTATATAAATCTTCACCTGCATTGCGGGCGATAATCACATTATCATCAACAACCCAACCCGGTATCAGTGTTTTAATTCCTGCTAAATCTAGGTTAGACTCATTATTACTTCTATCAAAATCTACCAATTTATTATTATTATCTTTGGGGACAAGCACGACAAACCTTTCATCCATCGCATCAACCTGTTTGTAGTTACCCTCTAAATAAGACATATCGTCCTCTTTCTCTTTAGGTGGCGCATAAAGCACAGGGTATTTGTCTCCGACATGAAAATAATAAGTTCTGCCTCGATGTGCCTTACAAAATCCTTTATATTTTGTTATCGAAAAATCTTTATCAAGACCTAACATATCATTATCTCTTTTTATTTTTTTTAATTTTTCTCTATGTAGGTTGAAATAATTTTTAATTTTATTAATGGCAAATTTTTTGTGTCTTTCCACTAATGTGGTTAACTGTTCTTTCTCGCGCATCGTCTGATTAGCATATAAACACTTACATCTAATAAATTTTCCAGTGAACTTAGAAATAGACTGAGTATAAATGAGTGATCCCGCCATAAAAAAATCCATTTTTTCCTCTTGTACCGAAACAGTGAATTTGTCCTGTTGATCAAAAGTGGCCATATCTCTTATTTTAGAAAAAATAATCAATTGATTGATACTGTAGCGTCTGGAAGTTGTTATTTTACTTTCATCTGATAAATCTTGATGTAATTCATCATATAACTTCTCAATTTTTTCTCTTTTACTTTCCTTCCTGAATAAATCGAAAAAACGATCAAAGATCCCCATATAGATCGCTGTTTTTCGGTCACCATTAATCATTCTTACCATTCTCGTATCAGAACAAATGAAAACACTGCCATTCACATTCAATGATGTTGCCATTTTGTACCTCCTATCGCATTATCTGCGATAATGTAACAAAAATATGCACCCCCATATAAATGAGATGATATCTTAACTCAATAGACTTCTTGCAAAAACGTAGCGAGTGCTGTGAATTCTACGTTAAGCGAAAAAACATTACCTCTATAAGTAATAGTCTACTTTGCTTATTTTTCTTTCAAAAAAAAACCATTTCTTTGTTATAGCGACTTCACTAAGAGCCTGTTCCAAATCTTCTCGAGCGACGTTCAGGATCCCCCTGCCAATTTTACTTTCATCCCTTTTGCTTCAAGTAACTGCTTGAGCAATGCTCTTTTATCTCCTTGGATCTCAATAATTCCTTTTTTTACAGCACCGCCACAGCCACACTTCTTTTTTAACTCTGCCGCCAATGTATCAAGCTGCTCATCACTCCCTGCAACCCCCGTGATCAAACATACTCCCTTCCCTTTACGACCACAGGTCTGGCGTTGAATACGAACAATACCATCTCCTGTTAACCGTTCAGCTTTTATTTCGGGTGACCGGATACGGCCACTTTCAGTAGAATAAACCAGACGACTGTTGTTATTATCCATAACTTGCCCTTTAAATCAGTGAATCGAGGATAGTACCAAGAGTTTGCGCAGGATCGGTAGATCCAGTGATAGGGCGTCCAATAACCATATAATCTACTCCGGCATCGAGTGCCTGTTTTGGCGTCATAGTACGCCGTTGATCGCCAGTCTCGCTCCCTGTCGGGCGTATACCTGGTGTGATCAGTTTGAATGCTGCACCACAAAATTGTTTCAGTCTAAGCGCTTCCTGGGCAGAACAAACCACACCATCAAGACCACAATCCTGACTTAATTTGGCTAAATTTTCCACTTGCCCAGCAGGACTAATATCAATACCAATATCCAATAAATCAATGGATTCCATACTGGTCAATACTGTAACAGCAATCAGCAAAGGCGCATCATCACCATAAGGTAACAAGGCTTCTTTGGCCGCTTTCATCATTCTGCCCCCTCCGCTGGCATGAACATCCACCATCCATACGCCCAGTTCAGCGGCCGCCGCTACCGCTCGTGCCGTGGTATGAGGAATATCGTGAAATTTAAGATCAAGAAAAACATCAAAACCACGCTGATGTAACTCTCGAATAAATACAGTACCGTATAAGGTAAACATTTCTTTACCCACTTTTAGCCGGCAAACCTGTGGATCGATACGATCAACGAAAGCTAACGCGTGATTGATATCAGCATAATCTAACGCCACAATAATGGGAGATGAATTGACGATAGTGTTACTTTCTGTTTTAGCTTTCATTTTTTTAACCTTCTATGAAACAGGATCCTTCACTGGACTTCTTCTACTGCCCATCCAACCCCATGATTGGCTTAACCGAGGCCCAAGTTCGGCATGAAGGGCAGTGCCAGTAAAGAGAATGCGTGGTGAAGCCACATTTACGGCAACGATAACGCGGTTTGGTGCGGATTTGTTCACCAACCATATCACGTAGTAACACCAGGCTATCTTTTGCACGGCCTTCTTCCGCATCAGTCAAGTGGTAGTCCATTAATCGATAGAACAGGCGTAAAGTTGGATGCCGTTGTAACTGTCGATTAATATAAAGTTGCACCACATCTCGTCCTTCCTGTTGCTCAATCTGCTCTGCCAACATCAGTTCAGCCGCAACACCGCTATCTTCTTCGACACAAAGTTGCAAAAACTTTGTCCAATTTTCGACTTGATGTAAATGTTGATAACAGTATTGCAACATAGGCAAGGCTTCGCTAACCACTTCTTTATCCTGTTTCAGTACCCGTTCCAGCGAAGCGATTGCTTTGATAAATTCAGCCTTAGCAATATAAACCTGCCCCAGCATAATCGATACCCTAGCGCACTGTTTATCTGCCGCCGCTGCTTTTTTTAACAAACTTTTGGCTTTGTCCAGATCAGCACTCTCCATCGCCTGTAACGCCAGTTCACAGTAAAAATGAGCGATTTCTAAGCGTTGCTCTTCTTTACCGAGTTTGATCAATTTTTCCGCCACGGCAATCGCTTTTACCCAATCACTGGTAGCCTGATAAAGCACCAATAACTGTTGCAACGCAGCAATACAGAAGTCTTGCTCATTAACCAAACGGGTCAACATATCTTCAGCACGATCGTAAAGACCAGCAGCCATATAATCGCGCCCCAGTTGTTGAATGGCTAACAACCGTTGTTCAAAAGTTAAGGAGGCGTTTTCCATCAATGCCTGATGGATATGTATCGCACGATCAACTTCCCCGCGCGAACGGAACAGATTTCCTAAGGTGAGATGCGCTTCAACAGTAGAACTATTTTCTTGCAGCATATCAAGAAACAGATCTGCCGCTTTATCTTTTTGATTAGAAAGAAGAAAATTAACCCCGGCAACATATTCACGGGATAAGCGGTTAGCATTTTTTTGTTTGTCCTGCTGAGCACTTCTGCGCCCCATATACCAACCGTAAGCAGCGGCTATAGGCAATAGCAGAAAGAGCAGTTCTAACATAGAAATTACTTCCTGCTGGCGATATTTGTAGCAGACGTGGACAGCATCACATCATTTGCCCTTGGTCGCTCTAGCTGTAATTCAAGCCGCTTGATTTTTCGGCGTGCCCGGGCAAGAGAAATACGTACTTGTAGATAAAACAAAGCACATATGATCCACCCCAATGCAAATCCAATCGCAAAAAGAGTCGCCAATAACGTCGATACTCGGTACTCACCTTGAGCTAATAGGTAATTAAAGGTAATCACCTGATCGTTATGTGCTCCTAAGGTCATAGAAACCACTAAGATCACCAGTACTAACAAAAAAATTAGCAAATATTTCACATTTTACTCCGTAGGGTGAATCAATATCATTGTTATGCCAAAAATACGACATGCAAGATGACACCACAAGCTTATTATCGTGATTGTGCTGCCATTAGCAGCCAGAAAACCATACAATGAGCAACGGGTAGCGCTTAACCGGTGCCTTTGCAAGTAAAATACGCCAAAACATTTTCCCTCAGAGTCCTGTATTGATATGAAACTAAAACGTGTAGCAGAAACTAAATTACCTACTCCCTGGGGAGATTTTTTGCTGGTTTGTTTTGAAGAATTAACCAGCGGTCATGAACACCTCGCGTTGATCTTTGGCGATATTTCAGGCGAGCCCGCCGTTCTTTCCCGGATCCATTCAGAATGTCTGACCGGAGACGCATTATTCAGTCTACGTTGCGATTGTGGTTTTCAGCTCCACGCCGCAATGCAGCAAATTGCTGAAGAGGGTCGTGGTATCCTTATTTACCATCGTCAGGAGGGGCGTAATATTGGCTTATTGAATAAAATCCGTGCTTATGCCCTACAGGATCAAGGAGCAGACACTGTCGAAGCGAATCATCAGTTGGGGTTTAAAAGTGACGAAAGAGACTTTACGCTATGTGCGGACATCTATCAGCTACTCGGCGTCAAAGCAGTACGGCTGCTGACTAACAACCCGGAGAAAGTCAAAACATTGACACAATATGGGCTAGATGTCGTCAAACGTGTGCCACTCATCGTCGGTGAAAATTCGAAAAATAAAAAATATCTTGCGATTAAAGAGGCTAAAATGGGACACATATTCAACAATAAGTGACGCTGTCACTTATTTGGCAACCGGTTTATGACAACCCATTGTGTGAGTTTACTCGTTCATCATTTCGCGCTATGGAACAGCGCAATTCGCCTCCTGCTCAACCAGGCTAGCTACCCTCCTTGGCGGACTATCCCAGGTTTGACCGATTTAGCTCATCTCGATTTTTTAGCTATACCAACCCCTCGTTTACAACATATTGCGAATAACGTAATGCAAAATACCACCATGCTGGAAGTACATCAGCTCGTTACTGGTATCGATACGACATAGCGTTTCAATGATTTGCTGTTCACCTCTAGTATTAATGAGAGTGACAAGAATTTTCTGCCCTGTAGTCAAACCCTCTAATCCACTAATATTGATAGATTCATTACCCGTTAATCCCAAGGATTTACGATTCACTCCGGACATAAATTCCAACGGAAGAATACCCATACCAATAAGATTCGAACGATGAATACGTTCAAAAGATTCGGCAATCACCACCCGTACACCAAGTAAACGTGGCCCTTTAGCCGCCCAGTCACGACTAGAACCAGAACCATACTCTTTACCCGCAATCACCACTAAAGGAATCTTTTCCTTCTGGTAACGCATCGCAGCATCGTAAATCGCCATTTTCTCCTGTGAAGGTATATGACGAGTGATCCCCCCCTCAACGCCTAGTACCATTTCATTACGGATACGAATGTTAGCAAAGGTACCACGCATCATCACTTCATGATTACCACGCCGGGATCCATAGGAGTTAAAATCATTAATTGCGACACCCTGTTCGAGCAAATAATGTCCTGCCGGGCTATCTGGTTTGATATTCCCTGCCGGAGAAATATGATCAGTGGTGACTGAATCCGCCAAAATAGCCAAAATACGGGCTTGCTTGATATCTTCGATCCGCTCTGGTTTACGCGACATCCCACTAAAAAAAGGAGGATGACGGATATAAGTCGAGTCTGGTTTCCAATGATAGGTTGGCGAATTTTCTACCGAAATGGCCTGCCAGCTATCATCACCGTCAAAAACTTCAGCATACTCTTTGCGGAACATCGCTGTTTTTACCTCTTCAAGCGCTGTTGCAATTTCCAGTGTACTTGGCCAAATGTCTTTCAGATAAACCGGAACACCCTGCTGATCTTGACCCAAGGGATCATCCGTCAGATTTATTTTCATATTCCCTGCCAGGGCATAAGCCACCACCAATGGCGGCGAAGCTAACCAGTTGGTTTTGATTAATGGATGAATACGACCTTCAAAATTACGATTACCAGATAGCACCGCCCCCACGGTGAGGTCCCCTGCTTTAATCGCATCTTCTACGGGTTCAAGTAATGATCCCGAATTACCGATACAGGTCGTACAACCATAGCCCACTAGATTAAAACCCAATTGATCCAGTGGATCGCTCAAAGCTGCCGCATTAAGATAATCAGTCACTACCTTGGATCCGGGGGCTAACGAGGTTTTTACCCACGTCTGAGTTTTTAGTCCTTTTTCCACCGCTTTCTTAGCTAATAACCCCGCGGCCATCATGACACTGGGATTAGAGGTATTGGTACAAGAGGTAATAGCGGCAATCACCACTGCCCCATCAGATAAGTGATGTGTTTTACCCTCCAACGTGATCGACATCGGCACAAGGTTATCTTTTTTATTGCTCTGTTTCTTACTGATAACTTCTGCTTCGTTAAAAGCGCTAAAAGCCTGCGGCACCTGAGATAATACTACCCTATCCTGTGGTCGCTTCGGACCCGCCAGACTAGAAACAACAGTGGTCATATCCAATGCTAATTTGCTGGTAAACATCGGTTCGTCACCAGGATAACGCCACATGCCTTGCGCTTTGGTGTAAGCCTCTACCAAAGCAATTTGCTGATCACTGCGCCCACTTAGGCGCATATAATTCAAGGTCACTTCATCCACAGGGAAGAAACCACAGGTAGCACCAAATTCAGGAGACATATTCGCGATAGTCGCTCGGTCGGCTAAGGGTAGATCTACCAGTCCATCACCATAAAATTCAACGAACTTACCCACTACGCCATGTCTTCGTAACATTTGCGTGACCGTCAATACCAGGTCAGTTGCCGTGATCCCTTCACCCAATTTCCCCGTCAGCTTAAAACCCACAACATCAGGGATCAACATCGAAACTGGCTGACCCAGCATGGCCGCTTCCGCTTCGATACCGCCGACCCCCCAACCGAGGATCCCCAACCCATTAATCATCGTAGTATGAGAATCTGTTCCAACCAGAGTATCGGGATAAGCAACAAATTTATTTCCCTGTTGCTCATGCCATACCGTTTGTCCCAAATATTCAAGATTCACCTGATGACAGATGCCAGTTCCCGGTGGCACCACTTGAAAACGATTGAATGCCTGTTGACCCCAGCGCAAAAACGCATAACGTTCGTGATTACGCGTCATCTCCAGCTGAACATTTTTGCCAAAGGCCTGTTGATCACCAAAATTATCCACAGTAACGGAATGGTCAATTACCAAATCGACGGGAGAAAGTGGATTCACTTTCTTTACATCTCCTCCCAAACGTTGCACCGCTTCACGCATAGCCGCAAGATCAACAATCGCCGGAACACCAGTAAAATCCTGCATTAAAACACGGGCTGGGCGATAGGCGATCTCCCAATCTGCATGACCGTTTGCTAACCAATCAACCATTGCTTTTAAGTCATTTTCCCGTACGCTATCATCATCAATATGCCGTAACAGATTTTCTAACAACACTTTCATTGATTTTGGCAGTCGATCGATATTCCCTAGGAAGGATGCCATTTTGGGTAAACTGTAATAATGATACTCATTTTGTACCACCAGCTTTGCTAAACTCTTTGTTTGTATATTCAATGACATAACCCCTCCCAACATTTTCTAAAGCAGGTATTTTGTTAAATACACGCCTGGATAGTCATTTTACCCTAGATAATAACCAGTAAGATTATATTGGTTTTATTGAATATAACACAACTATTAGGTTTAGAAAGAAGTCTATTGAATCACAGAGTCAATTGATAAATCAGAAATTTTCTTTTAGCACTTTTTGAATAAAAGCCAAACAGAAAAAATTTCTATTTGGCTTTTATTTAATAGTATAGTGAAGACATCAACGATAGCTGATAATTATGCTATCCCTGTACCGGTACTATTTTATCACTGTAGGCAATATGAGAAATTTGCTTGTCCAGATAAATATGAGTAGCAGATTCAGCACAGGGAAATGCCGCTGCTACTTCTGTTAAAGCCAGTATCGATGTCACTCCTGATAGAACCAGTGAATCTTTTTTATTTTTATTGAATAAACTATTTATTGAACCGATTTCAATCGTATTTTTTCCCTTTTTAAAAATACTAAGAGCCCCATTATATAATATTTGCAATGGAGACGTGAACGATGTGTCAAAAATATAGGCTGCCACCCGCCCTGCATTATAAATATCAACGTTGTTGAATACATTCCCTGCTGGTTGCACTGTCTCAGTGCTTACAGCATTTGCAGTTTCAATGTTATTTACGTTTGCATTATTAATCATGTTATATCCTTGTCCTTGTATATATTTCATGTGTACATTCTTAAATGTTATATTATATCCTAGTATAAATTTCTATTTATACTGTACAACTGGATAGAATCCACTAAATAGTAGATGAGATCTCAATAAAATACAAATTATAAAACTTAAGATAGTGAATATTAATTTAAAGAATAATAACAACTTAAACATGTTAATTAATTTATAATTAATTATTCATCAAACCGCCAGCCTTAAATAAACCAGATTTAGCTATCTGTGATTAAACAAAGTGGCACAAGTTTCTGCCACTTTGTTTTTTTACCACCGAGCTAATCGAAACTTAGGATTTAACTCGTTCATCGATCCAAGCGGAAAGCAAACGGTAAGAAACCGCTAGAACCACTGGCCCAATGAATAAACCAATCATGCCCAACGACAATAAACCACCAATAACACCGAAAAGAATCAATATCATCGGCAAATCGGCGCCTTTACGAATTAACGCTGGACGCAAAACGGCATCAAAAGTACCAAGGATGCAACTCCATACCAGTAACAGACTTCCCCAAATGGGATCACCACTCCAATAAAGCCAAATAATCGCTGGGATAAGCACCAATAAAGGCCCTAGCTGAGCAACGCAGAGAATAAACATCAGAACGGTAAGTAAAGTCACGTAAGGGATACCCGCAATCGCTAAAGCAATACCGCCTAAAATAGCCTGGATTAATGCGGTTACTACCACCCCAAGTGCTACTGCCCGAATGGCCTGTGCAGCTAAAACAACCGTAGAATCTCCCTTTTTATCTGCCAGTCGCACAGCAAAACGGCGGATACCTTGAGCAACCCGTTCACCATGAAAGTAAAACAGAATACTAAACAACACCATAAGTGTCAGATGAACGACAAAACGTCCAAGATGAGCCGCTTGAGCGACAAACCAGGTCGCCGTTTCCCCTACATAAGGTCGTAACTTTGCCAATATCTCATTACCCCCACCAGCAATTAAGCTATGCCAACTATTGTAAACTTTGCCTCCTACCAGAGGGACAGCGTTTAACCATTCCATCGCTGGGAAATGCATATTAGCAGGACTACTCGCCCAAGCGATCAAGGGCGCACTGTTTGCTAGTAGACTATTGACCAATAAAGCAATCGGGATGACAAAGAACAAAATCAATAATAACGTCATGATAATGACAGCCAAAGAACGCCGTCCCCAGAGTAAAATCTGTAGTTTGATTAATAACGGCCAAGTGGCAATCACCACCATAACCGCCCAAGCCAGATCCATAATGAAAGGCTGTATCACCCAAAAACTGGTGATCATCATTATCAGGATAAATAGCATGCAAAACATCAGTTTCGGTAAGTCATGGCGTCCTTGTTGTAAATCATTCATCAGTGGCTCTCTTAGTCATTGTGACAAACAACGTGTTAGACTTCTTGCAAAACCTACAATAGGCGAAAAAACGCAGTTTCGAACAAGCCATACCCAATGAATTTCGAGTTACGGCCAGGCGGCAATCAATCGAATCCTAGGAGTGTACAAGTAGTACATGACTGGGATGAGTGCGAGCAGCCAACGCCGCCGTAACTTGAAAGGCGAAGGGTATATAAGAAGTCCATTACAAAAGTAATTATACCAGCACAGCATCATAATCAGAGTGTATTTGCTCGCTTTTTAACAAACGAATCTGCTAGTACACAGCCACCAAATTTTAAAAGATTAACCTCCCCTTTGAGCGGTCGTATCCCGAAAAATGAAAAAGAAGTCACCGAAACTCACAACCCTTATTAATAAATATGTAGATAAGCAGGCAAAAGGTTCCCTCGGCAAGGGTTTTCGGTTAAAATTAGCACAGAAATAGGTGTTTTTAATAAATGTTTTAAATTCAATCTTCAAATTGCCGTCTCGTTCAAGGTTAAAAAGGAATCTTTGCCATTACCCCTATAAAACAAATGGTTGCAGTGATAGTAATTATCACTACTATGGCGGATAAACTTGATGCTATTAAGAACCTGTTCCAAATTTTCTTGAGCGACGCCCAGACGAGGAAAAGACGTGCGAAAAAGCGCAGTTTACTCTCGTATGCAACGAAAGGGAGTCAGTGAGCATGTTGAGCGCGTTTTTGACGAATGACTTAACCAAAACACGGCGAGCACAAGAGATTTTGAACAGGTTCTAAGACGAAAGAGAGAATAAGGTAGGTTCATATGCAACAAAATGCTGTTGGGACATTCTCACTTGATGATAATGATTGGTCAGGCATCGTTATCACCAAAAGCGCTGCCACGCAAATTATAAAACTCATGCAACAAAACCCGCAGGCCAAGGGGCTAAAACTGAGCGTAAAACCGTCTGGCTGTGCGGGTTTTACTTATGTTCTGGACATCGCTGAATCACCAGCTAGCGATGACCTACTATTTGAACACCAGAAAGCAAAACTCTATGTTCCTTCAAAATCGATGCCCTTTGTTGATGGTACTAAAGTGGATTACGTCCGTGAAGGACTGAATCAGATCTTTAAATTTGATAACCCTAAGGCTCAACATTCCTGCGGATGTGGTGAGAGCTTTGGCGTTTGAGCGATATAAATGACACGAAGCAATGTTAAAACTCCCGAGGACACGTCAGCCTGGGTCAACGATGGACATTATAAAGAAGGATTTTTTACCCAATTAGAGACCGATCAATTGGCTAAAGGACTTAGTGAAGACGTGATCCGTGCTATTTCGGCCAAACGTAACGAACCCGAATGGATGTTAGCATTTCGGCTAGATGCCTATCGCGGATGGTTGGAGATGGAAGAACCACACTGGTTAAAAGCGCACTACAAAAACCTCGACTATCAAGATTACAGCTATTACTCCGCACCCTCTTGTGGTCATTGTGATGATGACTGCGATTCAAAGGACGGAGTGGAACAAGCACCTGCTGGCAGCACAGCAACAAATCTCCATCTCACCGCTGAAGTTGAAGCGGCTTTTGCCCAGCTCGGTGTACCCGTGCGTGAAGGGGTTGAGGTCGCCGTCGATGCCATCTTCGACTCCGTTTCTGTTGCCACCACCTACCGTGAACAGTTAGCCACACAGGGTATTATTTTTTGTTCCCTCGGTGAAGCCATCCAGGAATATCCTGATCTGGTACAAAAATATCTCGGCTCAGTCGTACCCGCAAAGGATAATTTTTTTGCTGCTCTTAACGCGGCAGTGGCTTCAGACGGCACCTTTGTCTACGTGCCCAAAGGCGTGCGCTGTCCGATGGAACTGTCGACCTATTTCCGTATCAATGCAGCTAAAACCGGTCAATTTGAACGTACTATCCTTATCGCTGATGAAAATAGCTACGTCAGTTACATTGAAGGCTGCTCGGCACCTGCACGCGATACCTATCAGCTACATGCCGCTGTGGTAGAAGTGATCCTGCATAAAAACGCCGAGGTAAAATATTCTACGGTACAGAACTGGTTTGCCGGTTCAGGCACTACCGGCGGTATTCTCAACTTCGTCACCAAACGTGCATTATGTCAAGGCACGGGATCAAAAATGTCGTGGACTCAATCAGAAACGGGGTCGGCGATTACCTGGAAATATCCCAGTGTGATCCTGCAGGGGGATCATTCCATCGGCGAATTTTTCTCAGTAGCACTCACCAATGGCAAACAACAGGCTGACACTGGCACCAAGATGATCCACATTGGAAAAAATACTAAATCAACCATTATTTCCAAGGGGATCTCAGCCGGGAACAGCCAGAATACTTACCGTGGGTTAGTGAAAATTCTGCCTGGCGCGGATAACGCACGGAATTTTACCCAATGCGACTCCATGCTAATTGGCAGCCATTCAGCTGCTCATACCTTTCCCTATGTTGAAGTAAAAAATCATTCAGCCCAATTGGAACATGAAGCAACCACCTCAAAAATTGGTGATGACCAACTGTTTTATTGTCGTCAACGTGGTATTAGTGGAGAAGACGCCATCTCGATGATTGTCAATGGATTCTGCAAAGATGTGTTCTCAGAATTACCGCTGGAGTTTGCTGTAGAAGCACAGAAATTGTTAGCCATTAGCCTAGAGCACAGCGTTGGTTAACCCCCCTACTTTCAGGAATCTATTCGCTCGCGTCCAGTGTACAAAGGAAACAGCATGTTAAGCATTAAGCAGTTAGCAGTCAGCGTTGAAGGCAAAACTATCCTCAAAGGGCTTGATCTTGAAGTAAAACCTGGAGAGGTACACGCCATTATGGGCCCTAATGGCTCAGGGAAAAGTACCCTCTCAGCCGTATTAGCCGGAAGGGAAGAATACCAGGTCACTCAGGGCGAAGTATTATTTAAAAATAAAAATTTACTGGACTTAGAGCCAGAGGAAAGAGCCGGTGAAGGTGTCTTCCTTGCTTCCCAGTATCCGGTTGAAATCCCTGGGGTTAGCAACCTTTTTTTCTTGCAGACCGCTGTTAACGCCATCCGTAAATACCGGCAACAGCCCGCGTTGGATCGTTTTGATTTTGCCGATTTTATTGAAAAAAAAATTGATTTATTAAAGATGCCAAAAGATTTGCTGACCCGCTCAGTCAATGTCGGCTTCTCGGGTGGCGAAAAGAAACGTAACGATATTTTACAGATGGCAGCATTAGAACCTACCCTATGTATTTTGGATGAAACTGATTCCGGCCTGGATATCGATGCGTTAAAAACTGTCGCTAACGGCGTCGATTCACTGCGTGATGATAAGCGGGCTTTTATTATCGTCACTCACTATCAGCGCATTTTGAATTATCTGAAACCAGATTTTGTGCATGTTCTGTATCAAGGGAAAATCATCGAAACCGGTGATTTTACGCTAGCGAAAAAATTGGAGGAGCAAGGCTATGACTGGCTTACTACCCGACAGTGATCTGCTAGCGCAGTTTGGTCAATTATTTCAGCAACGGACTGGCTCACCTGACACGCAAGCTCATTGGCAACAATTTCACTGGAAACAAATAGTGCAATTGGGTTTTCCAAATTATAAACATGAAGACTGGAAGTACACACCGCTCGATCGGCTATTACAGCATAGGTTCAATTATGCACAAACATTAGCCATCAGTAAGCAACAATGTGATAATCTGGCATTAACGCTAGATGCCCATCGGTTGGTATTTGTCGATGGCCGATTTGTCGCATCTCTCAGCGATACCGCTTACGAACCCTACCAGGTTAGTACTTTGACAGAACAAGAAAACATACCGGTAGCAGTGCGTGCAGAGGTATTTTTGCATCTCACGGAAAGCTTAGCACAAGAAAGTTTACTTATTCGTTTAGCCGCAGGGAAAAAAAGTGATAAGCCGTTATATCTGCTGCATATCAGTTCTGGTCAAGCAGACGATCAAAACAAAAACGCGATCAACAGTAGCTATTATCGCCATCATCTGCTGATCGAAGCGAATGCAAAAGCACAGGTAATCGAACATTTTGTCAGTCTAAATAATCGGGCACACTTTACCGGTGCACGCCTGACAATGGCTTTGGGCGATAATGCGCAGTTAACGCATTGTAAATTGGCGTTTGAAAACCAGCACAGTTATCACTTTTCTTATAACGATTTGATACTTGGGCATCATGCCTACACATATAGCGACAGCTTTCTACTCGGTGCCGGTTTGACCAGGCACCATACCAGTGCCCAACTCAATGGTGAGGGAGGCCACATCTCAATCAACAGCCTATTATTACCGCTCAGCGGAGAAATATGTGATAGCCGCACTTATCTGGAGCATAATAAAGGCCACTGCCAAAGCCAACAATTACACAAAACGATAGTCCATGATCAGGGTAAGGCAGTATTTAATGGTACTTTAAAAGTAGCGCCGCATGCCGTGAAAACGGATGGGAAAATGACCAATAACAACTTACTCCTCAGCAAACAAGCCGAAGTGGACACAAAACCACAGTTAGAAATTTATGCAGACGATGTAAAATGTAGCCACGGTGCAACAGTGGGATACATCGATGCTGAACAGGTATCTTATCTACAGTCTCGCGGTATCAGCCAAACCGAAGCCAAACAGATGATCATTTTTGCTTTCGCTGCCGAACTCACGGAACCGCTGAAGAATAAGGTCATTCGTCAGCAAGTAATAACCCGTATCACTGAACGCTTAAAACGGATGGGCAGATGACCAATAACAACTTACTCTTCAACAAACAGGCCGAAGTGGACAACAAGCCGCAAACAAAAAATTTTTCTGTGGAACAAATCCGGGCTGATTTTCCACTACTCAGCAGACAGGTCAACAACACACCACTCATTTACCTGGACAGTGCGGCCAGTGCGCAAAAACCGCAAACGGTGATTGACAGCGAAATGAATTTTTATCGCCAGGATTACGCAGCAGTACATCGTGGCATCCATACCCTGAGTGAGAAGGCAACAGAGGCGATGGAAAACGTGCGTCGCCAGGTTGCGGGTTTCATTAATGCAGAGACAGAACAAGAGATTGTCTTCGTTAAAGGCACCACCGAAGGCATCAATTTGGTAGCCAACAGCTACGGGCGCCACTTTCTCAATGCCGGTGACAGCATTATCATCACCGAGATGGAACACCATGCCAATATCGTTCCTTGGCAGATGCTAGCCAAGGAGAGTGGCCTTATCATCAAAGTATGGCATTTAACGACCTCTGGGGAATTAGATCTGAGTGATCTATCCAAATTGATTGATAACCGTACCCGTTTACTGGCGATCACCCATGTCTCTAACGTGCTGGGCACGATAAACCCGATACGTGACATTGTCACGCAAGCAAAAGCGCTCGCAAAAGAGCTGATAGTATTGGTTGACGGTGCGCAAGCGGTCATGCATCAGCCAGTCGATGTGCAGGCGTTGGGTTGTGACTTTTATGTCTTTTCCGGTCATAAATTATATGGACCAACGGGTATCGGTATTCTGTATGGCAAAAATAAATTATTACAGATGATGCCACCTTGGGAAGGCGGAGGTTCGATGATCAAAACCGTCAGCCTGACAGAAGAAACCACCTTTGCTGATGCCCCGGGGCGCTTTGAAGCCGGTTCGCCCAACACCGCCGCTATTATCGGCCTGGGAGCCGCTATCAACTATATTCACCAGCTGGGATTGACCCGGATCCAACATTATGAACAGTCACTGATGGCTTATGCATTAAAAAAGTTAAAGCTGGTGCCAAGCTTAAAAATTTATGGCTCAGAAAAAAATCGTTCCGGAGTCATCGCTTTTAACCTGGGGCAGCACCATTCCTATGACGTTGGCATTCTTCTTGATCGGTATGGCATTGCTATCCGTACAGGTCAGCACTGTGCCATGCCTCTAATGGAATTTTATCACGTATCCACTATGTGTCGTGTTTCTCTGGCGCTGTATAATACCCGTGAAGAAATTGATCAACTGGTCACTGCATTACAAAGTATTGAGTGCCTTTTAAATTAGCCTCCATAATGTAATTAATCGGCTTTAATTTTACCTATCCAGGGAAAAACTATGGCAACGTTGCCAAATAAACAAAAATTACTTGCTAATTTCGACCGCTGCCTTAATTGGGAAGAAAAGTATCGGTATATCATTGAATTAGGGATGCAATTACCCACATTAACCAAAGAGCAACGGCAACCAAAAAATCTGATTGCCGGTTGTCAAAGTCAGGTATGGATCAGCATTACATCAACGGAAGAGGGTCAAGTGTTATTTGCTGGAGACAGTGATGCCGCGATCGTTAAGGGGTTGGTAGCCATGGTGTTTATTCTTTATCAGAATTTGCTGTCACAACAAACAATCGAGCTGGATGTGGATGTATGGCCTTTTTTTGATGATTTGGCACTAAGTCAACATTTAACGTCCTCTCGTTCTCAAGGGCTGAAAGCTATGGTATGCGCTATCCATACCGCAGTAGCTCACCTGCCCGGCAAACAATAGACTTCTTGCATAACCTACCCCTCCATCACAAACGCTGCTGTTCCTACTGTGGATGGTAGTGATAATGTTGTGAGTACTGCTCCCCATTTTGCTCCCAATATTGCTGCTGCTGCTGCTGCTACTCCTGCTCCTGCTACTCCTGCTCCTGTTACTCCTACACATACTAGCGTCACAGCTACTATCCCACCCGCTCCTAATGCTGCTCCTATTCCTACAGCTACCAAAGCGGATACTAAATACGCAATGCCTTTCCCTACATTATATGCTGTTGTCCTGCTCTGAGCAGCCGCACAATTGCTTACGGAAGAGAAGTTTAGGGTAAAGACGCTTTTAAAACCATCTCTAACACCCTCTACAACCACCAATGTAACTTCCTTAATAGACGCCCAACTCATACTTTTACCTCATATAAAAAGTTTTTATTCTGTTTATTATTTAATTAACGACTACTTAGAACCCATTTACGCTCGTTTTTGACGAAGTAATAGATTTCGAATAGGTTCTTAAAAACTTGCACTATTCCTAGGGACATACTAGCGTAAAGTAGTAGTAGTCCTATAATTATAAATTGATGCGGGACTGAATATGAAATGTACATTAGCATTAATAACGCTGTTACTTTCCACTTCTTTAGTCTTTAGTCTTTGTGCCAATGCAGCTGAATATTTTTTGCCTGCCAATAAGGGGCGTCTGATAGGAGAGAACAAAACGGTTATCGTAGCCAATGATGGGCGCCCGCTGGAAGCCATCGCCGCAAAATATCAAATCGGCTTATTGGCGATGTTAGAAGCCAATCCCAATACCGATCCCTACTTACCTGAGCCCAAATCGCAATTAATTATTCCTAGCCAGATGCTACTACCGGATACGCCACATCAAGGCATTATTATTAATCTTGCTGAATTACGTCTTTATTATTATCCGCCCGACGAGAAAAAAGTGATGGTTTACCCTATTGGCATTGGCCAGAGGGGACGCAGCACACCCATAATGATCACTTCAGTTAGCCAAAAAATTCCCAACCCTACCTGGACACCTACAGCAAATATTCGTAAGCGTTATTTAGCAGAAGGGAAAACATTGCCCGCGGTGGTACCCGCCGGGGCAAAAAATCCAATGGGGCTGTTTGCTTTGCGGCTCGCCGACGGGCGGGGGGAATATTTGATTCATGGCACCAATGCTAATTTTGGTATTGGTCTGCGTGTTAGCTCCGGTTGTATTCGTTTACGTCCAAATGATATCGAAGCCTTGTTTCACACTGTGTCAGAAGGAACTCGTGTGCAGATCATTAATCAACCCATCAAATTTTCGATTGAACCTGATAGTAAGCGTTATATAGAAGTGCACCAACCCTTATCTCTGGTTGACAGCGATGACCCACAGACGATGCCAATCACCCTTAGCCACTCAGTACAACTGTTTATTTCTGATCAACAAACGGATAGGAAAATAGCTGATAAAGAGATTGCCCGCCGTTCTGGTATGCCCGTGGTAGTTAACAGAACAGAATAGACCTCTTTCCAAACCTACTGCGTGGCATGAAATTCTGCGTTACGCGGTGCTCCCAATCCTCATGTATTATGTACATTCCGGTTGCTGCGCTACGGGCGCCTTGACTTCATACCACTCGTTACGGTTTAGAAAGAGGTCTAATAAAAAAATGGTGCACTCTACTCCGTGCACCATTTTGTTGAGGTAACATTATTATTACTTTCTGTAGGAATGAGCTTTGTTACTCAGACGTTGGTTAGCACGTGTGGCATTGTCTTTCGCTGCCTGAACATCAGAACGCATTGCGCTCACTTCATTGCTCAATTGATCTACCTTAGCATTGATGGTTTTAACATCAGAAGAGAGTCGCTCGATATGAGAACGATTCGAACAACCTGCCAACAGAACAGAAGACAATATTACCGTGCCTAGAATCAGTTTAGTAGCATTCATTATTAACACCCTCAAATTGAGTTAATTTTTGTCTAGCACTGTAAGTATTGCACAAAGTTTTTTTTATCGAGAAATTTTTTCATCTTCTTCTAAACGATGAACCGAAGAAGTGTTGGTAGTACCACTTTTTACCAATGCACCGGATACCATGATCACGACATCCTCTTGCTTAGCAAGACCACTGTCCAAAGCAGCTTGTTTGCCAATACGATAAAAATCGTCAGTAGAAGCAATTTCACCTACATATTGTGGAATAACACCTTTAGTCAATATCAAGTGACGAGCGGTCACTTTATCTGTCGTCAGTGCCAAAATTAACGCTTTCGGGAAATATTTACGCACCGATTTAGCCGATTTGCCCCCTTTAGTCGCAACCACAATCAGCGGTGCAGACAAATTTTCGGCCATTTCAACCGCACCACGGCAAACTGCCTCAGTAATACTCACCTTACGTTTATCGTCTAAAAATGACTCAATACGGCTTTTCATAACGCGATCAGTGCGCTCACAGATGGTCGCCATAATAGCAACTGATTCCAGCGGATAATTTCCCTTGGCACTTTCACCCGATAACATTACCGCATCAGTACCATCCAAAATGGCATTTGCCACATCACCCGCTTCCGCACGGGTAGGCCGCGGATTTTTTATCATCGAATCAAGCATCTGAGTCGCCGTGATCACCACTTTACGCGCACGATTACATTTTTTAATCATCATTTTTTGCGCAAAGATGACTTCTTCGGGCGGGATCTCAACACCCAAGTCACCACGAGCGACCATGATACCATCTGATGCTGCCAGGATTTCATCAAAATTATTCAGACCTTCCTGATTCTCAATTTTTGAGATAATTTGGATATGTGCACCACCATGCGCTTGTAAATGCTCACGTATTTCTCGTACATCAGACCCTTTGCGGATGAAAGAAGCAGCAATAAAATCAACTCCCTGTTCACAACCAAACTGCAGATCACATCCATCTTTTTTCGATAAAGCCGGTAGCTTAATCATTACACCCGGTAAGTTAATACCTTTGTTTTCACCCAAATAGCCGTTATTTTTTACTTGACACCGGACGGACTTATCTCTTATTTCAATCACTTCCATCCTGATCAAACCATCATCAACCAGTACTGTATTACCCACTTTTAGATCGGCTGTGAATCCCTCATAGGTGACAGCAACCGTCTGCGCATTGCCTACCACATTTTTATCAGTGGTAAAAGTAAAACATTGCCCTGTGACCAAAGGCACATCTTGCCCTCCCTCCAGTTTCATCGTGCGGATTTCAGGGCCTTTGGTATCAAGTAAAATAGCTACCTTTTTGCCGGTTTTTTCTAGCACCTTACGAAGATTGTTGATACGTTCACCATGTTCCTTATGATCACCGTGAGAAAAATTCAAACGCATCACGTCCATACCGGCATCCAGTAGTTTAGTCAGCATTGCTTCAGATTCAGTTTTAGGCCCGATAGTACAAACAATTTTAGTTTTTTTCATGACGGATTTTCTACAAGTTGTGATAAATAGGAGGTCAACCGATCCGCTAATTTTATTTACGCTAACGGAAAAGAATCCAGGCGATACCCGATAATGCAGATCATGCTAAGGATAGGTGATAGTCGGAGAAATTGAGTAGAAAATTTTAGCATTAAGCTAAAATTACAACGAGCCGGCCCACATAAACGGGCAAACTCTTGGTGCGTCCGAGTGGACTCGAACCACCGACCCCCACCATGTCAAGGTGGTGCTCTAACCAACTGAGCTACGGACGCACTGGACACTGCCCCGCCATCAATACGGTCAGCGGGGACGAATACTAACGAGCTGGTTCTCTGTTGGCAAGAGAAAATAGGCAACTTCACGGGAAAACCTATCCAATTGATGAACTTTCACTCATCCTGTTGTTTTGTTAATAGGTTTCCTGCGAAACCGTAGCGCAAGAAATCTAATGAGCCGCACGTTGTAAAATAAACGCTGCGGGTTGTTTTTGCAGCCAACAGATACGCCAGAATATCATGATCGCAGCAAAGGTTAATCCGATCACAAAACCAATCCAAAAACCGCGAGGCCCCATCGCCGGTAGCCAATAATCAGTCAGTCCTAACAGATAACCACTGGGTAAACCCAATAACCAATAGGCGACAAAAGTGATAAAAAATATCGACCGTGTGTCTTTATAACCTCGCAGTACACCACATCCAATGACTTGTACTGCATCGGACATCTGATAAACGGCGGCTAATAGCATAAGATGGGATGCCATAGTCACCACTGCGGGATCCTTGTTATAAAGTAGAGCAATCTGTTCGCGGAAAACAACGGTAAACAATGCCGTTAATGAGGCGAAGACTAAACCAACAACAATACTGGTATAGGCCGCCACCTTCGCCTGAGCTACCTTCCCTTCACCCAATCTATGGCCAACACGAATGGTCGCGGCAACACTCAGCGACATGGGTAACATAAACATTAAGGAACTAAAGTTGAGCGCAATCTGATGACCCGCCACCGCCACCACGCCCAAGGGTGAAACCAACAAAGCGACCACAGCAAATAAGGTCACTTCAAAAAATAGGGCAAGTGCAATCGGTAAACCAAGGTTGCTTAGGCGCTTTATCACCTGCCAGTCAGGAAGAATGCACCCTTTATCTGATTTAATATCCCGTTGAGAACCTGCTTTTGTGACATACCAGCGTACCATCAAAAACATCAGCCAATACACACTCGCGGTAGCAACGCCGCAACCTACCCCACCTAACGCCGGTATCCCGAATTTGCCATAAATAAAAATGTAGTTGATAGGGATATTCACCAGTAACCCGATGAAACCAATAACCATACCGGGTTTAGTTTTCGATAATCCTTCACACTGATTGCGTAAAACCTGGAAAAACAGATAACCGGGCGCACCCCACATAATGGCATGGATAAAACCTACCGCTTTTGCAGCCAATACAGGATCAATGTTATGCATCTGATAAATGATATAATGACTGTTATACAATATTGCCATAATTAGTACAGAAATTAACAACGCCAACCAAAACCCTTGGCGCACCTGGTGAGCAATCTGATGACGTTGTCCAGAACCGTTCAATTGTGCGATTGTAGGCGTTAGAGCCAACAGCAGGCCATGACCGAAGAAAATCACCGGCAACCAGATGGAAGTTCCTATAGCGACGGCAGACATATCAGTAGCACTGACCGAACCGGCCATAATGGTATCAACCACCCCCATCGCCGTTTGCGAAACCTGAGCAATAATCACCGGGATGGCAAGAGCCATTAAATTTCGTGCTTCAACGCTATATTTTTGCACTTATATACCTACTTTAAATGATCGTGACTAATTACGATCCACTGTTACCAAAAGTCGTTTCTAATACCTTATATCAAGCTTAATCAATCATTTTTATGAATGCCAGCTAAATATTCGTTGATCCTATTTGTACTTTAAGAGAGCATGTTATACGGATATTTGCTCAACCACACCTCTGCAAAATCGTCGCTTGTGACAATCTTCTGCGTTCTATTTTGCACACAACCAACAAGAGGCATTAATTTATGTTTACCGGTATTGTTCAAGGCACTGCACCAGTGGTCGCCATTGACCAGACGATCAATTTTCGTACCCATACCCTAAAATTTCCGCCAGCCATGCTGCCGGGCTTAACACTGGGTGCCTCAGTAGCACACAATGGCTGCTGTCTGTCAGTAACCACTATCAATAAAGACTTGATCAGCTTTGATTTGATAAAAGAAACACTCCTTACTAGCAACCTGGGTGAACTTAACGTCGGTGATAGCGTCAATTTAGAGAGAGCAGCGAGATTTGGTGACGAAATTGGCGGTCATTTGATGTCAGGTCATATCATCTGTACTGCAGAAATTGCCAAAATTTGCACTTCGGAAAACAACCATCAGCTTTGGTTTCGAATTACCGACAAAAAAATAATGAATTACGTGTTGCATAAAGGATTTATTGCCATCGACGGCATCAGTCTGACTGTGGGTGAAGTAGAGCATCATCGTTTTTGCGTTAATCTGATCCCAGAAACCTTAGCCCGGACAACATTAGGGAAAAAACGCTTAGCCGATCGAGTCAACATCGAAATTGATGCACAGACACAAGCCATCGTTGATACAGTGACTCGTATGCAGCCCACCCCCTCGTTTTCATAACGGACATAATAGACCAAGTCGAATGGACACAGACACCCTATGTAGTAGGCTGTATATAGAGTAGAAACGAGACAATGATATATTCATGAATGATTTTATTAGGAAGATCATCTCTATGCCTTTATCTCCGTGGTTAAAGCGTTCACACAATCCTCTATTGCTGTCCAGCCTGCTGCTGTTTTTTTTCCATACTTCCTCGGTGAATACTTCCGAACTCACCGAGCGTAACCTTTTATTTTTTGGCAAAGATGATCGCATCGCCAGAAATGACAGCGATAACTGGCCTTGGCAGGCCATTGGGCAAGTAGAAACCGCCAGCGGTAATCTTTGTACAGCAACACTCATAACACCCAACCTCGCGCTAACTGCGGGTCATTGTCTGCTCATACCACCAGGAAAGAAGGATCTGCCGTAACTTTACGTTTTGTTGCACAGCAACAAAATTGGCAATATCAAATTCATAAACTAGAAACTTTGGTAGATATCAATTTAGCTAAAAAGCTGCGTGTAGGAGAGAACGGATGGATTGTTCCACCCGCTGCCGCTACCGATGATTTTGCCTTGATTTTGTTGCGTAACACTGTCCCTCTGCCGCTTAAACCCTTACCCTTATGGCAAGGTTCAACATCAGAGCTGACCTTAGCACTGAAACGCGCCCAGCGCAGAATCACACAGGCGGGCTATCCTGCTGATCACCTGGATGCTCTTTATAGCCACCAAAATTGTTTAGTGACCGGTTGGGCACAGCAAGGTGTACTCTCTCATAAATGTGATACCCTACCAGGGGATAGCGGTTCACCGTTATTACTAAAAAATGGCGATAATTGGTCATTGATAGCCATTCAAAGTTCTGCGCCAACGGCTAAAGAGCGCGACTTAGCAGATAATCATGCCTTAGCGGTGACCGCTATACGAGATAAATTGCAGGCACTTAGAGCCTATTCGAAATCGTCGTGAGTGAAATGGATATACTGGATTCATTGGAGTTGGCATAAATGGCGTCATTGGATTTGGATTTTGCCACCATGGATTCATTGGTTTTGGCATCGATGGATTCGATGGATCCCGATTCGGCTCTATTCCCACCATAGTAGCCTCAGATGGTGATACTGTTTTTGATCTATTTACTTGTTATGACATATAAAAATCCTCATATGATAATTTATAAAACATTCAAGATAAAAAATTACTGTTCGTATTTAATAGACCTCTTTCCAAACCCTAGCGAGTGATGCGAAGTCAAGGCGCACAGCAACCTTCGTTAACACATAGTACATGAGGATTGCGCGCACCGGGCAACGCAGGATTCGAGTCCCGCAGCAGGTTTGGAAAGAGGTCTAATGAGAGAACCAAGGCTATGAAAAATTATTCCTGGTCAATTTCATTAAGCGGAGCGTACGCAAAAATCTCGCTGCTATTTATACAAAAATAACATTCTCTCTTATCAATAAGAGAATGTTATTTTTCACTACGTTAAATAGATTTTATTTTTTCCATTGCAATTCTATTAATTATCGTTATCAGATGAATATACGAATAAATCGTTATTTTTTTAATATTTAACGTTAATATTGATCCGGCACCTTGATAGCGCAGTGTGAAATGAGGTAATTATTGAAATAGATCAAAAACAGAAAGAGCGATCCCTCGCTCAAAATATAAGATGAAATAATATTCTTTATGATAGCTGTTTCATAATTTGTAAAATACGTTTTTCTGAAACTCGATAAGGCGTCCCTAATTGTTGTGCAAATAAACTCACGCGCAGTTCTTCAATCATCCAACGCACCGCTTTTACCTCTTCATCCTGCTTACGCTCAGGAGATAATTTATTTAGCCATTGTTGCCAGCTTTGAACAACCTGTTGCACCCGCAACATCTGCGCCCGATCACGATAAGGCTCCTCAGCCAGTTTTTCTAAGCGACGTTCGATGGCTTGCAAATAACGTAAGCTATCCGTTATGCGTTGCCAACCGCTATCAGTGACAAAACCACGATAAATTAAACCATCAAGCTGAGCCTTAATATCCGCCATAGCCTGCACCCAGGTAATATCAATCTTCCCTTTCAACCTTTTATTAATGGCAAATGCGCGACTGAGAACTTGCTCGACACCTGTCGCAATCTCCATCACGGTATCATTCAATTGCGCACGAATTTTTTGCTGTAAATTAACAAAATCAGCTTGTTGCCATACTAATCCACCGTATTGAATGATCAATTTATCCACAGCACAGGCAATACAATCATCGATCAAATCCAGTACTTTGCCGTAAGGATTAAAATACAGCCCCAATTTGGCTTTATTAGGCAATTTTTCATGTAAATATTTAATCGGTGAAAGAATATTAAGCAACAGTAAACGGCGAGTACCACGCCACATCGCCTGTTGTTGTTGTGATTCGGTTTCAAATAGACGGATAGCGACACTTTTTTTTTCGTCAACCAAAGCAGGATAAACCTTAATTTGATAGCCAACACCTTGTTGTTCATAGCGAACAGGCAAGGTGCCAAAATTCCAATTCTGTAAAGGGCTTTGTTCCAGACCCTGATCAACCACAGCCGAGAGCTTTTCCTGTAATTTTTCTCGCAGTTGTACTTTTATCTTAGCTAAATTTTTTCCTGTCCGTAAAGGGCAATTTTTATCATCAAACACCAGAAAGGTCATTTTTAAATGTTCAGGCACGAGCTGCCATTGCCAATCCTCACGTGACAACGTCACACCAGTCATGCACCTTAATTCCCGCTCCAATGTGGCTAACAACCCCTCTTTCAACATAACGTTTTTTAAGTCTCCCTCCTCCGGCGACACCACTCTGGCTAAAAAAGCATCGGCATAATTAGGTGCCGGTACAAAATTACGCCGTATTGCTTTAGGCAAAGATTTAATCAAAGCAACCACCAGCTCACGACGAATACCCGCTACTTGCCAGTCAAAATTTTGCTCTTCTATCTGATTTAAAATAGCCAACGGAATATGCACAGTGACGCCATCAGCATCACCTCCTGGCTCAAACTGATAGGAAAGACGTAATTTAAACGCGCCCTGGTGCCAAAAATCCGGATAATCCCGTGGTGTAACCGAATTAGCGCCTTCTTTGATTAGCATATTTTTTGCGAAGCTCAGCAAATCTGGCTGTAGCTGACGGGTTTTCTGCCACCAGCTATCAAAATGTCGTGCAGACACCACCTCAGACGCGACACGTTGATCGTAGAAATTAAACAGGATTTCATCATCTACTAAAATATCCCGCCGACGTGATTTATGTTCCATTTCTTCAACTTCGCTTAATAAAGCCAAATTGGCGTGGAAGAAAACATGGTGTGTTTGCCATTGCCCTTCTACCAGTCCATGGCGGATAAATAGCTCACGGCATAACGGTGGGTCAATGGTGCCATAATTAATTTTACGGGCGGCAACAATAGGCAAACCAAATAAAGTGACCTTTTGGCTAGCCATCACTGCACCTTGCGTTTTTTCCCAATGGGGATCACTGTAATGGTGTTTTACCAAATGAGGCGCCAAAGGTTCAATCCATTCTGCTTCAATGCGTGCCGCCATACGCCCCCACAGACGACGGGTTTCCACCAGCTCTGCCACCATGACCCATTTAGGTGGTTTTTTAAACAATGCCGACGCGGGAAAAATAGAAAAACGCGCATTGCGGGCGCCAGTAAATTCCTTTTTATCGTTATCTTTTTGGCCAATATGCGATAACAGCCCAGTCAGCAAGGCACAGTGAACACAACGATAATCAGCCGCTATGCTATTAATCGGCAGTGCTAAGGTGTTAACTACCTGATTTAATTGGCTATAAATATCTTGCCATTCACGCACACGGAGATAATTTAAAAAGTCGCGACGGCACAATTGACGAAACTGCGCCGCCGACAATACTTTTTGTTGTTCGATCAGGTAATCCCACAACTTAACCAAAGCCAAAAAATCAGAATTTTCATCCGCAAAGCGACGATGCTTTTCAGCTGTTTATCCAGCGGGCGATCGCGCGGATCCTGAATCGACAACGCAGCGGTAATAATCATCACCTCACGTACACAACCCTGTTCTTTCGCTTGCAACACCATGCGTGCTAAACGTGGATCTATCGGCAACTGTGCTAATTGACGTCCCAAATCGGTTAACTGCTGATGCCGCTCATCGGCGGTGCGGATCGCACCAAGTTCTTCTAGTAGACGTACTCCATCCTGAATGTTGCGCTTGTCAGGGCGTTCTATAAAAGGAAAAGCAGCGATATCACCTAAACCAATGGCGGTCATCTGCAAAATAACCGACGCTAAATTGGTACGCAGAATTTCTGGATCGGTAAAAAGGGGACGCGATAGAAAATCCTGCTCCGAATACAACCGGATACAGATCCCCTCCGAGACACGACCACAACGACCTTTACGCTGATTAGCCGAAGCCTGTGATATCGCTTCAATCGGTAGTCGCTGGACTTTGGTGCGGAAACTGTAGCGACTGACACGCGCATAACCAGGATCGATGACATATTTGATCCCCGGTACCGTCAACGAGGTTTCAGCAACGTTAGTCGCCAGCACAATACGTCTTAGAACACCACGCCCAGGATGAAAGACGCGATTTTGTTCGCTAGGGGATAAACGCGCGTACAATGCTAACACCTCAGTATGTCGCAAATTCTGTTTTCTCAACGCGTCGGCAGTCTCATGGATCTCACGCTCACCGCTCATAAAAATCAAGATATCGCCCATTCCCTGATGCTCCAATTCCTCTACCGCCGCCAAAATCGCCTGTAGTTGATCAGATTCACTGTCATCCTTACTGTCTCGAGGCAGCTCAGCTATCGGGCGATAACGAACTTCAACCGGATAAGTTCGCCCTGAAATTTCAATGATTGGAGCCTGATTAAAATGGCGAGAAAAACGCTGTGGATCCAGAGTGGCGGACGTGATAATCACTTTTAAATCGGGACGTTTTGGCAATAATTCACGCAGATAACCCAAAATAAAATCGATGTTAAGGCTACGTTCATGTGCTTCATCAATAATCAACGTATCGTATTGGCTCAGCAGTCGATCTTGCTGAATTTCGGCTAACAAAATACCGTCGGTCATCAGCTTAACTAGCGTATTCTCATTAACCTGATCTTTGAAACGCACCTTATAACCAATACAACCACCAAGGCTGGTTTTCAACTCCTCAGCAATGCGCTGAGCGACCGTCCGTGCGGCCAAACGCCGGGGCTGTGTATGGCCGATCATTCCTTTAATGCCTCGTCCCAATTCCAGACAGATTTTAGGTAATTGCGTGGTTTTACCGGATCCAGTTTCTCCCGCCACAATCAATACCTGATGATCAGCCAGGGCGTGATAAATATCCTGCCTTTTTTGACTGACCGGTAGATTCTCGGGGTAACGTATTACTGGACAACTCGCCTGACGCTGGCTAATGCGTTGTTGGGCATGGGTGATATGTTTAAAATTGGGCATCAATGCCCCGTGGTTTTCGACAGAAGACTAATGACTAATACTCCAGAGATAATCAGTGTCATGCCAAGCATCGCCGCCCAGTCAAGTTTTTGTTGATACAAAAAGACAGCGGCAACTGAAATTAACACCACGCCTAAACCCGACCAAATGGCATAAGCAATGCCTAAGGGGATAGTTTTTACAACTTGCGACAACCCCCAGAAAGCAATACCGTACCCTAGGACAACAAATATCGATGGTATCAAACGAGTAAAACCTTCGGAAGCTTTCAACATGGTAGTAGCAACCACTTCAGCTACTATCGCCATAGCCAACCATATAAACGTAATCATAGTATTTCCCATTGTATACAAACTACAGTTATGGTTTATTAAATAACAACCCAACGTACACAAATATAAGCATAATGAATTTTAAACAATTAAGCTATCAACCTGATGCCCTACTCCGCTGTTTCTCGTCCCTCTCCGACCGTGCCTGGGCGATGTTGTTACACTCCGGTTTTGCTGAACATCCTCATAGTCGTTTTGACATTCTGGTGGCTGATCCGCGCGTTACTTTGACCACCCGTGGACAGGAAACTGAAATTATCCGTAGAATTGGGATGGGGATGGTTGAGCACAGCAACGCCGATCCTTTTCTGCTGTTACAGCAGCAATTGGATAAATTGAATTTAAATACAACAACACATGCAGATTTACCTTTTCTTGGTGGTGCCCTAGGGTTATTCGGTTACGATCTGGGACGTCGAATTGAACGGTTGCCCGTAATAGCAAAGCAAGATATCGAATTACCAGATATGGCTATCGGTTTATACGATTGGGCTTTAATTGCCGATCATAAAGAAAAGCAACTGACGTTAGTGTGCCACGGTGACATTGAGCAGCGGCAAAAATGGCTGGAACAGCAAAAACCGACATCTCATCAGCCCTTCCAATTAACCTCTCCGTGGCAAACGAATATGTCACGTCAGCAATATGGAGAAAAATTTCATCAAATACAGGAATACTTACGTAGTGGTGACTGTTATCAAGTCAATCTGGCGCAACGTTTCAGCACTGACTATCAAGGTAATGAGTGGCAAGCTTTTTTACACCTGAGCCAGATCAATAAAGCGCCCTTTTCAGCTTTTATCCGTCTGCCACAGCAGACCGTTATCAGTATGTCGCCAGAACGTTTTTTATATTTAAGAAATAAACAGATTCAAACCCGTCCGATTAAGGGAACTCTGCCTCGATTAGCTGATGAAAAACAAGATAAACAGCAAGCTGCTCGCTTAGCAGTTTCACCCAAAGATCGAGCAGAAAATCTAATGATTGTCGATCTGTTACGTAACGATATCGGGCGGGTAGCACAACCAGGCAGTGTCCAAGTACCCGAGCTGTTTGTTGTCGAGTCCTTTCCCGCCGTTCATCATTTGGTCAGCACCATCACAGCAACACTGCCGTCAAAATACCACGCCACTGATCTGTTACGTGCCTGTTTCCCCGGTGGATCGATCACCGGTGCACCTAAAGTTAGAGCGATGCAGATTATCGAACAGCTGGAACCTCATCGTCGTAATATCTATTGTGGCAACATTGGCTATGTCAGCTTTTGCGGCACCATGGATAGCAATATTACCATTCGCACCCTATTGACAGAGCGCAACAAAATTCACTGCTCGGTGGGCGGAGCGGTTATCGTTGATAGTGAGGAACAGGCAGAATACCAGGAAACCTTAGATAAGGTAGCACGCATCCTACCGCAACTCAGCAATGTCACTTAACCTGATCCCCCCTCACCTTTCTTATTCTATACCCAATGAATTTCGAGTTACGGCAAGGCGGCCATCAATCGAATCGCAGGCGTGTACAGGGAGTACATGACAGGGATGAGTGCGAGCAGCCAACGCCGCCGTAACTTGAAAGGCGAAGGGTATATCTTGAGCAGGATCCCAATCCTGCGCTTAACATCTGTGATCAAGTTACAATTTTTTAAAAATTGTAATTGATTATGTCATCATTGAGCAATTCATCAGCTAAAATGGAAACGGTGCTAGATAGGCAATTAAGGAATTTTAGTATGATTAGTGTTTTCGACATGTTTAAGATCGGCATAGGCCCATCCAGTTCAC
This sequence comes from Candidatus Fukatsuia endosymbiont of Tuberolachnus salignus, assembly GCF_964030845.1. Classification (NCBI taxonomy): domain Bacteria; kingdom Pseudomonadati; phylum Pseudomonadota; class Gammaproteobacteria; order Enterobacterales; family Yersiniaceae; genus Candidatus Fukatsuia; species Candidatus Fukatsuia endosymbiont of Tuberolachnus salignus. The sequence goes on from NZ_OZ034983.1 coordinate 1,728,923, forward strand.
ATACCGTTGGGCCGATGAAAGCCGGTAAACAGTTTGTAGACCAACTGATCAGTAAGGGGCTTATCTCTTCAATTACCGTGATAACCGTGGAAGTTTACGGATCGCTGTCATTAACTGGAAAAGGCCATCACACTGATATCGCCATCATTATGGGCTTGGCGGGCAATATGCCTGATACTGTTGAAATAGACAGCATTCCGGCTTTTATCAGCGATCTGGAATTATCGCAACGTTTGCCATTAGCCAACGGAGAACACTGGGTGGACTTCCCCCGTCAAGGCGGCATGATTTTCCATAATACTAACTTGCCCCTGCATGAAAATGGAATGAAAATCCACGCTTTTGCTGACAGTAAAAAAGTATACAGCAAAACTTATTATTCTATCGGTGGCGGTTTTATCGTCGATGAAGAACATTTTGGCAAAAAAGAGGCAAATACCATTACCGTGCCCTACCCGTTCAACTCTGCTGAAGAAATACTGGCTAACTGCAGGCAAATTGGGACATCCCTATCCGGTATGGTGAAAAAAAACGAACTAGCAATGCACAGCGAAACCGAAATTGAAACCTATTTTACCCATATCTGGCAAACCATGCGAACTTGTATCAACCGCGGTATCAAAACCGAAGGTATATTGCCAGGCCCATTACGTGTCCCTCGCCGAGCGGCCGCATTACAGCGGATGTTAGCTTCCTCCAATAAAAACTCCAATGACCCAATGGATGTCATTGACTGGGTCAATATGTTTGCCTTGGCGGTCAACGAAGAAAACGCAGCAGGAGGACGCGTGGTAACCGCGCCGACCAACGGCGCCTGCGGCATTATCCCGGCCGTATTGGCCTATTATGATCACTTTATTGAATCCGTCACACCAGAAATATTTATCCGTTACTTTCTTGCATCCGGCGCTATCGGTATTTTATATAAAATGAATGCCTCGATTTCGGGTGCGGAAGTAGGTTGTCAAGGTGAAGTTGGCGTCGCCTGTTCAATGGCAGCGGCGGGCCTCGCTGAAATCCTAGGTGCCAGCCCCGTTCAGGTGTGTATTGCAGCTGAGATCGGCATGGAACATAATCTTGGGCTGACATGTGATCCCGTCGCCGGTCAAGTACAAGTACCCTGTATCGAACGTAATGCCATTGCCTCGGTAAAAGCAATTAACTCCGCACGGATGGCAATACGTCGTACCAGCGAGCCAAAGGTGTCACTCGACAAAGTGATCGAAACCATGTTCGCAACCGGTAAAGATATGAATGCGAAATACCGCGAGACCTCCCGTGGCGGTTTAGCCATCAAGGTTCAATGCAGTTAACCCCCCACTCCCAGATTCACCACATGAACGTAATAAATTTCGAGTAGGTTCCAATGGCGTTGACACGGAGGTAGTCAGTGAGCATAGCGATTATTATTAGCACACACGGGGCAGCCGCTGAGCAGTTACTGAAAAGCGCAGAAATGCTGGTAGGTGGACAAAAAAATATTGCTTTTGTCAACTTTGTCCCTGGTGAAAATAGCGAAACATTAATTAAAAAATACCAACAACAATTGACCAAACTGGATACCAATACCGGTGTTCTGTTCCTGGTTGATACCTGGGGTGGCAGCCCTTTCAATGCGGCCAGTCGTTTCATCGCTAATAAAGAAAATCATGAAGTTATCGCCGGGATTAACATTCCGATGCTAACTGAAATTTTTATGGCACGTGATGATCAACTCTCTTTTGATGAATTAGTTGACATCGCGCTAAAAACCGGTCGAGATAGCATACGAGCGTCACACAGGAAACCCGTCGATCACCCTCAGACGCTCCCATTGGATACAATTAAAACACCTCTTGTTTCCCCGTCAAGCACAGGTCGTATGACGCTTACGCTAGTACGCATTGATGACCGGTTAATTCATGGTCAGGTTGCAACCGGTTGGACAAAAGAAACTCATGTTAGCCGTATTATCGTCATTAGTGATGAGGTCGATAAGGATCAACTCCGTAAAACCTTACTAAAACAAGTTGCTCCCCCTGGTGTTAGCGCACATGTGGTTAACCTCGCCAAAGCAGTTCGGGTTTATAACAATGCCAAGTATGCTAATGACCGGGTCATGCTACTGTTTACTGATCCCAGTGATGTGCTCCGTTTAGTTTCTGAGGGTGTGGATATCAAATCTGTCAATGTGGGTGGGATGGCTTTTCGTCAAGGCAAACACCAGGTCACCAATGCCATTTCTCTCGATCAAAGGGATATCGACGCTTTCACTGAATTAGATAAGCGTGGCATTGAACTGGAAGTTCGCAAAGTTCCTGCAGATAATCGGCTTAGCATGATGGCGTTAATTAGACCCCTTGTGAAGCCCTAAAAACCTGTTCGAAAATTAAATAACAAGGAGCAATAACATGGAGATCACAACCCTCCAGATTGTGCTGATATTTATCGTTGCATCTATTGCAGGAATGGGATCCATTCTGGATGAATTCCAGTTTCACCGCCCACTTATCGCCTGTACCTTGATGGGTCTGGTTCTCGGTGATCTCAAAACAGGGATCATCGTCGGTGGTACTTTGGAAATGATCGCCCTGGGCTGGATGAATATCGGTGCCGCTATGGCACCAGATGCCGCTATGGCCTCCATTATTTCCACTATTTTAGTGATCAAAGGAGGACAAAGTATCGGTGCAGGTATTGCGTTAGCCATTCCTCTGGCGGCAGCGGGTCAAGTATTAACCATTATTTTTCGTACTCTTACCGTTGCCTTTCAACACGCCGCCGACAGTGCTGCAAGGCGGGGAAGCTTAAGGACGATCACCGGCTTGCATATTGCCGCATTATTTTTGCAAGCCATGCGGGTCGCTATCCCGGCGTCGATCGTCGCTTTATCCATCGGCACAGCTCAGGTTCAATCATTACTCCATTCTATTCCCCCCGTTATCACCGGTGGGCTTAATATAGCGGGAGGTATCATTGTCGTAGTGGGCTACGCAATGGTCATCAACATGATGCGTGCAGGTTATCTAATGCCGTTCTTTTATTTAGGTTTCGTCACTGCTGCCTTTACCCAATTTAATTTGGTTGCATTAGGTATCATTGGTGTCGTCATGGCTATTCTCTATATTCAGCTCAGTCCGAAATATAATCAATCTCAGGGAAAACAATCTGCCGTGGCGGATCCGCTTGATAATGAATTAGATTAAACTTCTTGCAAAACCGTCGCGAGGGGTATGGAGTCGAGGCAAGAAATTTGGAATAGGTTCTAAGAACCTGTTCCAAATCTTCTTGAGTGACGCTCAGACGAGGAAAAAACGCGAGAAAAATCGCAGTTTACAGAGAATAAATGAGCATTTTGAGCGCGTTTTTGACGAAGTATCAGCGAGCACAAGAGGTTTCGAACAGGTTCTTAGAAGTCGATTAAGCAAAGGAGATAACAAATGGTTGACACAGTCACGACAAATAGTGATATGAGTGAAAAAAAACTTACCCCTGGCGATATACGTGGCGTTATCCTACGTGCGAACCTTTTTCAAGGGTCGTGGAACTTCGAACGTATGCAAGCACTGGGTTTCTGTTTTTCCATGGTACCGGCAATCCGACGCCTGTATCCCGAAAATTCAGAAGAACGCAAACAGGCGATCAAACGTCATCTTGAATTCTTCAATACCCATCCTTATGTAGCAGCACCGGTACTCGGTGTCACACTCGCGATGGAAGAACAACGGGCGAATGGCGCTCCCATCGACGATGCAGCGATAAACAGTATCAAGGTTGGTTTGATGGGACCTTTGGCAGGGGTGGGAGACCCGATTTTCTGGGGAACGGTACGTCCAATATTTGCCGCCCTTGGTGCCGGTATAGCGATGACAGCAAGTTTACTTGGACCGATACTCTTCTTTGTTCTCTTTAATTTTTTACGTTTACTGACTCTCTACTACGGTATAACCTATGGTTACAAAAAAGGAATTAACATTGTTAATGATATCGACGGGGGCTTGTTAAAAAAATTGACCGAAGGGGCTTCCATCCTCGGTTTATTTATTATGGGTGCTTTGGTTAACAAATGGGCGCACCTCGATATACCGATTGTCATCTCTAACATTGCCGATCAAAACGGCCAAAACAAAATCACCACGGTACAAACCATCCTAGATCAACTAATGCCGGGTCTTGTCCCACTGCTATTAACTTTCTTTTGTATGTGGTTGTTACGCCGAAAAATTAATGCATTGTGGATCATCGTGGGGTTTTTTGCCATTGGTATCTTTGGTTACTGGGCGGGGTTTCTCGCTGCTTAATAAGCCAACATGACACCACACGAATACTTTAAAAAAACCCGCCCAATGGCGGGTTTACAGCCGATTCAGACAGCATAAACATTTGCTGCGGAAGGGCCTTTCTGCCCATCCTGGATCTCAAATTCTACCTTCTGGCCTTCCGCTAAAGTTTTAAACCCGTTACCCTGAATTGCAGAGAAGTGTACAAACACATCTTTACTGCCATCATCTGGCGTAATAAAACCAAACCCCTTAGACTCGTTGAACCACTTAACTTGACCTTTTATCTTTGCCATCTTGAGTATTTCCTTTGGATTGTTTCGTTCGCCCGTAGGCATTTAAATAGACAAACTTGAGTCGTTACTGTTTGAGACACTAAGATAAAGATCAACAGAGAAAAGATATCCAACGATAACGCTTTTACTCAGAACTTCTTTACTGAAAATGCCACATATATACAGAAATTCACCTCGTTTTACCCGTGATCGTTATTACATACTCTTAATACGTTGGCAAGCTATTTTAATCATCCGCATTCCTGTCGTACATATTTTAATACCGCCAACTCAAAACAATGTATAAATAGACTACATCTTGTCGGATGTCCAGTCTATTTTAATAGTCTAGCTAATTATTAGCCTTAATGGGTATATTGAATTTTCTACTACATCCACTTAAAAACCTACCACTATATAGTTCGACAAAAAATGATATTTCTTAAGCTCTATGATAAAAAAATTAGACCCCCCTAGCTTTAAAGATCATAATTGAACAACACACCTCAGCTTAGGAATATACCTGATAGACAAGCCTTGAAATGTGGGTTCCGGAAGGAGTCAATGGCTGGCGTTTTGGTTTTGGCTTTACTGCGAGTATTACCGCCCGCCACGAATTTCGTTATATTCCTCTACCTCTACCATTACCGCTTTTTTCCATCGAATATAACAAATTTTCATTACAAACTACTTATATTCCAGGCAGTTATAACAATGGTAATGTTTTGTTTACCTGGATACGTTGGCAACTTTAACCTAAAGCAGATAACCCAAACAGGCTATCTGCTTGACATTAGATAGAGAACCCACTCTACGGTTAACAAGTGACCTTGTTTAATTAAACCCCATCAGGATCCTTAATTGTCGTAAACCTATTTTTATCCTTACATCCTGTCAGCAGGAAACCACACCACAATGCCCCCACCCATAAAGGTATCAGCAGCACTGAAATACGAATACCTTCGGTCAAATACATGATCACTAAAATCAACGCAAGAAAAACGAGGCAAATATAATTACCATAAGGATAACAAATTGCTTTAAAACCAGGCTCGACACCCTCGCGTATTTTTGCCTTACGGAATTTCAGGTGTGCCAAGCAAATCATCAGCCAGTTAATCACCAGCGTCGATACCACCAACGCCATAAGTAACTCAAATGCCTTACCTGGGATCAGATAATTAATCAAGACGCCGACAGACGTTGCCAACGCTGAAAACAACACAGATAAAACCGGAACCCCATGTTTGTTCACCCTTGCTAGCACTTTCGGAGCATTCCCTCTCGCAGCAAGACTAAACAGCATTCGACTATTACAGTAAACCCCGCTGTTATATACCGATAACGCCGCAGTCAATACCACCACATTCAGGATCGTCGCCACCCAGAAACTATCCAGTTCGTGAAAAATCATCACAAAAGGACTACCTCCTTCAATCACTTTAGTCCAAGGATAAAGCGATAACAGTACCGTCAGCGAACCAATATAAAAGATAAGAATACGATAAACTACCTGATTGACGGCTTTAGGAATACTACTGCGTGGGTTCTCTGCTTCTGCAGCAGTCATCCCCACCATCTCCAGACCACCAAAAGAAAACATGATAATCGCCATCGCCATCACTAATCCACTGACACCATGTGGCAGAAACCCGCCCTGATCCCATAGGTTAGTGATCGACGCAGTAGGTCCACCGTAACCAAAGATTAATAGGTAGCCACCAAAAAAAATCATACCAATGATCGCCATAACCTTAATCATCGCGAACCAAAATTCAGTTTCACCATACAGGCGCACATTAATCAAATTAATTAGATTAATCAGTACAAAAAAAGCGGCGGCAGAAACCCAAGTCGGTATTTCAGGCCACCAATACTGGATATAAATACCCACCGCAGTTAGCTCAGCCATGCCGACCAAAATAAACATCGCCCAATAATTCCAGCCAGATAAAAAACCAGCAAAATTACCCCAATATTTATAGGCAAAATGGCTAAATGATCCTGATACTGGTTCTTCGACAACCATTTCACCTAATTGACGCATAATCAAAAAAGCGATAAGACCCCCGATCGCATACCCCAAAAGTACTGACGGACCAGCCATCTTGATCGTTTGTGCGATACCAAGAAATAGCCCCGTACCAATGGCACCACCCAAAGCAATAAGTTGAATATGCCGATTTTTTAATCCACGTTTTAGTGTTAAATCCTGTAATTGCTGTTCCATTGTACCCTCACACCGCGATCAATAAATCTCCAAAGTGGCAACCTAGCCTTAGAACCTGTTCGAAATCTCTTGTGCTCGCCGTGTTTTGGTCAAGTAATTCGTCAAAAACGCGCTCAAAATGCTCATTTACTTTATGTAAACTGCGCTCTTTCGCCCATTTTTTCCTCGTCTGAACACAGCGAAAAAGATTGGGAACAGGTTCTAAGCGAGACTAACTTTTAGGAAATAACTCTTTGCTACTATCCATCACGAAGAATATCAGTAATGGCACAAATTCCAATAGTAACGTTATCTTTTTTATGATAGTCACTATCACAAATCACCACCTTGCAATAAAATCCCTGAAAGCAAGCATGAATGGACTTCTTTACCACTAATATAATCCAAGTAAATTGGCTCATCTCTCCTTTCTCTCCTTATCTATCAATCTGATGTAAAGAAATGACATCTATAATCATTTAGATTTATAATTCGTCGGCATTACTAATTATTGATGTCGATCCTTATTTTTCACACTAAAATACCCTTCAGAATACATTGAGGATGGTAAACTTAGGAAAAATTCAACCAAAACCATTCCATCCCAGGCTTAAATTAAGGTACAAAGGCGCCATGAAAATTCCAAAACGAATCCAACCTCTGGTTGACGATGGCTTGGTTGATGAAGTCATCCGCCGATTAAAAAGCGGCAAAGAGGCCGACGTCTATGTCGTCCGCTGTGGTTCTGAGATCCGTTGCGCAAAAGTCTACAAAGAGGCAGAAGACCGCAGCTTCAAACAAGCTGTACAATATAAAGAGGGGCGCAAAGTGCGTAATAGCCGTAGCGCACGAGCGATGGCTAAAGGATCTAAATTTGGTCGAAAACAACAAGAAGAAACCTGGCAAACAGCCGAAGTCGATGCGCTCTACCTGCTCGCTAGCGCCGGTGTTCGAGTCCCCCAACCTTATGGCTGTATTGATGGTGTTTTACTGATGGAACTGATTACCGATGAAGCGGGCCTGGCAGCACCACGCTTAAGCGATGTTTTCCTGACCACCGAACAAGCCACTGCCGACTATGGCGTTATGATCCAATCGGTAGTACGCATGTTGTGCTGCGGGTTAGTTCATGGTGATCTTTCTGAATTTAATATACTAATCGACAGTAACGGTCCAGTTATTATCGATTTACCTCAGGTCGTCAATGCCGCAGCCAATAACCACGCAAAATCCATGCTAGAAAGAGATGTCAATAATTTAACCCTTTTTTATGGTCACTTTGCTCCAGAGTTGCTCGCTCGTAAAGACGCCAAAGAAATGTGGGCGTTATACCAGGATGGAAAATTACATCCTGAGACTCAATTAACCGGTTGTTTTGTAGAAGACACTAAAACTGCTGACGTGGGTGCTTTGATGGCAGAAATTAAAGCAGTCATTGCTGAAGAAGAAGAGCGCCAACGCATATCACAGTCACAAGACTACGATTGATTTGTTATCAATTAACTGAGCACAGAAAGTAAAAAATGAGCGTGCTATGTCAGACACGCTCATCTCGTATGTTATTGCATTTTAATGATTTTTTCCTGAATGTGACAAAAAATTATTCGTTATTTTACATTCAGATTTTTTACAGTAAATATATTAACTCGCGGGTGTGCCCCAACTAGAAATCCAGCTCATGAATTTCTTCTCAAGATAATCAAGTACCTTTACGGCGGCCTTCTCTAGAGAACCAACGGCCTTTTCTAGAATATTTTTTCCAGCCTTCTCCGCAACATTTTTTAGCATATCCCATCCCTTACCATCATTTACTAAATTGGTAACGGTTTTCCCACCGATCTGTGCAGAAGTACTTATCACAGAATTTTCGATAGGTTTGACTAAAGTTGACATTGCTACGGCTGCTATACTCATATTTCTTATCCCCTAATGTATGGTTAATATTAAATAAAATATTCAAATTATATAAAATAAAACTTTATTAGTAATGATAAAATTTCCGGCTATTTACTTCTAACTTTGGTACCAATGTCTGGTACTCATTGTCATACCTTGTGATGGTATTTTTTTTCCTGCTGTCACATCACCAGATAAAATCTGGTCGCTAGAATAACTTAATAATTCAAGCTGTTGATATAAACTTTCCACGCTACTTTTATTAAGATCTTGCCGATTCCACAACACCCAGTCATGGTTAACATCTTCCTGTGCCAGGATCGGTTTTAATGAAATTTCGCTGAACATATTTTGCTGGAATAATACAGGTATACCATCAATTTTTGCCTGATCAATATGGCAAAACATCAAGATCTTATTCTTCGGATACTCTGTAATATGGATCCCCTGCTCACCCACTTTCAGGCTGACAAGACCAGAATTATCCTTTGGCTCCTCAAGTGAAAGGCGACGAAATAATTGTTGTACGGCATCAGGAAAATTAGTCATCATATGATATATCCTTCTTTGCGTTATTAACGTGAAATATATTACTTTAAATATTATTTTTTTACTATCGATAACATTATCATTATTTAAATTTTCCTATGAGTTATCCTTAATGAAGATAAATAACTATGTCAATTATTAATTATCTTCATTTATTCAAGGTGTTTTAATTATTATGCTATTTAATTTAACTTATTATAGCCTATTCCAAATCTTTTTCGCTGTGCTCAGAAGAGGAAAAAATGGGCGCAAAAGCGCAGTGACCCTTTGTATATAACGAAAGGGAGTAAATGAGCATGTTGAGCGCGTTTTTGACGAATTACTTGACCAAAATGTGGCGAGCACAACAGATTTCGAACAGGTTCTTAACACTATTAGACTTCTTGCAAAACCATAGCGAAGGCCGCGAAGTCAAGACACCTGAAGCACCGCGACCGCGTACATGCAATATGAGGATTGCGAGCACCACGTAACGCAAAATTCGCGCCACGCAGTAGGTTTTACAAGAAGTCTAAGAAGTTATCTTTGAGGGCTTCATGGCAGCAAGATTAAAATTATAATGGCGTGTTTGTATATCCCTTAGCCGGTTTGCAGATGCCATAAACGGGCATAATGCCCCTTTCGGGTAACGAGCTCATCATGTGTTCCCTGTTCTTGCACAACACCGTCACGTAACAACAAAATGCGATCACAACCCTGTAAAGTATTTAAACGATGCGCAATACAAATCACCGTTCGATTACGGGTGATCACGGGTAATTGGCGCATAATCGCCGCCTCTGATTCATAATCCAGGGCACTGGTGGCTTCATCCAAAATTAAAATTTGTGGATTAGCCATTAAAGCACGTGCCAAGGCAATACGCTGGCGCTGACCACCGGAAAGCATTTCACCTTTCTCACCGACTTGTGTTTGGTATCCTTGCGGTAACGCGCTAATAAAATCATGTGCACCTGCCTGACGTGCCATCTCTTCAACCAGTTCTAATTCCGCATCAGGGCGACACTGACAGATGTTTTCTTGCACCGTGCCAGAAAACAACACACTTTCCTGCAGGACAACACTCATTTTGCGTCGTAGTGATGTCGGATCCGTGATCGCCAGATCCTGGCCATCGACCAAAATTTGCCCATGCTGGGGCGTATACAGCCGTTGCAATAATTTGGTCAAGGTTGATTTACCACAGCCAGAAGGACCCGTAATGCCGATGAATTCTCCACTTTTAACGTCTAGATTAAGATTTTGCAACACTTCAGGGATATCGGGGCGATAGCGAAAACGCACTTGTTTAAAGCAAATACTGCCCGCGCTTTCACAACCCGAAACCAACCCCGCACTGCCCGGTTCACTCGGGCTATCAAGAATGCTACCGATACGTTTGAGCGCAATTTGCGTATGCTGAAAATCTTGCCAAACCTGAGCCAATCGCAATATCGGCTGAGTCACATAACCCGCGAACATATTGAAGGCGACTAATTCACCCGGTGAAAGTTTGCCTTCTAACGTTAACTGCACACCAAACCACAATAACATGGCTGACGTGATCTTGTGGATTAAAGAAATCCCTTGCCCCGCCAAGTTACCCGCTTGTGAAGTACTGAACGCTGAACGCACAAAATTCGCTAAGCATTGTCGCCACTGGCGGTTAAATTGACCTTCAGTGGCGGTGGTTTTAATGGTTTCCAGGCCGCTGACCGCTTCAGTAAGAAAAGAGGTGGCACTCGCGCTGGCTTCGTATTCACGCTCAACCCGTTTACGCAATATACCCCCCACTGAAAACCAAAATAGGAGATAACACACCAACGAGATCAATACGATCCCCGTTAGTGGCACACTGTAGTAAAACATCACCGTGATAAAGGTGCCGACAAAGACTAAATCTAACAACATGGTCAATGCTGAACCTGTCAGAAAGCTGCGAATTTGCTCCATCTCACTGACTCTGGCAATAGTCTGCCCTGTCTGCCTACTGGTAAAATAATTCAGTGGCAAACTCAGTAAATGCCGATAAAGCTTGGTATTCAATTCTGCCCCTACCCGGGTAGAAAGATTCGAAAATAGCCAGCCACGTAAAAAGGTATAACAGGGCTCAGCGATCGCTAATGCCACCATCGCTATCCCTAATACTATCAAGCTATCGATACCACGACTGACCAATACCTTATCAATCACAGTTTCAAACAACATGGGTGTGACTAAAAGTATCGCCTGCAACAATAGCGAGATCAAAACAATATTGCGTAACTGGCGACCATGCTTAACAATCAACGGAATAAACCAACCAAAACCAAAAGCAGGCGCGGTGGCCTGTTTTTCCGCTCGAGCCAATAATATCGCTTCGCCTTGCCACAATTGGTGCAATTCATCACGTGCTATTTGCCGCTGTTCGCCACTAGCAGGAAAATAGACCACGGCGTGCTCATCATTGAGTGTTAACAGCAAATACCATTGTTTTTCTGCATGAGTCTTTTTTTGATCAGCTTGTGCAGCAAGCAAATGACCGAGCTGCCGATTAGGCTCATCGCCGGGTATATGAGCGGCTACCTCACCGATTTTATGGCTGAGTAAATGTGCGAATGAATCGTTAGCGTGCTGATCAGATTGTTCATGGATGGTACTCTCAGCTTGATGGGAAAACATCACAGGTAGCGGCAAGGTGCTGAGTCGATCAAATTTTTGTGTGATCCTGCGAGCGCGTAGCCCAATCCAGGCTGCACAACGACAAATGGCGATATCATCGATTTCATCGATCGGTAATCCCAATCGATGTTGTAACTGAGAGGGTTCAATGGCTAAATCAAAACACGCCGCCGCGCGCGCCAGAGCCTCCAGAGGTTGAATGATTTTTTGTTGATATTCCGCCATATTAACGCTCCCTCAATGCTTCAGACTGATATTGTTGCAACGGGCTTAGCAGGTAATCAATCACTCGTCGCCTACCCGTTTTGATCTCCGCACTGACTGACATTCCCGCTGACAACCGTACGGGTTTTCCATCCACTACCAAGGTGTCAGTGAGTAAACGGACGCGAACTGGAAACACCAATCCCTGTTTAGGATCATCAACCGCATCGCGGGAAACGTGTTTCACTTCCCCCGCCAGAGTGCCGTAACGAGTGTAGGGAAAACTGTCTACCTTGACTTCAACCGGCTGACCAGGCAAAACAAAACCCACATCCTTGTTTAATAGCATGGCATCTAGCTCCAGCTCGTTATTTTCCGGCACCACCACCATCAGTTGTTGAGCCGGCGTCACCACGCCACCCAGGGTATGTACTTCCAGTTGCTGTACCACACCATCCACCGGTGCTTTTAACGTTTGCAAATTTTGCCGTTCAACAATTTTAATTTGCTCTTGAGTCAGCTGACTAATCACCTCACTCGCCTTATTTAAGCGCTCACGGTAATCACGTTTCTTTTCTGCCAGAAAACGTTGTTTACCCTGTATATAACTTTGTTGTTGCGAGAGTAATATCGATTGCTGACCGTCAAGCGCACTCAATTCGGCTTTGGCGTTGAGATACTCTCGTTCTTCTTTCAGCAGTTCTACTTCAGCAATCGCCTGTGTTTTAGCCAGTGTACGATGAGCTTGTAAACGTCTTTCAATATTTTTTAATAGCCTTTGCTGACTGCCGATCTTTTGCTCTACCGCCTGATAATTAGCCTGATTTACCGCCAATTCCACATCTTGACGTTTTAACTCGGCATTCATTTCATCCAGTTCACGTCTTAGCAAAGCAAGCCGCGTCTCGATTAAATGCGGTTCACTGTCTGCCGGCGGTGTAAAATTAGCCAAAGGATCGTCAGTCAGCAACGCAGTTAAACGGGCTCTCTCCAGCCTACGATGCATAAGTTGTTGCTTTATATTACGCACTTCAGCATCAATCCCCACCGGATTCAGTTCAATCAATACCTGCCCTTCATGCACGCGCTCGCCGTCGCGGACATTAATGGCGACCACCACACCTTGTTCTAACGGTTGAACAACTTTGGAATGATCAGCCACAATGACGCGACCTAACGCCGTTGCATGAATATCCAACTTACCTACTATTGACCAGAACAAGACCAATAATAAAAATAAGGCGATAGCCCAAGCGGTACGACGTGCCCAAGGCGCTGCCGGACGTTCAACGATGTCCAAATAAGCAGGCAAAAAATCATATTCATCACGAGTGCGAGCGGCTTGCTGCTGCTTATCACGCCATTTCGCTATCCACTGGGAAATAAATTTCATTTGGCTTCCTCTGCGCTAAAACTAACCTGTTGTTGCCATAAACGGGCGTAACTCCCTTTTAATCGGAGTAATTCGTCATGATGAGCCAGTTCAGTGACCACACCCTGTTCAAGTACCGCAATGCGATGACATTGACGTACAGTAGATAAACGATGTGCGATGGTGATCACGGTTCGGCTGGCGACAATTTTCGCCATATTTTTCTGTATTTTTTCTTGAGATTCATCATCCAATGCACTGGTCGCTTCATCAAATATCAGGATACGTGGATCAGCCAACAACGCACGAGCAATAGCAATGCGTTGGCGTTGTCCACCCGAAAGTGAAGCGCCCCCTTCCGATAAAACCGTGTCATAACCTAAAGGGAGCGCTAAAATGAATTCATCCGCACCTGCCAAACGTGCCGCCTTAACGACATCTTCCAGTGGCGCAGTGGGACAGGAATGAGCGATATTTTCCCTCACCGTACGGTTAAACAGATAACTTTCTTGCATCACCACCCCCACTTGACGCCGTAAAAAACTGGGTGGAAAAGAACTTATCGGGCAACCATCGAGGGTAATACTCCCTTGTTCAGCGCTATATAGCCGTTGTAACAAACGGGCAACGGTACTTTTACCCGATCCAGAAGGCCCCACTAACCCAATATGTTCGCCCGCACGGATATGTAAGGTAAATTGACGTAGCACGAGATCGAGATCGGGTCGATAGCGAAAAAGCACATTTTCTAACCTGATATCACCCTTAACCGGTTCCAGTGGCTGAACATCGCCCACGGCCTGTTCAATAGGTAACGTCAGCATGTCTGCCAACAGTGATAAACCTACTTGAGCACGAATACTTTGCTGCCACAGATCAACCAGTTTGGTCATCGGTAACATCGCCTGCACTAACAGCATATTGAAAGCGATCAACTGTCCAATACTGAGATGAATGTCCATCACCTGATACGCACCCAAGACAATAACCAGCGCGCCTGTGGTTTTTTGTAATAATTGCGCTGTTTGGCTACTAAAATTTTGTAAATTTTGTACTCGAAAGTTTGATTGAGCAAAATCCCGGGTCTGTTGCTCCCAACGGTGCTGCATCCGTGGTTCTAACGCCAGACTTTTCACGGTTTCTACCCCTGAAACCGTTTCCGTTAGAAAGGAGCCATTTTGCGCAGCAAAACCGCAGAGTTCCTCCACCCTCTTTTGCAATGGTTTGGTGGTCAGTGCCGCCAGTAATACAAAGAAGGGAATGGCAGCTAAGGTCACTAGAGTCAGGTAAGGTGAAATCATCCACATCACGACAAAAAGCACCACCGAGAACAGCACATCTACACATAATGTCAACGCCGAACCGGTAATAAACTCACGAATGCTATCTAATTCCCGTACCCGGGCCACAATATTGCCAACATGCCGCTGTTTGAAATAACTCAAAGGTAAACGGACCAAATGATGGAATAATTTACCGCCAAGTTGAATATCAACGCGAGTGGTAGTATGGGCAAATAAATATTCACGCAAACTTTTGAGTACGACTTCAAATATGCCGACCACCACCAGCGTAATCACCAACACATCTAACGTCGCCAAGGCGTTATGCACCAATACCTTATCCATCACCACCTGAAAAAAAAGTGGCGCAATTAACGCCAATAATTGTAATAACAACGATAACAATAATACTTGAATTAACTGATTGCGATGGCGAAGAAAAGCCGGAATAAACCAACGAATATCAAAGCGTGATTGTTTACATAACACACATAATCCACCCCATAAATTGCCTAATTCAGCACGATCTATTATTTGTGGCTGATCGGTATCTGAATATTGTAATAATGCTTGCTCTTCATTTATTCGTGCTAACAATATAAATTTCCCTTCCCGATCGCGAAATGCCATTGGCAAATGTTCCGGCCTTAATTTTTCTAATGGCAGTTTTTGCAACCGAAAGCGGGCGGATAAAGGAGCAGCGAACTGACTTAAATGCTTTTGCAATTGCTTTTGTGAAGCAACAGAATCCGTTTCAATATTATTGTTGCTGCTAAATTCTTCAGTACTAATCGGGTGTAATCCTGCGAGGCGTAATAACCTCGCAGCACAGATCAGCGCGGAAAAAATATGATTGTCCATATCCTATGCTACCTGTTGTCTATTTTAAATAAGTTTGCCGACATTTTCTTCGGGTAAAATGTCATTATTGATGAAGTGATCTTGGGGAAAATCCCATATATACCTAGGATACACTTCTATTCTGTACTATAAAGCAGAATTAAAAAAATGTTTAACCCCGATAAGAAAATTTAATCTCAAAATTAATTTAATTTTCTGTTGAACAGATAACAAAGGGTATTTGTCGATAATATGGCTTGCCATCCATGTTACCTAAGCGAAACTATGTTTAACATTTCGTCTCTTTCCATGTGATCGGGTTTGGGCTTTCGATTTTAACCACTTACTATAAATAATGTTATATATAAGTATTAGCTACTGAATAATATTATTGAATAAGATCCTCGTTATCATTATTATTTATAATGACAAAAAATAAAATTAAAAATAGGGATAAATTATGCTAGTAGAAAAAGCACAAAGTATACCGCATCCTAATAACACGTTACCTGAAAATCCTCCTCCGCATACAGATTCCAGTCCATCTGGAGCAAGCAACACACATTATCTTCCTACTGTTACAGCAGTAAGACTAGATCACCCCAGTACCTTGCCAGAAACATCCAAGGCTATGTGGCACAAGGACAAATACGGTGAGGGCAGTACAGTGGAACTTACGGTAGCTCACCCCAGTGCCTCACAAGAAACATCCAAGGACAAGGTTGGCACAGTCGCACCTGAAATTGTGAAGTTCGTAAGTAAACCATTAATTAACATGGTTGAAGCGGTACGTAAAAATAAGAAAAAGGCTATCACTATCGCGCTCGCTATACCTGTGGCTTTTGCCATAAACCCGATTTTAGGCGCGGTTGTCGTTTCCTGTGCAGTTGGTTTCTTTCTGGCAAAACCGGCAAAAATATTTTTGGTAATCGGTGTCTCTTGGATAGCAGATAAACTACAGCTAAAAGCGGCGAGCGCTTGGGCAAGCGACACACTAAAAGCAATAGGAGCTGGGGGACTCAAAACGCTATCATCGATAGCCATGCTGATTAGTAACGCTATCCTCAAAAGGAAATAAAACCATGGTCCTGAAAAATAAAAAATAGATCCCTCTAACGAGGTCTCATGCGGTAAGGCAATCAATTCATTTGTTGTCGTCAAGTCAGCGATCCTGGATAATAGATAGCCTAATTTTTTAGGCGCTACTTTTTCCAGGCGTGACAGAGAATGACAGAATACTTACTCCTTTTTATTGGTACCGTTTTGGTAAATAATTTCGTACTGGTCAAGTTCCTTGGCCTGTGCCCATTCATGGGAGTTTCCAAAAAACTGGAGACGGCCATTGGTATGGGGTTAGCTACCACTTTTGTGTTAACACTGGCGTCGATTTGTTCCTGGATGGTAAACAGCTTTATCCTGTTACCTTTGGGTCTGGTGTATTTGCGTACACTGACTTTTATTCTGGTTATTGCCGTGGTGGTGCAATTCACTGAGCTGATGGTACGTAAAACCAGCCCCGTGTTGTATCGACTACTGGGGATATTTTTACCCTTGATCACCACCAATTGTGCTGTACTGGGTGTCGCTTTACTGAATATCAATCAATCCCATAATTTCCTGCAGTCTGCAGTTTACGGTTTCAGTGCTGCCGTCGGCTTTTCTTTGGTAATGGTACTCTTTGCGGCCATCCGTGAAAGACTGGCACTCGCCGATGTCCCGTTGCCCTTTCGAGGCCCGCCCATCGCATTAATCACCGCCGGATTGATGTCGTTGGCATTTATGGGCTTTACGGGCTTGGTGAAATTTTGATGTCGTCGTTATGGCTTGCTATTGCCGCTTTAAGCGTATTGGCGCTGCTCTGTGGGGGCATTCTGGGATTCGCTGCGCGGCGCTTTCAAGTAAAGCAAGATCCTATTATTGAGCAGGTTGATAAACTTCTGCCACAAAGCCAGTGTGGTCAATGTAGCTACCCGGGTTGTCGTCCTTATGCTGAAGCGGTAGCAAATAACGGTGAAAAAATTAACAAATGCGCCCCCGGCGGCGAACAGGTGATGCTGAAACTGGCAGCGTTGCTAGGTGTAGAACCACAACCGCTTGATGGTGATGAAAGCGTGACTCATCCGCCACGTAAAGTCGCTTTTATTGATGAAAGCAATTGCATCGGCTGTACAAAATGCATTCAAGCTTGCCCCGTTGATGCTATCGTTGGGGCCACTCGCGCCATGCATACCGTACTAACCGATTTTTGTACCGGTTGTGATCTCTGTGTTGCCCCCTGCCCCACCGATTGTATTGAAATGAGGCCCGTTATCACCACTACCGCTAATTGGAAGTGGGATCTGACTCGTATCCCGGTAAAAACAGTCCCTATAGAAACTCACTCTACAAAAACCAGCCTTATAGAAACGGCTCCAATAAAAAACAAGCCATCTCATCCCATTGCAGTAAAAATAATAGATACGGAGCAACATGTTTAAGCTATTTGGGGCTCACAATAATAAAGATAAAGTCTGGAATTTCACCGGAGGGATCCCTCTCCCTGATATGAAATTACAATCGAGTACAGTGCCGATACGCACCGCTTCCTTACCGGAACACTTTATTGTTCCCCTGCGACAACATGCAGGATCGCCAGCTGAGATCCGGGTCAATGTAGGTCAATCAGTACTAAAAGGGCAACCATTAACAGCAATTCATGATGATAATTTGCCGGTTCATTCGCCTACATCGGGTATCATCAGCACCATCGGAGCACACATCATCGCCCATCCTTCTGGCTTAGCTGAGCAATGTGTACAAATTACTGCTGATGGCAAGGATACCTGGTATCAGCGTTATCCGCAGATCGATTATCAACAGCTCAGCGCTCAACAATTACTGGAACGTATTCACCACGCAGGCATTGCCGGGCTAGGTGGTGCCGGTTTTCCTTCTGCCACTAAACTCACCAGTGCGCTAGAAAATAACCACACTCTCATTATCAATGCAGCCGAATGTGAACCCTATATTACTGCTGATGATCGCCTAATACAGGAACATGCTGATGAGATTGTCGTCGGCATTCGCATTCTGCTGCACATATTGCAACCGATGCAGGTGCTGATTGGCATTGAAGATAATAAAGTTGCCGCCATTGCGGCGCTCAAACAGGCATTGAGCAAAGAAGAAGCAACTCAGTTACAGTCTATGCAGCTACAGACCGGGAAGCTACAAACGGCACAACCACCTATGACACAACCGCAAAATATACAGCTGCGGGTAATACCCACTAAATATCCTTCTGGTGGAGCAAAACAATTAACCAAAATTCTCACTGGGATGGAGATCCCTCGTGGCAAACACTCGTCTTCTATTGGTGTATTGATGCAAAATATCGCGACTGTGGTTGCCATAAAACGAGCCATTATTGATGGCGAACCGTTGATCGAACGGGTGGTCACTTTAACCGGTGATGCCTTAACCAGCCCGGGGAATTTTTGGGTGCGGCTCGGTACACCGGTACGCCACTTACTGGCACAAGCAGGCTTTCAAGCGCAGCCTAGGCCAATACTGATTATGGGAGGGCCATTGATGGGGTTTACACTGCCGAGCCAAGATGTCCCGATTGTTAAAATCAGTAATTGCATTTTAGCACCTGACACCACCGAAATCGCACTCTCCGAACCAGAGCAACCCTGTATCCGTTGTGGGATTTGTGTCGATGCCTGTCCAGCCGGACTACTACCGCAGCAACTTTATTGGTTCAGTCGCGGCGCAGAACACGAAAAAGCCCGTGATCATAATTTGTTTGACTGCATCGAATGCGGTGCCTGTGCTTATGTCTGCCCGAGTCATATTCCATTAGTGCAATATTACCGACAGGAAAAAGCAGAGATACAGGCATTGGATCAGGAAATGAGTCGTGCAGCCGCCGCTAAAACACGGTTTGAAGCGAAAAAGACGCGTCTGGATCGAGAGAAACAAGCACGTGCACAGCGTCAACCCGCAACGAAAGCAACGGTTGTTACCACACAATCACCACCATTAGTAGCTAACAGCCTCCTCATCGGTACAGCCGCAACACCTCAAACATCAGTCGAACCGAAGACAGAAAACACCACAGAACAGGCAGATGTACGCCAAGCCACGATTGCCGCGGCGATTGCTAGAGTAAAAGCTAAAAAGGCAGTACAAATTCTTAAATCGGATTAATGATAGAGCTGCTTTATTCATTGCATCAACACACTTAAGCCTCTACTATCGTTTTGTACATTAGACTTCTTGCAAAATCGTTGTTCGTTAATTCAAAAGGCCACCTGGCACGCGGCAAGCGCTGTGGTACGCGCAGTATATGAGGATTGCGAGCGCTGCCCAACGCAGAATTCGCACCACCTAATAGGTTTTGCAAAAGTCTATTTTATAAATCCACTAATAGATGATGATACCATGCAGAAATTATCCCTGATTTGTTTCGCTATGCTGATGTTAGGTCTTTCTTGGGGAGCAACAGCGGAAGAAAAGCGTTATAT
Organism: Candidatus Fukatsuia endosymbiont of Tuberolachnus salignus; assembly: GCF_964030845.1. NCBI lineage: Bacteria > Pseudomonadati > Pseudomonadota > Gammaproteobacteria > Enterobacterales > Yersiniaceae > Candidatus Fukatsuia > Candidatus Fukatsuia endosymbiont of Tuberolachnus salignus. Next base: position 1,748,958 of record NZ_OZ034983.1, read on the forward strand.
TTCCGATTCACTCATTACCTATGTCCATAGCGGCCCTGGTAGCCAATATCGTATCATTGGCTCCCTGAATGCCGGTGATGAAGTCACGCTACTCGATGTTAATCACGATGAGAATTATGGTCAAATTCGCGACTCGAAAGGCCGTATTGTCTGGCTCCCTCTCGATCAACTTAGCCCATTGCCTAGCTTACGCGTTAAACTTCCTGAGCTGGAACAAAAAGTAAGCAGCCTAACCGAGCAACTACATAATATCGATGAAAGCTGGAATCAACGTACCGCAGAAATGCAACAGAAAGTGGCATCCAGTGACGATATCATCGATGAATTAAAACATGAAAATGAAGTCCTGCAACATCAACTCGTGGTGGCACAAAAAAAAGTGAATGCTGTCAATCAACAACAAGATGACAAACAACGAGCTGTTATTTTGCAATGGTTTATGTACGGCGGTGGCGTGGCCGGCAGCGGCTTAATGTTAGGTTTATTACTGCCACATCTCATCCCCAGTCGTAAACAAAAGAATCGCTGGATGAATTAAATTTCCTGTTAGAGCCTGTTCCAAATCTTTTTCACTGTGCTCAGAAGAGGAAAAAATGGGCGAAAAAACGCAGTTTATTCTTTGTATACAACAAAGAAATGAGCATGTTGAGCGTGTTTTTGACGAAGTCTCAACGAGCACAAGAGATTTCGAATAGCTTCTAAGGAGTATAATTATGAATATATACCTGGTCGGTGGTGCTGTTCGTGACAGTTTGTTAAACCTGCCAATCAGTGAACGAGATTGGGTGGTCGTCAATGCAACCCCCGAAAAATTACTTTCTTTAGGCTATCAACAAATAGGCAGAGACTTCCCCGTTTTTCTCCATCCCATTACTCGAGAAGAATACGCCTTAGCACGTACGGAACGTAAGTCCGGTCACGGCTACACGGGTTTTACCTGTTACGCGGCACCGGACGTCACACTAGAAGAAGATTTACGCCGACGGGATCTCACGATCAACGCGATGGCACGCAATGATGAGGACAACGAATTAATCGATCCCTATCAAGGTGAAAAAGATCTCGCCAACCGCGTGTTACGTCATGTTTCTGACGCTTTTACTGAAGATCCGCTGCGTGTGCTGCGAATAGCGCGCTTCGCCGCGCGCTTTGCACATTTGGGTTTTACCATTGCCTCAGAAACCTTCACGCTAATGACAAAAATGGTCAACGACGGTGAGCTATCCGATCTGGTCGCAGAGCGGGTTTGGCAAGAAACCGAAAAAGCATTGCTCAGCCAAAGCCCACATAAGTATTTTCAAGTATTGCGTGATTGCGGGGCGCTGGCCGTGTTGTTTCCTGAAATCGACGCACTATTTGGCGTACCCGCCCCCGCCAAATGGCACCCTGAAATTGATACCGGCGTCCATACACTGATGACACTGGCCATCGCCGCCTGCTTGAGCACACAAATAGAAGTGCGTTTCTCGGCACTCTGTCACGACCTTGGTAAGGGGCTAACGGCTAAAGAGCTTTGGCCTCGTCACCACGGTCATGGTTCGGCAGGGGTAAAGTTGGTCGAGCAATTATGCCAACGTTTAAAAGTACCTGCTTCAATACGTGAGCTAGCCAAGTTAGCAGCGGAATATCATGATCTGATTCATACAGTCAATAAATTACGACCCGAAACCTTACTGAAATTGTTCGATGCCATCGATGCCTGGCGTAAACCACATCGTTTGGAGCAAATGATTTTAATCAGTGAAGCCGACGCACGCGGCCGTACTGGGTTTGAAGACAACCTCTACCCACAGGGCGACTACTTGCGCAACGCTTTTCGCATAGCCGAGGCAATACCGGTACAAGCAGTGATCGCCAGTGGTTTACAAGGCAGCGCTATTGCGGATGAACTGAAACATCGCCGCCAACTGGCCTTAGCCCAATGGAAAAAAGACAAAAAACCATTTTCACATCAGTTAGCATAATTTTGGTACTGTTGAGAGAGAGGCAGATCAGAGTCCAAACAAGCGGACAATATGTTCTTTGAATATCAGTCCAAGTGCAGCAGCGACAATAAACCATTGCATACGATCGAATTTAGATTCAAGCTTATCAAAACGCTTATCCGTTTGATCGAAGCGTTTATCAATTTGCTCAAAACGTTTATCAACCTGTTCAAAGCGTACATCCATATCCTTACGAACACTTTCTATCTGAGCATCAGTCCTCTCGGACAATGTCTGTATATCTTTACGGACTTCCACTATCTCAGCAGACAGATCTTTACGAACCAACACCATTTCAATAGACAAGTCTTTACGAACTGACGCGAGCTCAGCAGATAAATCTTTATAAACCAGCTCTATTTTGGCGTCGATTTTTTCAGACTGTGCCACTATATTTTTACGAACTTCAACAATCTCACCCGATAAGTCCTTACTTATTTCATCAAGATCACGCTTGGTCACAACATCTACAGCTTCATGAGATTGACGAACAACGAGGGAAATTGCTCGAGCCTGCTTTATAGACAGACCCGCCGTTTCAAGTGTTTCTACAAATTCTTGTGTATCAAAGGCTACCAATGCCATTTACGCACTCTCCTTTCTTTAGGCACGTATTTTCATTAGATTTCTTGCAAAACCGCAATGATCTCTCCGTCGTATATACCCAATGAATTTCGAGTTACGGCAAGGCGGCAATCAATCGAATCCAGGTAGTACATGACTGGGATGAGTGGGAGCAGCCAACACCGCCGTAACTTGAAAGGCGAAGGGTATACAACCCTCGTCGGATGATTCAAAAACTAACACGGGGTATGACGTTAAATCATACCCCGTTGGTAACCATACACAACGCTTCACGCTCAAAAAAGATGTCTTTTATGTATTCATCTCAATATTCGAGCACGATCGGCGTTCAATAATCACCCCGACATGCTTAGCCTGCGGCACTGCGTTTGATTTGCTAACTTTTATCCGTACCCAAGATGAGGGAAAACGCGTTAATAACAACTCAGCAACCTCCTCCGCGACCCGTTCTACCAGTGCAAAACTATTTTTTTCTACGTGTTGCAGAACAGCCTCACTGATCTCCGCGTAATTCAAACAATCTTTAACATCATCACTGGCGGCAGCTTTACGGTTATCCGAGCCTATTTCGATGTCAAAAATTAATTTCTGGCGAATGCGTTGTTCCCAGTCATAAACACCAATGGTGGTCATGACACAGAGTTGTTCAATAAATACGATATCCATTGGGGTATTCTCTGTTTACCCAGTCGCTTAGGACTGGTCCTCCCAACTGAACGCTGCAGTTTGCTCATATTTGGAGAACTTCTCTAAAAATTCCTTAAATAGGTTATCTTGTTCTGTTGTAGTTACAGAATTATTCAGTCTACATATCTTTTTTATATGTTCTCTCATCTTTTTTACAGTAGAATCATCAGGAGTTCTACCATTTTCTTTTCCATTATTTACAAGCTTTACAAAAACCTCAAAAAATTTTACAAATACATAACCGCATTCACTACTATGGTCGACGAATACCTTATCACCTAGCCCATTAATAAAACTATCATTCTTAAAAAAACATGTACGGGTAGAATCTCTCAGGCATTTTACTAATGTTTCGGTGCCACATTTTTTGAACAAGGGGGATATAACATCTACGAATGATGACACACCTTTTTGCATAAGACATTCCATGATCCGTTCGAATGCCCCAGATTTTTTGTTTTTCAAGAAAAATTGCGTGAATTCTCCGGATAAGCTTAATTTTCCTTTTTCGATAGCCTTTAGCGTACATTTTTCTAATACGTCAAATATTATTTTGATTTTTTCTCCGTCTGTAAACGTATTATTTCCTTCGATAAGCCAATTGAATGCCGAACGTACTGCTTCATCATTTTTTCCGTGCTTATGCTCAATGTTTTCGAGCATGATTTTTTCAAATAGAGTATCTTGTTTTTGATCAACAAGGTGTTTCATAGTTTCAGAAAATACCGTATATTTTTCATATTCTAGACTCTTTAAGACAAGTACGTTGCATACCCCAATATTACATTCTTTACCGAGAAGAGATTTAATAACTTGGCAAGTTTTTACAAGATCATCATTCTTTAAAGAGTATAATATATATTCTTCAGCTAATTTTATTTTTTCTTCTACTGAAATACATGTAATATATTCTCCTAATAAGTCAGGGGAATCTTCCTTGAAAAGGTTTTCTCTAAATTTTGACTTATTGAATGAACTAGATTCGCTGTAATTCGAAAAGCTTATAGTCTGTTTAACTGAATCTGCGTTATCTTTTGTTTCTATCGATAGATCAAAACTATTTAATTCAGCACTCTTCTCTATCTTGAAAAAGCTTCGCCTCCCTTCTGGAGCTAGGCTTTTTAAACTGAGAAAAGCATGTATTTTTTCAGTTGTCGATGTAGCATGCAAGAAGGTTCGGAGATGCTTATAAGCATCTGCACGGTGAGTATCAAAAAACCAATCCTTTATTTTTTCCCATATACCCATAGTGACAGACTCGTCATTTTTTATTTTCTCTACTACATCACTTGAGATTACTTTCTCGCCACCCCACCGGCTACTTAAATATACTTCCATAAGATTTAATCTCTCTAAAATACACCATTTAATTACATACAGCATCATGATTCTGATTACAATACAGATAATTCCGACAACGGCCACCTCGGTCTTACAGCAATGCTAAGATCATTCTCTGTACCCGCATTCATTTTCAACCGAACCCACCCCGCGTAGGCAATCATCGCACCATTATCCGTACAAAACTCCGGCCTGGCGTAAAATACCTCGCCACCGCGTTGATGCATCATTTCAGCTAACTTCAATCGAAGTGTTCGATTGGCGCTCACCCCCCCGGCAATCACCAAACGAGTCAAGCCGCTTTGATCGAGCGCCCGCTGGCATTTTATCGCTAGCGTATCGATGACCGCATCTTCAAATGCACGCGCAATGTCAGCACGGGTTTGATCGTCGTTATTATTAGTGTGAATAGTATTAGCTGCAAATGTTTTTAAACCGGAAAAACTGAAGTCAAGACCGGGACGATCGGTCATAGGTCGTGGAAAGATAAAACGTTTCGCGTTTCCCTGCTCGGCGAGACGCGATAGCATGGCACCACCGGGATAATCCAAATCTAATAATTTTGCGGTTTTATCGAAAGCCTCTCCGGCAGCATCATCCACAGATTCGCCCAAAAGTTGATATTCACCGATAGCCGTTACGCTGATAAGTTGGGTATGCCCCCCTGAAACCAGTAACGCAATAAAAGGAAAAGATGGCGCGGGGTTTTCCAGCATCGGAGAAAGTAAATGACCTTCCATATGATGCACCGGCACCGCGGGGACTTGCCAGGCAAAAGCTAACGCGCGACCCACGGTCGCCCCCACTAATAATGCGCCCACCAGCCCAGGCCCCGCAGTATAAGCAACAGCATCAATATCTTTTCCACTGAGCTTGGCCTCCTGTAGCGCTGCCTGGATGAGTGGCACCGTTTTTCGTACATGATCACGGGAAGCCAATTCAGGAACAACGCCACCGTAATCAGCATGTAATTTTACTTGACTATATAATTGATTAGCTAACAGACCTTTTTCACCGTCATGCACGGCAATACCTGTTTCATCACAGGAGGTCTCTATACCCAAAACGCGCTTTATTTTTTCCATCATTCCTAACTCTATTAAATTTCTTGCAAAACCGTAGTAAGTGCTGCGAAATCAAGGCACCTGGCGCGCAACAACCCAGTGTACATGCGAGTACAGGAGGATTACGAGCACCAGGTAACGCAGAATTTGCAGTACGTCGCTTGCAGCACACAGGAAGTTTTGCAAGAAGTCTATACCCAATGAATTTCGAGTTACGGCAAGGCGGCAATCAATCGAATCCAGGTGGTACATGACTGGGATGAGTGCGAGCAGCCAACACCGCCGTAACTTGAAAGGCGAAGGGTATATTGCCTAACCCACTTGCATTCCAAGAACAGGATACTCACAATGCTCCTGTCCGCAGTTTATCACAGGCTGATTTGTCTATAGTCGTCTTCATTTTAGTACGGACGTCTACGGTGGTGCTTTACAAAAGCGCTTCCAATGCAGTAAGATCGCGCACTATTTTTGAAAGATGCTGGTCTCTGTGATCAGCCGCAAATCGATTTTACTGAGGATCGCGGTACATGCCGGTAATTAAAGTACGTGAAAATGAGCCCTTCGACGTGGCTCTTCGCCGTTTCAAGCGTTCTTGCGAAAAAGCAGGGGTTTTGTCTGAGGTTCGTCGTCGTGAGTTCTATGAAAAACCCACTACCGAAAGGAAACGAGCTAAAGCTTCTGCAACAAAGCGTAAAATGAAGCAAGTTGCTCGTGAGGCCACGCGCCGTACTCGTCTATATTGATTTTTAAGGGCAAAAAATCTCACCATTTGATTATTCTTTACCCGTTTTCGTTGCATAAGAAAGGCGGCCGTGCTTTCCGAGAGGGATGTACGGCTTGTTCTCGTTTGGTAAACTGGCGAACAAAGGCATTATGGTTGGACGCATTCCACGTTTATTTATCAATGAGTTGCTGGCCCGTACCGATATCGTCGATCTGATCGAGGTTCGGGTAAAGCTGAAGAAACAGGGCAAAAATTATCTCGCGTGTTGCCCATTCCACCATGAGAAAACACCTTCGTTCACCGTCAATAGCGACAAACAGTTTTATCATTGCTTCGGCTGTGGTGCTCACGGTAATGCGATAGATTTTCTCATGCATTATGATCGCCTGCAATTTGTCGAAAGCATTGAGGAATTAGCCACTATCAACGGGGTGGCTGTGCTTTACGAAGATGGAACCGCTGCTAACCACATCGAGCACCAGCAACGACAAAATATTTATCCATTGATGGAACAAATAGGCGAGTTTTATCAGCAATCACTCAATAGCCCGTCAGCACGCTCTGCTTGCCACTATCTTGAGCAACGCGGATTGAGTAAAGAGGTTATCCAGCACTTTGCTATTGGTTTCTCTCCTGTGGGCTGGGATAACCTGGTAAAACGTTTTGGCAACAACAGGGAAAACCGTGCAACACTGAACAAAACCGGCATGTTGGTGACTAATGATACGGGGCGTAGTCACGCAGAACAGGGTGACACAGGACACAGCTACGACAGGTTTCGTGGACGTATTATGTTCCCGATCCGCGATAAACGCGGTCGTATCATCGCTTTTGGTGGTCGTGTTCTTGGCGATGGTATGCCTAAGTATCTAAATTCACCTGAAACAGAGATTTTTCATAAAGGTCGCCAACTCTACGGCTTGTATGAAGCACAGGTCAAACAACCTAATCCGGCACGCTTATTAGTCGTTGAAGGATATATGGATGTGGTGGCTTTGGCGCAGTTTGGTATTAATTATGTGGTCGCATCACTTGGAACGGCAACCACTGCGGAACATATCCAGTTATTATTTCGCACCACAGACAATGTCATTTGCTGTTATGACGGTGATAAAGCCGGAAGGGATGCCGCTTGGCGAGCATTGGAAACAGCGCTTCCCTATCTAAATGATGGACGTCAGCTACGCTTTATGTTTTTGCCCGAAGGTGAAGATCCCGACACCCTGGTGCGTAAAGAAGGAAAAGCGGCCTTTGAACAACGTATGGAACAGGCGCTACCGCTCTCTCAGTTCCTGTTTGAAACACTGATACTACAGGTCGATCTGAGCAGCCCTGATGGGCGTGCTAAACTGAGCGCCTTAGCGCTACCATTAATTGCTCAGGTGCCAGGTGAAACGTTACGACTCTACCTACGCCAGCAATTAGGTAATAAATTGGGTATTCTGGATGATCATCTTTTAGATAAGCTGATGCCTAAGCGTGCTAAAAATGTTAATGGCTACCCACGGCCGCAGCTAAAACCAACAACCATGCGTATACTTATTGCATTGCTGGTGCAATATCCACATCTGGCGACACTGGTGCCCTCGTTACAAGGAATAAAACAAGCGAAATTAGCCGGTTTGTCCTTGTTTATCGAGTTGGTGGAAACCTGTCTTGCCCAGCCGGGTTTGAATACCGGTCAACTGCTGGAGCAATATCGTGGTGATAAATTTAGCAAGCAGCTTGAAAAATTAGCAACTTGGAACACCATAGAGGTAGAAGAGATCGTCGAAATAACCTTTCGAGATGCGTTGAACCATCTTTTTGATTCAGCACTGGAAGAACGATTAGATATTTTAATTGCCCGCGCCCGGACGACATATGGCTTAAATGCTGAAGAACGTGAAGAGGTTCGTCTGATCAATGAGGCGCGAGGAAAAAAAATGAAATATATAACGGCTTAATTGCCGATAAATGCGAGGATGTTCCTCTGCACTGGCCGCCATAGTGGGCAGCGGTGATCTAAAAAGCCCCAAATGTTATTGTTGGCAGCTTCGCCGACCGACACCAACCCAAATATACTCGCAAGCGTGGATACCGTCTTATGGAGCAAAACCCGCAGTCACAGCTAAAGCTACTTGTCACCCGTGGTAAGGAGCAAGGCTATTTGATCTATGCTGAGGTCAATGACCATCTGCCGGAAGACATCGTCGATTCCGAACAGATTGAAGATATCATCCAGATGATTAATGACATGGGCATACAAGTGCTGGAAGAAGCACCTGATGCTGATGATTTGATGTTAGCCGAAAATACCACTGACACCGATGATGACGCCGTAGAAGCGGCGGCACAGGTGTTATCCAGTGTTGAAGCTGAAATTGGGCGAACAACCGATCCCGTACGCATGTATATGCGTGAAATGGGCACTGTTGAACTCCTGACACGAGAAGGCGAGATTGATATTGCCAAACGTATTGAAGAAGGGATCAATCAGGTACAGTGTTCAGTTGCTGAGTACCCTGAAGCTATTACTTATCTGTTAGAGCAGTATGACCGTGTTGCCGCGGATCAAGCCCGACTGTCCGATCTGATAACCGGCTTTGTCGATCCTAACGCACAAGAAGATATTGCACCGACCGCCACCCATGTTGGTTCTGAATTATCCGCTGAAGAAATGGTGGATAACGACGAGAGTGATGAAGACAATGACGATGATGCTGAAACCGATAACAGTGTTGATCCCGAGTTGGCACAGGAAAAATTCAGCGAACTGCGTGAACAATATGAAAATACTAGGAAAGAAATTAAAAAGAATGGTCGTAACCACGCCGATACTGCCGCTGAGATCCTGAAACTTTCAGAAATATTTAAACATTTCCGGCTAGTACCGAGGCAATTTGACTATCTGGTCAACAATATGCGTTCAATGATGGATCGCGTTCGTACCCAGGAACGTATCATCATGAAACTCTGTGTTGACCAGTGCGAAATGCCAAAGAAAATCTTCGTTACCCTGTTTGTTAATAACGAAACCGATGAGACCTGGTTCGAAAATGCCTTGGAAATGGGTAAAAGCTGGTCTAAAAAATTGCACAACGTTGCCGATGAGGTAAAACGTAACCTGCAAAAATTACGCCATATCGAAGAAGAAACCAGTTTGACCATCGAACAGGCTAAAGACATCAACCGCCGTATGTCGATCGGTGAAGCCAAAGCACGGCGTGCGAAAAAAGAAATGATAGAGGCTAATTTACGTTTGGTGATCTCAATTGCTAAAAAGTATACCAATCGTGGCTTACAGTTCCTTGATCTGATTCAAGAAGGCAACATTGGTTTAATGAAAGCGGTTGACAAATTTGAATATCGCCGTGGTTATAAATTTTCTACTTACGCTACCTGGTGGATCCGTCAAGCGATTACCCGTTCGATTGCTGATCAAGCGCGTACCATCCGTATCCCAGTGCATATGATTGAAACCATTAACAAACTCAATCGTATCTCACGCCAGATGCTACAGGAAATGGGACGAGAGCCAACACCAGAGGAATTAGCAGAACGCATGCTAATGCCAGAAGATAAAATCCGCAAGGTGCTGAAAATCGCCAAAGAACCGATCTCAATGGAAACCCCGATCGGCGACGATGAAGATTCACATTTGGGTGATTTTATCGAAGATACCGTGCAAGAGTTACCGCTCGGATCGGCGACTTCCGAAAGTTTGCGTTCAGCGACTCATGACATACTGGCAGGTCTTACTGCCCGTGAAGCAAAAGTGCTGCGTATGCGTTTTGGTATCGATATGAACACTGACCATACCTTAGAGGAAGTGGGCAAACAGTTTGATGTTACCCGTGAACGTATCCGCCAGATTGAAGCCAAAGCATTGCGTAAACTGCGTCATCCAAGCCGTTCCGAGGTGCTACGTAGTTTTCTCGATGATTAATATTACCACCACCTACTCTCCCTACCCAAGGTAGGGAGATACTGCGTTAATATGGCGAGATCCTTATCAGTTTCCAGACACTGCCACCGAAATTAACGGAGTCACCATGAGTCAGGAAAAACTCTACACCGAGAAAGAACTGAGCTGGTTGTCTTTTAATGAACGAGTACTGCAAGAAGCGACAGACAAAAATAACCCACTGATTGAGCGAATGCGTTACCTTGGCATTTATTCCAATAATCTGGATGAATTTTATAAGGTGCGTTTTGCCGAATTAAAAAAGCATATCTTGATTAGCGAAGAACAGGGTTCACGCGTCGCGTCGCGCCATTTGCTAAAAAAAATTCAGGTCAAAGTCGTCACGGCCGAACAGGCCTTCGATAGCCTATATAACGAATTGTTATTGGAGATGGCACGTAAACAAATATTTTTGGTTAATGAACGACAAATTTCAGAAAATCAACAAATCTGGTTGCGATACTATTTTAAACAGTGTCTGAGGCAACATGTCACGCCGATTTTGATCAACCATGATACCGACCTGGTACAGTTCCTAAAAGACGATTATACCTATCTGGCAGTCGAAATTATTCACGGTGCCGATACAAAATATGCACTGCTAGAAATCCCGTCAGATAAAGCGCCACGTTTTGTTAATTTACCCCCCGATGCACCTCGGCGCCGCAAGCCCATCATACTACTGGATAATATACTACGTTATTGCCTCGATGAAATTTTCAAAGGCTTTTTCGATTACGATGCCTTACACGCCTATTCGATGAAAATGACCCGTGATGCCGAATACGATTTAGTCACAGAAATGGAATCCAGCCTATTGGAGCTGATGTCATCCAGCTTAAAACAGCGTCTGACCGCAGAACCAGTGCGCTTTGTTTATCAACAGGATATGCCCAAAAAAATGGTGGCGCTGTTGCGCAAAAAACTGGCGATCTCTAATGACGACTCGGTGATTGCTGGCGGGCGTTACCACAATTTTAAAGACTTTATCAATTTCCCCAATGTTGGCAAAAACAATTTACTTCATCGCCCAATGCCCCGCTTACGACATAGTCGTTTCAATCAATTCCGTAATAGTTTCGATGCGATCCGCGAACAGGATATTTTATTGTATTATCCTTACCACACCTTTGAACACGTCCTGGAGCTATTGCGCGAAGCTTCCTTCGATCCGAGTGTCCTTGCGATTAAAATCAATATTTATCGAGTAGCAAAAGATTCACGTATTATTGATTCCATGATCCATGCTGCACATAACGGTAAAAAAGTCACGGTAGTCGTGGAATTACAAGCCCGCTTTGATGAAGAAGCGAATATCTATTGGGCAAAAAGCCTGACGGCAGCGGGAGTGCAAGTTATATTCTCGGCACCTGGCCTAAAAATTCATGCCAAACTGTTTTTAATATCTCGCTATGAAAATGAGCAAATTATCAGATATGCACACATAGGTACCGGTAATTTTAACGAAAAAACCGCTCGCCTTTATACCGATTATTCCTTGTTAACAGTAGATGCACGTATTACTAATGAAGTACGCCGTGTATTTAGTTTTATCGAAAATCCTTACCGTCCGGTTAAATTCGATCATTTAATGGCCTCACCGCAAAACTCACGGTTAATGTTATATCAGTTAATCGATCAAGAAATTATCCATGCCAAAAATGGAAAAAATGCAGCCATTAAACTGAAAATTAATAACCTAGAAGATCACGGATTGATCGACAAATTGTACAGTGCTTCGAGTGCTGGTGTGCAAATTCGCTTATTAATACGAGGTATATGCTCACTGATACCCAATATAGCCGGTATCAGTGATAATATTCAGGTCATCAGTATTGTTGATCAGTTTTTAGAACATGATCGCGTCTATGTATTCGAAAATAAAGGCGATAAGTTAGTTTATCTATCATCTGCCGACTGGATGACCAGAAATATCAATTACCGGATTGAAGTCGCCGTTCCTATACTCGATGTACGGCTTAAACAACGAGTATTAGACATTTTGGATTTGTTGTTTAGCGACACAGTCAAAGCCCGTTATCTTGATAAAGAACTGAGTAATCGTTATGTGCCTCGCGGCAATAAGCGCAAAGTACGGGCGCAAAGTGCTGTTAGAACAGCCAGAAAAAGACGCCGCGCAATAGGTTTTGCAGTCAGTCTCATGTAATATTGCATTGCACAAACCCATCACAAGGCAGTTCGTAATGAATCAGTCCACTTACGATGCGATCCAGGAAAAACGCTTAAAGCCATGGCAAGGCGAAGAAGAAGTTCGGTATACATGGAATAAAGCGATTGAAGATGAAACCGGGCTCCACTTAAATGCTGAACGAGAGCGAAAGGATGCCAGCCTCAACCATGTGATTATTGAGTACAAAGCACCGGGCTTGTTCAACGGTAAAAAGGGTAGCCCTGCCTTTAAAAATGCATCTCAAGAGCGCTTATTACCTTATATTCAAAAAGAATCAATAAAGACCGGAATTCCAGAGTCCGATTTCATCGGTATTGCGATTGACGGGGAGCATATTTGCTTTACCCAGGTCATAGACGGTGAGATAAAAACACAGCATCTCATGCCATTCTCCCCCTATTCTGTGGAGATGGTGCTCGATGCTTTTCGTTCTGATACCCGTAAAGGGTTGACAGCCGAGAACTTGCTTGCAGACTTCGGGCATGGCTCATCAAATGCAAGAGCCTTTATGCAATGTCTATCTGATGGCCTATACCACTATGTCACTGCAAGTAGTAACAATAAAGTTCAAATGTTATTTGAAGAATGGAGAACGTTATATGGCCAGGTTGCCGATATGTCGGTTCTGCAAGCGGAAGCCATAAATAAAGAACTCGCATTTAGCTGGATAGGTACAGAGAAAGATTCAATTCCAGCAAGGCTGTTCGTCATTCATACTTATAATTCGATGTTAATCAAACTGCTTGCGGCAGAAATCGTTGCCGCCCATGGCATTACGTCATCTGAACAACCTGCTCAAAACATGGCAGCACTTAAAAGTGACGATCAGTTATTAGATTTTCTTTATCAAGCGATTGAACACGCATCATTGTTTAAAGATGCAGGGATAAATGGATTCATTGAAGAGGCCATTTTTAGCTGGTATATCGATCTCGCCCGACACGACATCCTACCCTCGTTACTACCTTCATTGCGCCGTCTATTGTCAATGCTGTCGCTTTACCGTTTGGATAAACTTGAGCGCACCCGGGATGTTTTACGTGACTTATACCAGGGGTTAGTTCCCGGCAAACTGCGTCAAAGCCTAGGGGAATTTTATACACCAGACTGGCTGGTTGACTTCACGCTAAGTCGTGCCTCCGATGATGCGATTTTACATCAGCGAGCGCTCGATCCGACTTGTGGCTCTGGTGCATTTTTGTTGGCAGTGATACGCAAGAAACGAGCATTAGCCCAGCGAAAAGCGTGGTCGGCTGAGACAACGCTAAAAAATTTATGTAACAGTGTATGGGGTTTTGATCTCAACCCGCTTGCAGTTCAAACAGCCCGTGTAAACTTCTTAATTGAAATCGCGGATTTACTGGCCCAATGCCCAGGCACTGAATTTGAAGTACCTGTTTTAATGGCAGATGCTGTCTATTCTCCAGCGTCTTTGCCTAATGGCAATACGTCTGTCGTTGAATATAGCATTGGTAGCCAAATAGCAAAACTTAATATCCGCTTGCCTGTTGAACTTGCGTTTAACCGCAAGCTGCTTGATGATGTTTTCGAGCGTATGGCGCAAGATGTAGAGCAGAGCCTTGAATACGATGAATCAAAGAAGAAACTATCGAGCTATCAAGTCATAGATCCGCAACAATTAGAATTGTGGGAAAAACCGCTACGCTACACCTACGACCAAGTATTGCATCTCCATAAAAAACAATGGAATGGTATTTGGTTTCGTATTGTCAGAAATTTCTTTTGGTCTGCAACAGCAGGCAAATTTGAACTGATTATCGGCAATCCACCCTGGGTACGCTGGTCAAAATTACCGGATCTTTATCGTGAGCGAGCTAAACCCACATGTGAAGACTACGGAATATTCTCAAAAACCAAGCGGCACGGGGGTAATGAACTCGACATTTCCGCCATGATTACCTACATAGTGTCGGACAAATGGCTAAAAGATGATGGTAAGCTGGCGTTCGTCATCACGGGAACCTTGTTCAAGAACCCTTCATCAGCGGGTTTTCGAACATTTAAGCTTAAACCTAAACACTGTGATTCCATGTATCTACAGCCGTTATCAGTGGATGACATGAAGGCGCTCAAACCTTTTGAAGATGCAAGTAATCATACATCGGTCGCTCTCTTTGCCAAGGCAGCTTCACAAACAAGCTACCCTGTTTCATATCAGCTTTGGAGACCTTCTGCAGGACAAAAACGTACCATAAACGCAAAACACTCTCTCGATATCGTACTAGGGCAAATTGAGTCAATTGAGCACGAGGCATTTCCCGTGGAAGAACCGGGTTCTCCCTGGGCAATTTTGCCTCCTGGCCGATTTGAGGCGATTAAGTATTTATCTAAACCATGCACTTGGACCAAAGGCCGTAAAGGAATTACCACAGATTTAAACGGGGTTTATTTCGTCCCAATACTTCAAGACAACGGTACAGCAGTCCAGGTTCAGAGTCGACCAGAAGCTGGACGTAAAGACATTGCGGCTCAGAAAAAAGCATGGGTTGAACCTGACATGTTGTATCCCTTGATAAAGGGGGCTGGCGACTTTGAAGAGTGTTACCTCAAGTTTGCATCTGAAAAACACACTGCACAGCGACTATATGCGTTTGTACCAAACGTTGGTATTTCAAACTCTGATTACGAGAAGGCAGAAACGGATCTTGGCTCTCCACGATTAAAGAAAACATCAGCGTGGTTTAAGTCGTATCAACAGCTTTTACTTGATCGATCTACTTACCGCAGACAAATGAAAGGTGCTCCGTTTCATGCCGTTTATAACGTCGGTGATTATACTTTTAAACCTTGGAAGGTTATTTGGCCGGAAATGTCTTCATCGTTCTATGCTGCGGTTGCCGGTAGTGCGGATGTCCCAATTGTAGGAAGTCGCCCATACGTACCCGATCACAAAGTTTACTTTGCATCGTTTGACGACAGAAAAACGGCCTTTTATCTCTGTGGGTTACTCAATTCGACCACAGTTCAAGAGTGGATAAATTCTCACAACGTATCCATTCAAGTGGCAAATGTTTTTAAACATCTTAATTTACCCGAGTACGACTTTGGGAACATTCAACATCAAGAACTGGTTAAACTCGTTGAGTCGGCTCATTATGAACATAATAGTGAGTCCCGCAAAGGCATTGTTGGGAAAGTTAAAGCTACAGCCGAGAGAATTTTAACTACTTGGAGTGGAACACTAAAGGCCCCTATTTCAATCTTAAAATCTGAATACCCCAGAAAAACAGGATTAACGACTACTCCCGTTGATAATATATAATAATTTATGTTTGTCCATTATCAATAATGGGTATAAGTGGGTTTCGGTGCTTGTACCAAGCCATCGAATATCAATAACGGTTACTCAAAATACTATGCCGCTACACAGTAAATGTATTCCACAAGAAATTGCCGCCATCGATCTCGGCTCCAACAGTTTTCATATGGTCATTGCCCGTATCGTTAACGGAGCACTTCAGGTTCTGGGTCGTTTAAAAAAACGGGTTCACTTGGCTGAAGGATTAGATAACAATAACCTGCTTAGCCAAGAAGCGATGGAACGCGGGCTATCCTGCCTGGCATTGTTTGCTGAACGTTTGCAAGGTTTTTCACCGGATAATATCCGCGTCGTGGCAACACACGCGCTGCGACAAGCAGCCAACGCCGATGTTTTTCTGCAACGAGCAGCGTTAGTGATCCCCTATCCAATTGAAATTATTTCCGGTCATGAAGAGGCTCTCCTGATTTTTAGAGGTGTTGAACATACTCAACCAGAGAAAGGCCGTAAATTAGTGATCGATATTGGCGGAGGCTCGACAGAACTGGTGATCGGCGAAGATTTTAAACCCTTGCTAGTAGAAAGTCGTCCTATGGGTTGTGTCAGTTTTGCGAAAAAATTCTTTCCTGATGGGGAAATCAATAAAATTAATTTTCAACGTGCCCAACTGGCAACAACGCAAAAATTGGAAACCCTCGCCTCGCAATATAAAACCCAAGGCTGGCAATATGCGTTAGGCACTTCCGGTAGCATCAAAACGGTAACTGAAATTTTGCTGGCAATGGGCGAAAAAGATGGACTGATCACAGTAGAACGTTTGCAATTGTTGCGTGACCAAGTACTACAATTCAATCACGTTAACACACTTAAATTACCAGGCTTGCCCGAAGATCGTCGGTCGATATTTATCCCTGGATTAGCCATCATCAGTGGCATATTTGACACCCTCGCCATCAACACACTGCGCTTTTCCGATAGTGCCTTACGTGAAGGTGTTTTATACGAGATGGAAGGACGTTTCCGTCATCAGGATATTCGCCAGCGTACCGCCCAAAGTCTGGTTGATCATTATAATATTGATCGTAATCAAGCACGGCGCGTGATGCAAACCAGCCAACAACTTTATGCACAATGGCAAATGCAAAATAGCAAACTAGTGCAACCACACCTGACACCGCTACTAAAATGGGCAGCGATGCTACATGAAATAGGTTTAAGTATCAATCACAGTGCAATGCAACGGCATTCAGCCTATATACTACAACACACCAACTTGCCGGGTTTCAATCAGGAACAACAACTCTTACTGGCGATGCTGGTGCGTTTCCATCGTAAGACAATCAAATTAGAAGAATTGCCCAAATTCAACCTATTTAAGAAAAAACATTATCTGCCCCTGATTCAACTATTACGGCTCAGTACCCTACTTAACAACCAACGCCAAGCTACCACCACACCCGAAAGTTTACAGTTAATTACCCATGATAATCACTGGACATTGCGTTTTCCCCAAGACTATCTCGCGCAAAATAATTTGCTAGCGCTGGATTTTGAGCGTGAACAAGCTTATTGGAATAACGTCACCGACTGGCAATTAACTATCGAATAAATTAATCTACATTCTTTAGACAGGATATCTTCCTTAAGTTATCAGATTTGAGTTGCATATAGATCAAAAATTCAGTATCTTGACATTATTAAGAAATTATTAGGAAAGGATCATTTGCATGGCACTGGCAGCACTTGATACACAACAGGTTGTAGAAGAACTTGAAACAGCCGGCATCTTAACAGCTCACGCTAAAGCAATTTCTTTTGTTATCCGTAAGTCTCAGGAAGCCGTAGACGTCGTGACTAAGCGTGACCTCGATGACTTACATAGGGACATAGATACCAAATTTGAAAAAACTGACGCCAAAATAGCCGAAGTCCGCAAAGATCTGTCCGCTGAAATAACCGAAGTCCGCAAAGACATGGAAGCAGGTTTTGAAAAAACTGATGCCAAAATAGCCGAAGTCCGCAAAGACATGGAAGCAGGCTTTGAAAAAACTGATGCTAAAATAGCCGAAGTCCGTAAAGACATGGAAGTAGGTTTTGAAAAAACTGATGCTAAAATAGCTGAAGTCCGTAAGGACATGGAAGTAGGTTTTGAAAAAACTGACGCTAAAATAGCCGAAGTCCGTAAGGACATGGAAGTAGGTTTTGAAAAAACTGACGCTAAAATAGCCGAAGTCCGCAAAGATCTGTCTGCTGAAATATCAGAAGTCCGCAAAGACATGGAAGCAGGTTTCGAAAAAACTGATGCCAAAATAGCTGAAGTTCGTAAAGATATGGATGTACGCTTCGAACAAGTCGATAAACGCTTTGAGCAGGCGGATAAATCACTGAACGACTTTAAACAAGAAACGATAAAACGTTTTGATAAACTTGAATCGAAATTTGATCGTGTACAATGGTTCATCGTTGCTGCTGCGCTTACCCTGATATTCAAGGAACACATTACCCGTTTGCTTGGCATGTAATTTTGTCACCGGAGCCTTCATGCTCAATCAACCACTGTTTGATGGTTAATCCTGCTGCGTAGCCAGTAAGATGGCCATTGTTACCTATCACGCGGTGGCATGGAATGATAATCGCAATCAAATTTTTCGCATTGGCAGCACCGACGGCTCGACAATAATTCGCCGATTCAACAGCTAATGCCAGTTGTTTATAGCTCCAGGTTTCGCCAAATTTTATTTTTTGTAATTCACACCATACTTTTTTCTGAAAATCAGTCCCGCCAGGATCGAGAGCAACAGTAAATGTTTTCAGTTTTCCGGCAAAATACTTTTCTAGCTCATCGACACAATGTAGCAATAGAGAAGTAGGCTTCACCTCAACGGTTTTTTCATTAACAAAGTCAATACGTTTAATGCCGATTTCGCTTGCCTGTATCTGCAAAAATCGGGTAGCAAACCCTGGAGGTGAATCAATATAATAATGATACATTTAAACCCTGCTCCTATGCGCTGTCGCTTCACCTTGTGATCAAAGGACTCGATATGCGTTAACCTGACGAAATACCGACTCTACTCCGCTCGCTACCGCTGCACAAGCCATCTTTTTTACTCAGTTCATGTATAAATAATCATCAAAAACGATTACCGACCTGTGGTTGAACTCGTGGTACATTGGGTCCCATCCCCCATCCTGATGATCCAGGTGAAAGAACCACTTTTTTGGGTGCATTAAGCTGTACCCATTTCCCTTTATCATTCTTTTGCCACCCTCCTATTCCTGTTCTCGCTTCAGGCGGCGCTTCTTTATTCTGCTCTTTGGGTTCTGATGGCTGAGCCTCTTCATGGATACGTGGATCGGGGACAGCCTGTTTGTGTCCATTTCGCGGTTCTTTTATTTCATTAGCCCGCTCTTCTACTAATAATTCCGTTTGATTCTTTGCATCAGCGGTCTCTTTTTTTGCATCAGCGGTCTCTTTTTTTCTTGACGGTGGTAAATTTGGGCGTTCAACCTCCTCCTCCGACGTTGGCAACTGTGCTTCAACAGTAAACTCAACGCTGAATGGTCCGAATGGTCCGGCAAGTTCTTGCTCATTACTTTGAGGTTCAGGTACTCTTAATGAAGAGTCGGGTGAAACACTGTGCTTTTCAGGCATTTCCTTCGGATCCGCTTTCTGACTGCTAGCACCAAAATTTAGTAGCATCGCAGCTACACCTTGCCTATGAGTACACAGCTTATAAGGGTCTAAAGATGCTGGCTGTTGCATCAGTGTTTCAATCATCGTTCTAACATTTTTGCTTAAACTGTCATAGTCACAATCAAGAAGTGATTTAATGTGCTTTAGATATTCAGCATTGATTTCTTCATTTGTAATGCGTTTTGATTGCCTATAAGCACTGACTTGTTCTTTGATTGCCTCAAATTTACCATATTTTGTTCCGTTCCCACTATTGATAAAGAGCTTATGTAATTTTTCTGTTTTAACGGTTTTAAGTAATTCAGAAAATTCTTTAACTATTTTTTTCAATTCAGAATCGTCTTTTGTACCTGATATACCTTCGATAATAGAAACTGTTCGATAGAAGTCATTAATCTCATTATTAACAGTGATATTTTCTTTCGAGATACTTGCAAGCTTAGCGTCAATTTCTTTAATTTGCTCAGCATTCACCCCTATTTTTTCAACCAAGTCTCTCTGTTAGCCTTGCCTTCATGAGTCAAAAAAACATCTGAGCGCGACTTTGTTGTGGCAACATTTGGCGTTGTCGTTTCATTACATTCATTGGTACTAGCAGCCTGGTTATTTTCGTTGGCACTACTATTACTCTGGTTCTTTCCGTTGAGACCAGTAGTCTGACCCTTTCCGTTGGTATGGGTATTAGGAGGAGTGCTGCCAGTCACTCGTTCTAATTCCCCAGAAAATGTTCCGCTGCTTTCAAGTGAGCTGCCGTTCTCACTGTTACACGATGATAAAACTTGAGGATCATTACCCCCAAATTTAAACATTACTGTAAAAGTAAGACCCAATCCTTCATTATTTTTACCATGAGGAGTGGCTGTCTGAATAACCGCACCTCTTGAAACACTTCCCGTTACCGCTGTCATATTTCACCCTGATTAATAAAATAATTTTTAATTATTATAAGAACGCCTTATCGGTTTCTAATAAAGTTTGTATAGTTTGACTCAATATCCTTACCACATTATCATACACGGCGTTAGCTTGACTTAATTTTTTGAATAAAGTATTTACCCTGTTTTCTATCGCATCTTTTTGTATATCAAATCCGACCTGAAATTTTTGATGTTCAGTGGCGGTCATATCCTTATTTGGTTCTGGTAAGCTGGCTATTATCTTTTCCACAGGATCAAAATCAATATAAACAACGAACTTCTTGCTATTTCTATCAAGATGAACGTTTGAGCTTGAGAGTCCGAAATTTTCTGCCCACTTTTCTGCTTTAGCTTTAGCTTCCGCTATATACTATCTCCATCGCTTTCGATATAACCAACGCTATACAATTTTCCACCCTCTGAATTCGCTGAAAAAGGAGCATAGTGATCACGTTTCAAAGCATCTAATTCAATTTTTAGATTAGCAACATCTATTTTAATTTTATCGCCATTACTTGTGGTTAACTTGCTCATTTTGGTAACCAGAGCACTGAAATCTTTGTAAAAATCAGCATATTTTTGCGCTGCAGCTTGATAAATATCTAAATAATGATTTTTTACATTGTTGATCCCTTCGACAAGTTTGTCAGCAATTTCAGAACTGGATAACATCTTTTCTTCCGTTGTTCCATTTTGCTGTATAGGAGGAGAAAACATATGATTATCCAATAATGTATCAGATACAGCCTGCATTTCAGGATCTTTCTGTAATCTGGGTACCTCCGCCATCTCTCCCTTTATCTGTTTTTCTAATTTTTCGGGATCTATTTTAGATAGCCAAGGCGTTACCTGTTTTAAAATAGTCTGATGTGCCGCGGCATTGCTTGACATTGAATGTGTGGCTAATTCTATTTTAGTAAAGCTACGGGATAAAGATTTTTCTAAACCGGCGAGACGTGGTAACTCGCGATTTTTTTTCTGTGTTAAATCTTCTAGTTTTTTGCTGGTCTCTTTTATTTCTTCGCTATTTTTTTCTATATCATTTTCTGAACTGCTGTTACCCTGTAACAAGTGATCTCTTTCTTCATTTAACCGGGTTAACTTTTCAATGTTCTGATATATTTCTATATTATTTTCACTTTGTGCTTTTTTTGATTCAAAGATAGAACATAAAAAACCACATTCTTCCTGAATTTTTTTGTTGTCAATCCTTAATTCTCTGGTGAATTGTTTTAACTCTTCTACTCGTTCATTACCTGTCGTCAGGCTATTAACGCTTTCTTTTCCCAATTGGACAAAATCACCAGCCGGCCTGGTATCCGGTTCAATGCCCCCTCTTCCTTTTGCATGATGAAGCCCCACAGAAAGAAATGTAACATTATTTGATGTATTAAGAACCTCACCCATAGTAGAGTATCCTTTTATCTGTTGCTTAATTTAAGCATTAAAATTGCGTGATGCTATTATAATGAGATTATTTTGATTAACCGTCAGAAAATGTAATTTCATGACAGTGATTATTAAAGTTATTTAAAGAACAATCCGAAAATAAACGCATACCGTCTTTATCATTTGAAATCCCCGTTGATTAAGCGGGGATGATAATAAAAAAATTAACAGCTTATGCTCTCATGTTTCCAATGATTGTACCGTCAGTACTGTTCTTATTTGCCATAGTATTAAATAACGTTTCGATTATTTTATTAAGAAGCTCTTGCTGCTCCCTCAATTTTTCCTGACTGTGCTTGGCTGCCTCAGCAAAAACACCGGCTGCATACTGAAACAGGATCGCCTTTGCTGATTCCGCATGTTTTAGACTTTCACCAATACCGCCAATCATACCGGTCAGAAGACTATTACTTTGAACCAGTGCTTGACCGACCATCTCCAGACGCCTGCCATCACTCTTCAGTTTATCCCCAGCGTCTTGATGGGACTGGGCCTGGTCATTATTCGCCTTAATCTGCGAGCTGAGGTCCTTTTTATCCTTCGCAGTCAAGCCCGTATTATTATCAAGCTTAGATTGATCCTGCTGTGCTAGGTCCCGATGTCCTTTCGCAGCAGGATCGTTATGTTTAAGCGCACGGTTTGACTTCGTTATCCCTTGATGCTGTTTATACAACCCAACCCCGGTAACCAGTGCTCCAACAGCGGCTGAGGTTATCGCTACCGTCAGCGCAATTCTACCTTTTGTACGTTCGGTTTCCGCTTGACTTTTTGTCGCATCCAGGCCCATCTGCATCTGTTTTGTGAGAGTTTCCTGCCTACTATTTCGCATTTTGAGCATCATCTCAGCAATCAACGCCATCATCTCATTAATGCCACTTTGAGACGAAAAGTTAGTAATATCAAAATGGTATTCTTCTTTTGCTTTCTTTAAACTCTCCTGGGTAGATTTATCAACCCGCTCAGCAATGTTATCTCTAACCACACGCATCTCATGTTTTTCAATTTCTTCACCCTTATCCCACTTGTCCATAATAGGCTCAGCGATCTTATAGATTTCACCCAGGGTTTTCTCATCAAAGATGAGAGCAATAGCATCACGAGGTAAAGTACCCGCACTGCTTGGCAGTGCTTCTTTTGCCATGCTAGCCTCGTCAATACTTTTTTTAGTACTGTTAGCCAGTTTCTGAAACAGTTCCAGTATTTCTTCTGCTTCTGCACCAGGGTTTTCTGTCGGTGGCGCTAAAACAGGATCAAAGGTTCTTTCACCCGAAGAAGATTTTGTCGCGTGATTGATGATCTGACTTGATATGCCTGGTGCTACCGTTTTAATTCCATCCTGATTTTGTTGATGAGTAATGGTTCCACTTACATGAGAGGTATCCGTTAATCTAACTGGAGCTCTAGTTGATACTTTCAAATCTAGCATAGTCTATTTTCCTTCTTTATTTTGATTTTAAAATTAAGCGCGACGACGACCACTCAGATTACGTGTTATCGCTCGAGCGGTATTGTGTCTGTCTTCTTCAAAGCTAGACATAGTCGTCATAATGTCCTGTGTCGTCTTCAACGATCTCTCAAAAGCCTCAACGAGCAGTGACAAAAACTCGCGGATCATTTCCAACTCTTTTTCTGTCAATATCATATCGGCCTTCGCATTGAGTGCATTTTTAACCGATACATTAGCGGCAATATTTAACCCCGATTGCGTAGCAACATTGGTTCCTGTCAGCGCAAGATTGGCATACTTCAGTTTGTTACCGATCAAGGCGGGATCGGATTTAATGTTCAACTTGTCGAGCGTTTTCTGCGTGCCCTTGGTGATAGACTTTGAAATATTGCGCGCCATGTTTGCCGCTTGCCGTCCGCCCTGGGATACTGACTTACCGACAGCACTCTTTGCTATTTTACTGCCCACATTGGACACGGCCTTGCCAACAGCTGTACTAGCAAGTTTACCCGCCAGTTTTCTTGCCAACGGCCCGCTCATGGCTTTTATCTCAGCACTGCCGCCCGCTTTCAGTAACACCACAGCAGCAACCATAACAACCACGGCGGCCACTGCTGCTAATGTAGCCGCAAGAATGTCGGTAGCCTCTTGACCAATGACTTTATCAAGCCCCGTCTCTTTTAATATCTTGATAAACAGGTCAGTAAAAAATTTTATCATCGGCTCGACGATCTTTTTCATGACCGGATCCATTATCCGCGCTGACAATGATTCCACGCCGGCCGCTTCCATAATTTTATCTGTTGCCAGCAGAGCCAAACCCACCGCAGCAAACGCTAAACTCGCGCCGCCCGTAAATACGGCAGCGACGACCGAAACCGCCAGGATTAAGTAGCCAAGAATTTGACCGATACAGCCCATGGTTTTTTGCAACTCTTCCGCTTTACGCAGTTCTGCGGCCTGTTCTTCCGCTTGCTTTTCCAGCTCTAACTGACGATGTTCCTGTATTGCCTGAAACAACTCTTTATCGCTTTTTAACTTCTGGATTGCATTGTCACTCAACAGGCTGCTAAAAGTCGCCATCAGTAAACTTAAACGCGCCGTGTTATTGACTATCTCCTTTGAGGATGCTTGTAATAGCTGAGGGCTAATACCCGGGAGATTTTTAATTTCAGTCAGCAAGTTATCACTGATGGTCAATTTTTCTTTCGCCACACTGCTAGCAGCAGATAATTTGTCTTCTAGCAATCTGATTTTTTCGTTCGCGTTGCTAACTGCCTGATCAGCTTCTATTTTTTCATTCTTTGCATTATTGAGTTCAGCCTCGGCTTGTCGACGCTGCAGCGCATGTTTATCCGCATCCTGTTTCGCAGCTGCGGGCGTCTCAGTCAAGGCTTTTAATGCTTTTTTTGCCTGCTCCAAACGTGCATTTTTTCCCGTTGAGATGTCTTTTTTCTCTTGCAAACTATTTACTGCGTTTTCTAACAGTGCATCCTGTTTTTCAACTTCGTCGGTGGCAATCTGCAATACTTGCTGTGCATCTGTCAGCTCAGCTGACATCTTTTCACCCTGTGCTTTCAATGCATTGCGCATATCAGTGAAAAGGGACAAACGGTTTTTAAGTTTTTCTAGCGACATATCTCCCAGCAAGGCCGTCAGTTGCCCCATCAGTAACACCAATTTAGCCGTACCATTGAGATGTTCACCCTTTGCCACTTCGGTTTTTAATAGGGCTTCAGATCGGTGCTGTGCCGCTTTATTGCTGATTGACTGTTGCACTGTTGTTTTAGGTAACGCCAGTTCGGGTATGCCTTGAATATCATCTTCTGATAGCATGGTTTCCCCTGTCGCGAGACTCACAGCAAGAACGTCGTCAAATGCTTTTTGTGCTGAAACATGAATCTTCGCAATATTTTTTTCACTGATATGCGCTTTATCAGCAATAACATGGGCGAGAAGATGATCTCCACGGTTATCACCGCTAAATATTCGATTTAAATTGGCCTGGGCTGTCCCCATTTTTGACCAATCTTTTTTATTCATATCAGTCATTATTATTATTCCTCTTCTGCTGTCTCTTCAGACTTTATTGGTTTCAGGGTGTCAAGATAAGCTTTTGCTTTCAGACATAAGTTATTGTCATTACTCTGTTGGCACACCAATTCAAAACATTTTTTAGCATTGAGGATTTTCCCCATCAATAATTGACATTGTCCGTTGAAAAAAACGGTTTTGTAATCGTTTTTACTCAATGCGAAGGCCACAGCATATAAATCGGCAGCCTTCTGAAATTGTTTTTTAAGTTGATATACTGCTGCCAAACCGGTGAAATAGTCAGGATTGTAAAAATCGTACATACAAAGAAAACGAAAAAACGTTTCTGCATCATCAAGTCGACCTTGATGATAAAAATCATAGGCATGTGCATACAGCCCTTCCATCATTTCTTCAGGGATCCCATGAATATCTTTGAGGGTCGCAGAATCATTGACGGCATCCAAAACCATTTCGGTGATTTGTTCTTCGGTGATATTATTTTGCTCTTGCATAAAAACTCCTATTAGAATGTCACCACCAAAAAAATGGGGTGAACGAATTAAAACATCATAGTGAGCGCGCATCATTCAAATATCGCTCATCCAAAATATTAGGTTATGTTCTACTCTCTTATTACTATTACTTTTAAACCGTTTTCAATTTCGCTTATAAATCACTTTATCAAGAAATAACGCGATAATTATTTCGGTTTCTTTACTGCCTTTTTTCTCCTGCGTTCAATTTGCTCGTGTTTATAAGCAATTTCAGCAAGTTCTTTAAATCTGTCATCCAATAATTGGCTATCTTCTGGTTCAACAAAAATTTCTAATGGTAAAGATCGACAAGCACGATAAATCACTTGTAATAATACAGAGCGCTGGGCATGTCGACTGAAGAAAATACGTTCTCCAACCACTTCACGTAAAAAATCATCGAGGTTATGAGGCTGTTGCAAAACACAAAGCATAAACAGTAACCATGCTTTTTCACTTTCATTAAACGTACATACCAAGGGGGTCTGTAGTACTTTTTTAATAAACAACTCATCACTGGAACGTAATAATTTAAGCTGCCCAAGTTTGCCTAATAAATTACCGAATTCATGGCGCGAACAACTCGGATCCTGTGATTCGATATCCGTTAGCAACGTACTTTCCATAAAATCGACAATAGCCGCACGCCGTTGATAGCCGTAACTCACAATCCAATCCTGATAAATATCAATTTCTCTGGCATCGCTCTCTAAAAAATTACGATAACTTTCACGAATTAACGCCGGATTCAGTGCTAATGCTTTGCCAAAAAGCCGCGCTTTTAACGCTGAATTGATACCGGCTTTCAAACGACGTGGGTCCGCCGTGGCCTCAACATGCTTCAGCAAGGCGAGAAGCCGTTTTCTTATCACTTCTTCTAAATTACGACGACGTAATAACTCACGTAATACCAGTGCTAAATCACTATCATCAGCAAAAAAGAGGTGCGCATGGCGCAATAAATTTTCAATATTCACCCCTGATAGGGAAGAAACCGCTTTGAGCAGGGCATTGACTTTAGGTAACACATCCTCATCAAGCACACGTTCAAAACTTTCTGATACAGCTCCGCCGGTTTTCTTTTCAAGATCACGTCTATTACGAAATAATGTCAGTGCTGCCGACATTTCATCGGTAGACTGATGAAAACGTTGTGCCTGTGCTGCCGGAGAATCATCATCGAAAAATTCGGTACCTCCTGCTTCCATTGACGCAGCACGTGTTGCTTTTTCTTTGTTGACTTCCTTTTCTGCCAATTTCCTTGCGTCCTGTTTAGCATGGTAGCGCTGACTATTCACTTTGGCGATGGAAGGACGTGCTCGACTTATCATGTCCATTTTTGGCTATCCAGATAATTGCGCATCCAGTCCTGCAAGGGTTCAGCCGAGAGATCTTTCATCATGTCACCCACCATATCACTGGCATCACGGCTGAGCGGGGCATCAATTTCACGCGGTTGGATGAGGAATACCCGTACAGTATTAGCATTAGAGGCCTGGGTGTAGCGAAACAAACCGCCTACCCAAGGTAAACTGCCAAGCCCGGGGATTTTCGCCTCCTTGGTTAAACTAGAGTCACGGGTGTAACCGCCGATCAGTAAACTTTTGCCTTTGGGCACCCGTGCCACAGTACTGATATTGGTTCGCCCTACTTTGGGTAGCGCGGTTTTTGTTTCATTACCGGTTTGTGGCACCTCATTACCATCTTCAATGTTGAGCATCATTTCTATCTGATTAGCTTCAGAAAAACGCGGTAATACACTAACCAGGGTGCCGTAAGTCACATGCTCTAACGATGCCACTTTATCGCCCACCACAGAGCTGTAAAAGGTGCGGCTGTTATAAAAGATGGCAGGAATATTTTCTTGTGTTAGGACAATCGGGCGTGAGACAACGTTGGCTTTTTCTTTTTTACTCAACGCCAGAATGGAAGCGATAAAGCGACTACCATTTAGGGTACTGTAAGATCCGCCATTGAAACTCGCTCCCATCTTGCTACCAATAGTCACACCGCCTTGCCATTCAACACCCAGTTGATCCAATGCCGTTTTTTCTAAATCGATGATCCAGACTGAAAGTTCTATGTGGCGTTTAGGTTGATCTAATTGCGCGATCAGATTTTTTACAAAGGTAATCTGTTCGCCGTGCCCTTTCACTAACAGACTATTGGTGCTGGGATTCGCAACCACTTGCAATACATTACTGGGCGCCCGTTTTCTCAATGGCTGCGCTATCGTATTACTCATCGTATTCTTTAAAGAATCGGCAAGCCCCATGGGTGCTTTATAAGGCAAGGATTTATTTCCTTGCTCTGAAAAATTTGGCATTGTCGGCGCGCTCTGAAAATCTTCTATTTTATCCGCCTGGATAACTTCTACCCGTTGCTGATTGCCTGCCAATAAATCTTTAATAATCCGAGCAATACCAGGGATTTGTACTTTTTGACCACGGTAATCATAGCTACGATCATCAACAAAGGTATTATTCAATTTAATCACTGCCACTTTTTCTTTGCCATTAAATCCAGAAACCTGGTTATCTAAAAATTTGGCGGTTTTAGCCACTAAATCGATATAAACGGGTGGCCCGGAAACATAAAATGTGTCGCTAACCTCATCACCACGCAAGGGATAACGTTTATCATAAAGATTGGCTTTGATTAAAAAGTTTTTAACGATCGAAAACGAAGTGTTATTCAAATTTATCATTGAATTACGCATTTCAGTTGAATCATAAACATAAATTGACTGACCGTCGTGGTACCAGATTAATCCCAACTGAGAGGATAGTTTTTCTAACAATCCCTGGGGATTATTTAAATCAAAATTGCCGCTAATATTTTTGCGTGCCGCTTGTTTACTGAGTACTATCGGCTTATTTAATACCGATGAAAGTGCATCGAAAATACCTTTAACACCCTCTTTTTTGGCAATATAACCTTGAGGATTAGTTTGTTGAAACGTAATAGGTTGCAATTCCATAGATTGTGCTAATGATAAGTTCGATGAACCTAGAAAAATAACGGAGGTTAATATATAGAATAATATTTTTTTCATATACCCATCTTGTTTAATTGAATTGTGTTAGCCATGTGATTAATTGACGAGGATAATGCCCTAATAACCGTTGAATGATCCTGATGTAAATATGATGAGAGGAAATAAATTTTCCTCTGCAATCAAAACAAATTTAAATCAAAAAGAGTATTTCAATCTTCATCATATTTACATCAGGATTGCTAGCCGGCTTTAGGGCATTATCGCCGCCAATGAATAACAGTTTTAAATTGAAAACATCAGGGCGGTATATAGATGAAGACGCAATATGACCAAGAACTGCTAAACAACGGGCATAAGAAATATATAGTAGAACCCGAGCTTTGGTCGATAGAAATCGGAGATGCTCCTTGTACGGTAACGATGCAATGGGAAAATGAAAATACTGAAATGACCTTTGATCCAGGCTGGAAAGGGCTTATGGCAGTAAAGCGTTCTTCATTAGAAGTGGTAAGCGGTTGTTTACCCTATCAACCGATGGATATTGAGATAATGGCGAAACTACAAGCATTTATTGATAAATCAATGAACGATAAAGTAGAAAAAACGTCACCGCAACATTATTTTGCGACAATAAAAATGGACGATGATCTACTTTTAACCTCTCGACGTGATATCGAGTATTGGTTACTGCGACAAACACTGAATCCAACAGCGGGTATGGAAAAGTTTATTGCTTTATTACGTAATACCGAGTGGTATTGGTTAGTCTATTTTCTACTGGATAAATTTAACGGTAGCAGTAAATTACAAGATCTGGGTCAACGTTATGGTTTATCCGCCTCGCATTTCCGGCGACTTTCCCGTCGTGCTCTAGGTAATACCACCAAAGTGACATTACGTGATTGGCGCATGGGAAAGGCGGTACTGGCCTTAATAGATGAAGAGCAGAATCTCACTGATATTGCTTTTGAACACGGTTATTCGTCTCTTTCCCATTTTTCTAACCAAGTGAAAGAAACATTAGGCGTTTCACCGCGTGGTTTACGCCACCTGATTACTAGCCCGACACAATTAAATTAAGATATATGGATAAATCACAGTGATTAATAATTTTTTATACCATATGCGCACCAGACCAGAATTGTTGATCCTGGCCTTGGTAATGATGATTATCTCCATGTTAATCATCCCGCTACCCACTTATTTAGTGGATTTTTTAATCGGACTGAATATCGTTATTTCGATACTGGTTTTTATGGGGTCTTTTTACATTGATCGCATCCTCAGTTTTTCGACTTTTCCTGCAGTATTACTGATTACCACCCTATTCAGGTTGGCTTTATCGATCAGTACCAGTCGTTTGATATTAAATGATGCCGATGCAGGTGACATTATCGCCACCTTTGGTTTGTTTGTTATCGGTGATAATTTGGTTGTCGGCTTTGTTATCTTTGCTATAGTCACTATCGTTCAGTTTATGGTGATCACCAAAGGGGCAGAACGGGTGGCTGAAGTAGCTGCACGTTTTTCTCTGGATGCGATGCCCGGGAAACAAATGAGTATTGATGCCGATCTCCGAGCCGGTGTTGTCGATGCTGAGGCCGCTAAAGAAAGGCGTAGTGTGTTAGAAAGAGAAAGCCAGTTGTATGGTTCTTTTGACGGTGCAATGAAATTTATCAAAGGTGATGCCATAGCCGGTATTATCGTTATCTTTATCAATTTTATTGGTGGTATCAGTGTGGGTGTCAGTCAACAGGGTATGAGTATGTCAAGCGCCCTGTCGACCTTCACGATGTTAACCATTGGTGATGGTTTAGTCGCCCAGATCCCCTCATTATTGATCGCCATCAGTGCTGGTTTTATCGTCACCCGGGTCAATGGTGATGGTGATAACATGGGGCGTACTATGATGAGCCAATTGTTATCTAATCCTTTTGTCTTGATGGTGACAGCGGGACTGGCACTGGCTATCGGCTTTTTACCTGGCTTCCCACTGTTTATCTTTATTATTCTTGCCGCTCTGCTTAGCGGGTTGTTTTTCTTCAAACGCCGTGCTAGCCAACAGCAAGACAAGAATAAATCCTCATCGAGTTCAAATAGCACACCAGATGACGAGCTGTTTAACGATAGCCATTCCATTGACAGTTCTTTAGGATTGATCGGTGATCTGGACAAAGTGTCTTCTGAAACTGTGCCCTTTATCATCCTGGTTCCTGCGGATAAACTGGCAAAACTAGAAAAAGAAAAACTTTGTGATCATTTACGTAGCCAATTTTTTATTGATTATGGTATTAAGCTACCTGATTTATTGTTACGGGCATCTGAGACCTTGGCAGAAAACCGTGCAGTCATCTTAATTAATGAAATCCGTGCCGATGAATTTGTGCTCCACTTTGACCGGCTCTGTGTGGTCAACAGCAGTGACGAACTGATGCAATTAAATATCAAAACAGTGGTCGATAATGGCAGTATTTGGGTCGAACCACAGGACAAAGTGTCTCTAACGAATCTCGGTTATCAACTTCGTTCTGCCAGTGAAGAACTCTACCATAGTGTGGCGGCCTTATTGTCGCGCCATGTCAATGAATACTTTGGTGTGCAAGAAACCAAAGACATGTTGGATAAACTGGAAAATAAATACCCCGATTTGATGAAAGAAGCAATGCGCCATGCCACGGTTCAACGGATCGCCGAGGTGTTACAACGCCTGCTTTCGGAGCGCATTTCCGTGCGTAACATGAAGCTGATTATGGAGTCCCTGGCTTTGTGGGCACCACGTGAAAAAGATGTGATTGCTTTGGTCGAACACATTCGCGGCTCGCTGTCACGCTATATTTGCCACAAATTTGCGGTTAATAATGAGTTACGTGCGGTGGTGTTATCGGCAGAAGTAGAAGACAGTTTACGTCAAGGAATACGTAATACTTCATCAGGCGCCTTTCTGAATTTAGAACCGGCTGCCTCTGATGAACTGATGGATTTGTTTGCCTTTAATCTGGAAAGCTTATCTATCGCTTACAAGGATCTTGTTGTGTTGTCATCGGTAGACACACGACGTTTTATTAAGAAATTTATAGAAACACGTTTCCGTGATTTGGAAGTGATGTCTTTTGGCGAACTTTCCGAAAGTGTCTCGGTCAATGTGATCAAAACCATTTAATACAGAGAGGAAAACTAAACGATGGAAAATATCGACATAGCAGCATTAGTCCGTGAAGCATTACTAGAAAACAAATGTGATCCTAGTTTATTGGGGGATTTTGATAGCCATTCCACCATTACTCTGGATTTTAAAGATTCACCCAGCATTCTGGTGAGTAAAATACAGAGAGAAGACGAACATGGCAACGCCAATGGCGAGGATGAGATTTGGGTGTGGGCACGTATCGAACATGTCAGTCCGCACGTTTTCGAACAGTGTGCAGGCAAATGTTTATGTGAATTAGGACAAAACTGCCCTTTTACACAGAGTCGTCAATTGCAAATTAATTATGTTGAAGATCAAGAAGTTGTCGAATTAAAAGCCCATATACATGTAGATTATCTGCAAAACGGTCAAGAGTTCGCCAAAGTATTAAGTCAATTTTTTGACGATATCGCAAAGTTTGTTGGGATCTACCAAGGATGAAGCCATTACGGTTGTTGCGCCACCAAGCTCACCCTCTGCGATTAGCGGGTTCCATTATTGAAGCCCGCTTATCAGATGTAAAAGTGGGTGAGATCTGTGAAATCAGACAGCATTGGTTGGACAAAGACAGGGTTGCCAAGGCGCAAGTGTTGGGTTTCAATCGTGATAGGGCCTTGCTTAGCT
Organism: Candidatus Fukatsuia endosymbiont of Tuberolachnus salignus; assembly: GCF_964030845.1. Classification (NCBI taxonomy): domain Bacteria; kingdom Pseudomonadati; phylum Pseudomonadota; class Gammaproteobacteria; order Enterobacterales; family Yersiniaceae; genus Candidatus Fukatsuia; species Candidatus Fukatsuia endosymbiont of Tuberolachnus salignus. The sequence goes on from NZ_OZ034983.1 coordinate 1,781,650, forward strand.
TAATCGGCAATGCACGCGGCCTATCACGTGAAGCGGTATTAACGCCAACCGGAGCAGGTCTGTTAGTCACCTTGAATGATTCACTTTTAGGCACGGTACTGGATCCTTCGGGTCAGGTGGTGGAACGTTTTGTTGATCAGGCTGAAGGCGCAGAGAATGATGCGATTCGGCCTATTGATGCCACGCCTCCTTCTTATCTTGATAGAGAAAGTATTCAACAACCGTTTATTACCGGCATCAAAGCCATTGATGGTTTACTCACCTGTGGTATCGGACAACGTATGGGGATTTTCGCTGCCGCCGGCTGTGGTAAAACCTCGTTGATGCATATGTTGATTGAACAAGCGGATGCAGATGTTTTTGTCATCGGTTTAATTGGTGAACGTGGGCGCGAAGTGACTGAATTTACGCAAGCCTTAGCCAAATCGGGCCGTCAACATCAATGCGTGGTGATCTATGCCACCTCCGATTTCTCTTCATTAGACCGCTGTAATGCTGCTTTATTAGCCACCACTGTCGCCGAATATTTTCGCGATCAGGGTAAAAAAGTGGTGTTATTTCTTGATTCGATTACGCGTTATGCCCGTGCGCTACGTGATGTCGCGTTAGCGGCAGGTGAAGCCCCCGCTCGTCGGGGGTACCCTGCTTCAGTTTTTGATGCCCTGCCCGCGGTACTTGAACGCCCCGGTAACACTAAAAATGGGAGTATTACTGCTTTTTACACTATTTTGCTCGAAAGTGATGATGAACCTGATCCCATCGCCGACGAAATTCGGTCGATCCTTGATGGACATATTTATTTGAGTAGAAAATTAGCGGTACAAAACCATTACCCGGCGATCGATGTACTCCGTAGTGTTAGCCGGGTATCCGGACAAGTATCGAGTCAGAAGCACTTATCGTTGGCTGCAGAATTTAGACGTCTGTTAGCCAAAATTGAAGAGCTGCAAATGCTGCTCGATTTGGGCGAATATACCCCGGGAGAAAATGCCGACAACGACCGAGCGATCAACAAACGCGATGCCTTATTACAGTGGTTACAACAGACGATGCATGAACATTCTTCTATCGATACCACTTTGCAGGCCATGAATGCGCTGGCTAAATAAAATTCGGCCCCTCTTGCGGCGTTGTGAAATGAATCAGCAACGCTATGAAAGTTTGATCCATCAGGTGGAAAGCAAAGAACGGGTATTGCGCAAAGAATATACCTCTCTTGACCTACAAAGAGAGGCTTTGCAAAAGCTACTGCGTTCACAACGGCCACAGGGGATAACCGACAGAAGCGAGCTTTATGCCATCCAACGCCGTCTATCAATATTACGTCGTCAGTTGAGCCTATTGGATTTACAGGAAGTCGAGTTAAAAGAAAAGCAACTACAATATGAAAAAGAGAAGGAGAAATTACAGCAACAACGCCAATACTGGCGGCGTAAATCAGACAAATATTTACATTGGCAGACGGTGCAGAAACGATCACAACGTCTGATTCGATTAAGGCAAGAAGAAACAGAGATGGAAGACATAATCACATGCGGCAAATAAACACAACTAAACCGGGTATAGATCCGGTGTTATCGAAATCGATCCTGGGTAATAAGGGTAAAGTCATTGAGCCCTTATTGGATAAACTTCATCAGTCAGGTAAAAACATAGACAGAAAATGGCTGACAGAATTTATCGCAAAAGAGCTTTCTCTGTCAGCTGATCCAAATCAGAAGAAACGACCGACCATGGATAAGCTCGATGAGCCGCGATTGCCTGTTGTAAGTCATGACAAAGCACCGCTACCCTTTAGCGAAGCGACCATTGCTGATAATACAAAGTCTAATTTGATGCATCAGAAAAGGGATCTTGCCGAGCTACCATCGACAAAAAGCCAGGTATTAACCGAAGAATTCGCTGCCGGTGGTCCACTGCAAGCGGAAGATATTGATATCGACGAGTCGCTGCCGCCGGCTGTCGGTCACAATAAAACACCCCTACCCTTTAGTGAAGCAACCGTTGTTGTCAATAAACAGTTTAATTTAATCGATGCGATCCGTCAGGAAATGGAGCCTGCCGAGCGACTATCGACAGAAAACCAAGTATTAACCGAAGAATTCGCTGCCGGTGGTCCACTGCAAGCGGAAGATATTGATATCGACGGGTCACTGCCGCCGGCTGTCGGTCACAATAAAACACCCCTACCCTTTAGTGAAGCAACCGTTGTTGTCAATAAACAGTTTAATTTAATCGATGCGATCCGTCAGGAAATGGAGCCTGCCGAGCGACTATCGACAGAAAACCAAGTATTAACCGAAGAATTCGCTGCCGGTGGTCCACTGCAAGCGGAAGATATTGATATCGACGGGTCACTGCCGCCGGCTGTCGGTCACAATAAAACACCCCTACCCTTTAGTGAAGCAACCGTTGTTGTCAATAAACAGTTTAATTTAATCGATGCGATCCGTCAGGAAATGGAGCCTGCCGAGCTACCATCGACACAAAACCAGGTATTAAACGAATTAGCTTCGGATTATCCACGACAGGCAGAACATATTGATATCGCTTCTCTTCTTTCACCCACTCTACTCACCCGTCAGCGACAACCGGTGGTTAAGGTGGTTAAACGTGATAAACATCAAGCGACATCGCTCAACAGCCTGTCACGGCAAGAAGGCTTGCGCAGTAATACAAGGCAGCTTCAGCCTGAAAAACCACGAGCGGATCAATTTGACAGACAACACAGACGTCCAGCGGCTGACATGTTTCCTACTGCATCACGAAGGGATTTGGCGTCCTCTACGGCTGCATTACTCAATCATACTGCGGCAAAAAATAACGTATCGGACAGGATATCATCAGAGGGTGCAACATCTGACCCAATATTATCGGAAGAAGAAAGCGCACTTTCTGTCAATCAAACGGCGCCGCTATTAACACAAGGTGCTCCCTTAACGTATAGCCAGATAACCAACCCTATACAGTCAGCGCTCAATAACGATAAATCTCAGATCACACCACATCGTGCGAGACCGTTCGGATCCTTTACTTTGCAACAACAGATGACCTTGCAAAACAACCGGCATCATCAGCCAGAAAATTATGCAACACTTCAGCCTAAAAAACAGCAGCCACTGCAATTTGATCGGCAACGCGGATCAGCGTCGACACAGTCTTTGCAGCCGGTCGACAGGCTGGCAGCAAAAAAGGATGCATCCGATCTCGCATCATGGGATAACAGTTCATCAGCTCATCCATTATCAAAAAAGGAAACAGCAAGCGCCGTCAATCGAAGCATGCAACCCTTGATACAAAGTGATCCCTTAGCAACCTCACCTTCTGGTGATAAACGGCAATCAGAAGAAGTGACTCATGCACTTCCTCTTGCTCATGGTCAAAAAATGGAGCTGCCACAGCAGACTCTCTATCAGGATCCACAGCAGTCGACTCCGCTCAAGCAGTTTGTGCAGCAACATAATAAGCCCGCTGATGTCATGGATCCAGAACAGGATGATCAGCGGTCAGAAGGGAAACAAACTGCAAGCTCAGGGAGTGTTTATCGCTTTCAAAGTTGGGGAAAAGAGCATAACGTCAGAATTATGCCACAAGAAAATACTTCACAACTGGTTTTACAGGCTTCAAATGCAACGGTGGAACAAGGTTTACGTGATCAGTGGCAACACGCCAATGATGAACGTTGGAGTCTACTCTCTGATGATCATCAGCAGCAAAAAAATAAACATGAGCAGCCACATCAAGAGCAGGATGATGAGGAAACACGGTGAGCAAACTATCATTACGTCAGCTCGCCCAGCTGCGTGAGCATCAAGCTGAAAGTCATTGGTTAGCGAGCGGGAAGATCACTCGATCAACACCTAGCAATGTTGGGGAGTTACTGGCGTTTACCGCAGACAATAGTTGGCAAGGTCTGATCAAGCTGCGCGACTGGTTTCATCATGTTGCGCCAGATTTGGCCGCTTTATCACCGCAAGCATACAGTAGCGAACAATTGCAGGCACTTTTTGCCGCCACCCCACGTCCGTTAGAATTGACAATGAAGGAATTATCTTACCAAAAATTGCAGGTTGACGGGTTAATCGAAGCACAGCAACTGCCACAACGCCCCATGCTCTGTTTAGCAACACCCAGTGGAGAAGTTTGGCTACGTAAATTACCTGATGTGGATTTTTCGCCGCCACCCACAACAGAAAAACGGCAGCTGTCCGCATTACCATTACCACTGACATTTGAAATCGGCACCAGTCAGTTAAGTCTAAAACTTTTGCGCAAACTGGCTGTCGGGGACGTCTTACTCATTACCAATAAAACACAGCGTGTTAGCACACAAGGCACAAACATCGGCCGTTATCAGCTAAATAAATTACCTGAACAACAAGGAAATTCTATCATGATTGAAAAAAATCAAGATGATCAAGAACAGTATCAAGAACCAGGCTATGAAGAAATCGATGATGACGATGATGATAATGCTGTAGTTCAGGAACAACAGAACCCAAAAAAATACGGAGCACCCAGTGATAACGAAAAAACATCATTATCGTCTTGCGCTAATATTCCTATAAAACTCACTTTTGTCTTGCACCAACAAACTATAACCTTTGAAAAACTGGAAGAAATGTACAATCAAGGACAAGTGATAACCTGTCAACCAGAAGCAGAAAAGCACATTGATATCAAAGCAAACGGTAAGCTGATCGCCCGTGGAGAATTGGTTCACCTTGATGAAACCAAAGATAAATTAGGTGTGGTATTAACAGAACTACATCATCCTGCATCATAAACGAGGTGTTATATGTCAAATGACATTTCTCTGATTGCTTTTTTGGCTTTTTCTACCTTGCTGCCGTTTCTTATTGCTTCCGGTACCTGCTATATTAAGTTTTCGGTTGTTTTTGTGATGGTCAGAAATGCGTTGGGTTTACAGCAGATACCTTCAAATATGACGTTAAATGGTGTGGCGTTATTATTATCGATGTTTGTGATGATGCCGATCGTCAAAGATGTTTATCTCAATGCAAAAAATGAAAATGTTGATCCCAGTAACGTTGAATCTGTCAGCCAATTTGTTGAAAATGGTCTCGATGGCTATCGGGCTTATCTAAAAAAATATTCCGATCCCGAGCTGACACGTTTTTTTGACAAAGCACAGGCTGATCGCAGAGAAAATGAAATCGGTATCGCACAAGAGGAAGAAACCGCATCCATTTTTGCTCTCTTGCCCGCCTATGCTTTGAGTGAAATAAAAAGCGCGTTCAAAATTGGTTTTTATCTTTATTTACCCTTTGTGGTGGTTGATTTGTTGATATCCAGTATTTTACTGGCATTGGGGATGATGATGATGAGTCCAGTGACACTTTCCGTACCCATCAAACTGGTGCTGTTTGTGGTACTTGATGGCTGGACGCTGCTTTCTAAAGGACTCATATTACAATATATGGAATTAGCGGGATAAACCCACTACAGCCTATGCCACAGCACAGTATACCGAAGTCAATACCGAGGCAAACATGAACGATCTGGTCTTTGCAGGAAATAAAGCACTGTATCTGGTGCTGATGCTAACGGCGATCCCGATTGCCGTCGCCACTATGGTGGGCTTATTGGTGGGGTTGATTCAAACCGTGACCCAGTTACAGGAACAAACGTTGCCATTCGGCATCAAATTATTAAGTGTCTCATTATGCTTATTTCTGCTGTCAGATTGGTATGGTGATACGCTATTGGCTTTTGCCCGTGAAGTATTAAGCATGGCATTAAAGCGCCCATAAACATAACCTGTGCAAAATATGCAAAATTCGCTTGTTTTCGAGATGTTTGAGTACTTAAGCGCCATGATTTTATCTTCTGCCCGGATCGCGCCGGCGTTTTTTCTGTTGCCATTTTTCAACAACAATGTACTCAGTAGCGCTATACGTATGCCAGTCACCCTGTTAGTAGCATTGGCATTGTGGCCACATGCTCCTGAAGCACGCCCCCCTTTCGACACGCTGTTATATCTTGGATTCATTGCTAAAGAAGTGTTTATTGGCTTACTGCTAGCCATCTTGATTGCCTGGCCTTTTTGGATATTACATGCCGTTGGCTCAATCATTGATAACCAACGCGGCGCAACCTTAAGTAGCAGTATTGATCCCATCAGTGGAGTCGATACTTCAGAGCTGGCGAACTTTTTTAATCTCTTTGCTGCAGCAATATTTTTGCAAGGCGGCGGCATGACGTTACTACTGGAAAGCTATGATGCCAGCTATCGTCTTTGTGATCCCTTAGGGGATTGTTCCCCTGCGTTAACGCCGTTGTTATCCATACTGACAAAACTGATGTTTCAGTCGTTGATTTTAGCCAGTCCGGTGATTGCCGCCTTGTTCATGACAGAAGCCATATTAGGATTGCTCTCACGTTTTGCACCACAGTTAAATGCGTTCTCTATCGCCATGACTGTCAAGGGAACGGTCGCTTTTTTAATTATTATGATTTATTTTTCTGCCACCCTGCCTGATACCATTATGAAAGCCGCTTTTTATCCTGATTTATTGAATCTCTGGTTTAAATAACTTTAATAATACTTGGCATTAAATTACATTTGATGACAATTAGCCGGGCTATTTTGATTATAATGGCTAAAAAAATTCAACCTGTTTTTAAGAAGCTATTCGAAATCTCTTGTGCGCGCTGTGTTTTGATCAAGTCATTCGTCAAAAACGCGCTCAACATACTCATTGACTCTCTTGCGTTATATATAAAGAGTAACTGCGCTTTTTCGCCCATTTTTTTCTCGTCTGAGCGTCGCCCAAGAAGATTTTGAATAGGCTCTCACCCAGTAAAACGCACTCATAGTCGGATAAAAAATAATATGGCAGGCAATAAAACAGAGAAACCTACGCAAAAAAAATTAAAAGATTCGGCGAAAAAAGGCCAATCATTTAAGAGTAAAGATCTGATTATTGCTTGTTTGATACTCTGCGGTGTGCAATATTTAGTTTCAATGGGTTCATTAGTTGAACTGATGGGGGCTTTCCAATGGGTGATTGCCCATAATTTTGAATACGATATTCATCGTTATGCGACAGCAGTGTTATTTATCGGGCTACAGCTCTTGCTACCGATTATTTTGCTTTGCGTTTTTGTTTCTGCTTTACCCACATTATTACAAACAGGGTTTGTCATAGCGACCAAAGCCTTAAAACTTAATCTTGGCGCAGTCAACCCCGCGAAAGGATTCAAAAAAATATTCAGTTTACGTACTGCAAAGGACGCAATTAAATCATTGTTATATCTCACTACTTTTTTTGTTTCTGCTTTAATTGTCTGGAATAACAAAAAAAGCCTGTTGTTCCAGCAATTACACGGCACTCCCTATGACATGACCGTCGTTTGGCGTGAGTTATTACAATCACTGGTATTTACCTGTCTTATTTGCATCATCATCATTTTAATTTTAGATGCGCTCGCAGAGTTCTTTTTGTATATCAAAGATCTGAAAATGGATAAGCAAGAAGTGAAGCGCGAGATGAAAGAGCAGGACGGTAATCCTGAAATTAAAGGCAGACGACGTGAACTGCATATGGAATTGCTTTCTGATCAAGTCAAATCGGATATTGAAAACTCAAACGCGATCATTACTAACCCAACCCATATTGCAGTAGGCGTTTATTTTAACCCTGATCCCGATATCCCTTCCATACCCTTGATTTCTGTTTTGGAAACCAATCAGCGTGCATTAGCCGTCAAGGCTTATGCCAAAAAAGTGGGTGTTCCTGTGATATAAAATATTCCCTTAGCACGCCGTATCCTTAAAACACATAAACGTTATTCTTTTATCAGTCTTGATGAAATAGAAGAAATCGTACGCGTTATTATTTGGTTAAGACAGGTAGAAAATGCCGGTCATTCATGAAGATGACAAATAGATTATTTTTTTAATCCGTTTTGTATAAATAAGTAAAGGCGGCTTACGCTCCATTTAATCAGCGTTTTTTGATACTTGTTGCTCTTTCTAACCCATTAGAATATGAGTCACTAGAATTATATACATTACCAAACGAGGTTAATAATTATGCCATGGCTACAATCCTTTCGTAGGAATACAGGAAAACCATCTATTGTGGGCACTTCTTATACAAAAATTAATGAAGAGAAAGGAACTGTATCTGCATTATCTCGTAAGTTCATTGCTGGAGGGCAATCAACTGAAACCCCCTCTACAAAAGAGCGAAAATCGAAGTTTTCCGGGATAAAAAAATTCTTTAATAGGATGTGTGTGTTTTTTCTAAGAGCGTCTACAAAGCCTGCGGGTTCTACAGGGCCTGTAGCTACAAAGGCTACAGAGCTTACCCAACCTACCAAGCTTACTCCTGCCGAGGAGAAAAACTTGCAGGCAATTTGCGACAGAGTAAAACAGCATGTAGAAGACAAAGATACTGCTGGATTATTCAGAAAATCACCACCACAAGATGCATTCAAAAATTTTTTGGGACGTTTAGACAAAGGAGAAGTAAAGGTGGATGAATATGATAAGCTAATCTTATCTTCAACGATCAAAGATTATATAGGTAAATTGTCACCTATTACAAAAGAAGTACTTGAGGAAATGGAAGAGAAACCTAATGAATCAGCTGTCATATTTAATAGAGCAATTACAAATATGAAGGGAGATGAAAAAGAGATATTTAAGACATTGATGAAAACTATAGATCATTGTTACGATAAGGCACCCGATAATGATAAGGCACCCGATAATGATAAACAATTTAATAAATCGTGTCTATATAACATTATAGGTATGCCGCTTTTTAGTAAATGCGAAGTAACATTCGAAAAAGTTAAACGCTATCCTGAACTAGTGAAAACTCTGTTGGAAAATAGGGCATCTGCAAACCGGGATAATGAGTCAGAGGCAACAGAGCCACTGACAGCTAATACTAATGAACAACTTATTGATGCACTTATTGGTGGATTATCCAGATCTGGCCAGCCACCTCTTCAGGCTGAGACACCGGATCACGTTATTAAATCTGCTCCGACAGTAGAAGGACCAATCATCCCTGAATTTGAAAACATTAAACATAATGCTAGAATGTATTTAACGTCAATACAAACAGACCAGCAAATCATTGAAGAAAAGAAAGAATATATAGAAGAAAAACAAGCAGAGATACTCACTAAAAATCTTTCAGAAGATGAATCGACTATAGATGACCAGAAAAAGGAAATGCAAAATATTCATGAAAGCATTACTAGAAATGTTAAAGAAATGGAGAATATTAAAACAGAAATAGAAAAATCTGAAAAAAAAGCCCGATCATTTATGAATGAAAAAAAAGACGTGTCTAAGGACATCATCGACAGGCACATTGCTAACGCAAAAAGATCCCTGGATAGAATTCGCACATTATTCTCTGAAAATGAAGAAAAATATAAAAAATTACATAGTATTAAAAACAAAGTAAATACTAGATTGACAGAGTTAAGCTTAGGTAACAGCTTGCGTAACAGAATAAAGACTATTATGGATGGATTTGAAAAAATTAAACATGATGCCACAAAGCATTCAACGTCAATACAAACAAAACAGAAAAGCTTTACAGAAGAGATACAAAAAATAGAACAAAACCGCAAAAAAATAGAACAAAAAAAGATAGAATCAGAAAAGAAACTAGAAAATCAACTAGAAGCTATAGAACAAGAAGATAAAAAACTAGAAGAACTAGGATCAGAAGAGAGAATAAAAAGGCTACTAGCTAGCAAGCTTTCAAGAAATACATCGACCATAGATGAAAAACTAACGACTATAGATAAAGAACTAACGATTATAGATAATGATCTAAAAGAAAGGCAAAAACTTCTTATAATCGCCACTAACGAGGATAAAAAAATAGAGAGTGTTATGAAAAAAATAAAAGAATTTGAAAAAATAGCCGAATTATTGATAACTGATGAGGGCATCGACCACGTGGCTAAAGCCGACAGATCTCTGGCTGAAATTCACGAATTACTAGAGAAACATAAGAAAAATTACGCGGCTCCAGCAGCATAACTGATTCCAACCGGGAAGTATTCAACATCCCGTGTCAGCAGAACTGGCTAAATAATAATTTAGCCATCAAATCTTCCTTGAAGTAAATAACGAATTGTGACAATGCCGAATCCCCGTTATGGGTCGGCATTGTCCATTTACACTGTGTATTGAGAATACCCAAATTTAGTATTTTACGTTATTATCCTGATTCTCAAGGTTTCGTTTGACGCCTAATTGCAATAGAAAATTTATGTCACGTAGCTAATTAAGGATGATTATCATGGCAAATGCCAATCGGGAAGGTATTACTTTAGAACAGTGGACATGGTTGGTTCAGTGGGTTAAACGCATTGAACCAGGCTACTCATCAGCCGAGGCAGAAGTATTCCTCGATCAGTTTAATTATGCCAGAACGACTCGATTTAACGATTATCAATTGATGCTACAAGGGATTGAAGAAAATCACGTTAGCCCCGCCTTAGTCAATCCCGGCCTAGAAAATAATGGGCATCATACGTCTGACAGTTGGACAATTGTAGAAGCAAGCGTCGTAGAACGGCAGGATCAACCGGCGAAAAAAGTAAAAACCGACGTCCCCGTATCTTCCCAACCGCCCTTCTCTGCAGAGCCTCCTAAAGCAGACACCGTGCCAGTCACAGCAACCCCAGCCAATCCCAACCGAATGGGTATTCCTCCCAAAAAATGGGTATCGTTAATTACAAGGGTACAAAATATTCAATCCGGCTATTCGCACGCTCAAGCAGAAGCCTTCCTCGACCTGTTTAATTTTCCCGAAAATACCCGAATCAATGACTATGAGCAGCTGTTGCGGAATATTCAGGAAAATGGCTTGAGCATAGTTCGATTAGAGCAACAGCAAAGAGAAAGGAATCGTGCATCTGCTCGCATCAGTGTTCCCACACCAGTCTACTATATGGGAGGAGAAAACCTTGCTGATGCGACGAATACTGGGGATGCCATTGGCGCTGCTGTAAACAGCTTTAAAGAATCGGAGGAGTATCCTCAATTTTTGGCACAATACCATCAAGCTATTGATAAAATCATTGCATTTTATATGGTCAATGTTGACGATCAAGCAGGCAAAACTCTGGTCAGCCACAATTTTGAGGAATTTAAAAAGAAAATATCAGACAGTGATCATCAGAACAGCCATCGCTATTACCAAATGAAAAGTGTGATTGAGGAGATTGCTCGGCTATTGGCACTCCCCAATACCAAAGAAAATCCACTTTCCCATAAATTAGCCGAAATTTACGAGTTGGCTGACAGGATCGCACACTGTGCTGATGGTGCAATCTCAGACATCTTAAGGGCCAGTGCAAATCTGTTCGCGCCTGGTGCAGATTTACTGAGTAGCATGCATAAAACAAGGGAAAAAATAGCGCACAGTACCCTTAGAGAATTTATGGTTTATAAAAGAATAGGCAATAACGTACACACATTTAATGCATTCTTAGATCGCTTCAATGAACAACTCGGCATGCCGGCCAGTCAAGATCGCTATAGAAATCTGGATGCTGTTACCCAAACACGGGTTGAAAGTTGTCAGCGAAAGTTGATCAATGCGCTGACACCGTATCGTATTACCTATGAATTAGCCAACGCGCATCTGAGCTTTCTTCTGAGCAAACTGGGGGCTGATGCGCTCGCTAACTACGACAAAATAGATGAACTTAGGCTGAGCCTGGATATAGAGGATCCGGAAGAAGGTTTTAAACCCGGTTATAAAAATCTCGATACATCTGCCCTTTTCATCGAGAATAACGGTGGATATCAGCTACGACAGGATCCCCTTTTATTACAGATAGAAATGGCAAAAAAACTCTCGCGTGCCAGATCAAGCACCATTTGGCCAAGTTGGTCGATCGAAACCGTGGATAATGGCCTGGGAAAGACATTCCAGCGAATAGGTGATCTATTTTGGCAGGAAATTGAAGGTGAAGTGATCCTGCCCACGATTAAAAGTATCGGTAATCGTATTAATCAGATCGCGCCTGAGCAATTGATACGAATGATTGAGCAAGCCAATGCAGGAGATGCCGCATTATTCGACATTAATCCTCAGCGCCTACATGCCGCAACCGGGCAGCAAATCGCATTATTTTTCGCAAAATTAGGCGATGTACGTGGCCTTAACTACGTGATAGCGCACAATAACTGGTTTAAAAACTTAGATACCAACCCATTGGTACCGATTATTTTACAGTTTCCTCCCACCGCATCGGCTAACCTGCCCACTTATTTATTACATCATATGTCACCTTCTGAACTGACTCAGTTTCTAGAAAAATTGGGAGTTCAAGGCAGTATTGACTACGTGATCAAGAATTTCAGCTGGTTCCGGCAGTTAGAGAGTAATCCACTGGTACCCGCTCTTTTAACCTTACCGCGCGATAGACTGGTGACAATTTCCAGTGAGTTATTTCATCATTTGACCACCGAACAAGCCACTCAATTTTTTACAAAATTGGGCGTTGAGTATGGTGTTGCTTATGCAACCAAAAATTTTGATTGGTTCCAACAACTCAATAGCAATCCACTGGTACCGGCTCTTTTAACCTTACCGACCCATCAATTTACCCAGGTTTCCACTGAGTTATTTCATCACATGACTTGCCAACAAGCCACTCAGGTTTTTTATAAATGGGGGTTTAATGCCAGTGTTAACTATATTAAAGATCACTTGGAGTGGTTCCAGCAATTAGAAAGTAATCCATTCGTACCGCTTCTTTTGAAGAGTACCCATAAAGAATTGATTACATTTCCGCCAATATTGTGGCAATTGATGACAGTGACGACACTGTATGATTTTTTTAAGCAACGAAATGATCCCGGTGCAGCGGCTTATATAGACTATTACATCAATGGCTGGCCTCATCACAATAATCAAGGTACTGACAGTAAAGCTCATCCTATTCAAGATATTAATCTCAATGCGCTGCTGTTAAACATTGTCTTTATAAAGGTACATACGATACATAATAATGTCACAACCTATCCGATTCATTACCTTAGCCGGTTATTTATCTTAGCCAGCGAAGCTGAAGATCGGCAAACAATAGAGTTATTGCTACAACAATCCGAGCTCGATTTAAAACAGAGTCAATATGGTCATGTTGAGAATCCTTTATTTGTGGCAATAAGAAAAGATTTGACCTGGTTAGTTCTTATGCTGTTGGCAAAACATCCATTGTCAGATTATCAGGATGCAGGTCGGCACAATGTGCTATTTTACGCGATTCAAAATAAAAACTTGCAGATACTGACAGCATTATTAGATGCCGGGGCGGATGCGAACGAAAAAAATTTACTAACCAATACCACTGCCTTGGAACAGGCTGTTTTATCAGAGGATCCTCGTCTGGTAAGCAAGTTGTTAGAGCATCATGCTAAGGATGATTCAGCTAACGCATTGATGCTCGCCATAAAGCAGGGAAATATCACCATGGTGGAAGCCCTGTCGGCAGCAACGATAGAACACTATTACCACCACATAAAGCAACAAACCAGTGTTTATGATCGAGCCTGGTCTTTAGCTCACGAACAGCCCTCATCTGCTGACATCATCAAGATCCTCGAACAGAATAAAGCACATTTAGCCAAGATGCTCCCAGCGCTGACTCTATCCGATTTGTTTCGCTATGGTGTGATGTCCACTACTGGACTGCAATCCCCTATTTCAGGAACCGAAGTCAATCCACTTAGCTTACCATTGTATGCAAGTATCCAGGCTACCCTGGCCAAGCTACATGAAACAACAGGTAGTGAGCAGATCGAAACCGCTTTTATCCTGCTAAATCAGGTTAATTTTTCTCTGAATAGGCCCTTTGGCAATATTTCCAGCAACATGGTATCAGTCATATCAAGACTCCAGACTCAAATCGATCATATACTCTTTGCTAATCTGGCACCCGACTCGATGAAAGAAAACCTGCTCGCGCTTACAGAAATTCAACCCGCGCTCGCAGCTGATGTATATCAGGCCCTGTTGCAAAAAACACCGGCTACCCGACTATTTTTCATGAATTTTATATTCAACAGGATGGCAGAAGATCTTTACTTCGACGTTCCAATAAAATTCCGTAAAACAAATCCTTTTTCTCTCTCTACACACAGAAATTTTTGGGAAATTAGGCTAGACGGTTTTAATGGTCAGGTGCCGAATGAAGAGGATCTGGGCTTTAAGGCCATTTACCACTTCCCGTTTGATGAACAATTTAATGGTTTTGAGACGGCACTATCGAAAGAACAGGCACAGGGTGAACTAAAAAAAATTAAGATCGATCAAACGAATGGATTCATTCATATAGGCTACAACCAGAAGGAATTAAACGCATTACACCTGAATAAAAAGAGAATGAGAATCAGAAAATTTATTGATGCTTTGTTAGCGAAGCTAGAGCTGCGTTCTGTTGGTGATCAACGTAATCCCGAAAATCGCAGAAATTTCTTCTTCAGAGATATACGAAACCATCGACGTAGAATGTTGGCCACCTACGGTGATAAAGCCCACTTACGTAGGGAACAAAAAGCACGAATAACGCAAATAGAGAAGATGTATCGTAGTATTTACCATACAGACGTGGCGATCTGGGATCAACAGTATTCAACTGAAGCACTGAATCGACTGAATCAGCAACTTACTCAACAGCCAAATGTGCGAGAGCAGTTGGCGTTCTTACTAGCAGAGCGCCAAGGTCTGCTGATGAACAGTCATAATGGTGATTATGGTTATCAACGTAGTGATTACGTCACTACTGCTTTTATTGTTCAGCACATGGATACGCTTAAAGAATTGGGTATTTCCATTCTTGGATTGCCTTTAGACAAAGTGACCCAAACATTTATTGACCATTTCCGACGCAATCCCAGACAACCAATCTCTCCCTATTTAAAATCCGTATTGAAAAAGGAGGGTTTGACTACCCTATTTATTGCCGCCTGTCAAAAAGGGCTGAAAGTGGTTGCTTTGGGGCAAACCTATCAGCCTTACGCCGAAACCTATATTCAGGGTGTAGCCAATACTTTGGCAGAGGAAAAATTAACATCGATACCCGTGGGTGAAAAATTCATTGCTATTGGTGATAGCCACCTTTTGTTATCAAGTGCGGGATATGATCGCTTCTTACCGGGTCTTGCTCATCGCCTAAGGCTACCTGTACTACAAATCGTCAATAATCAACTGTCGATCCAACCTGATGATATTTCTAGGCGTATTGCCAGTGTTGGCTTACATACATCAGGCCCGGCAAAACGAAATAATGTGGAAAGCTGGCAGAAAATAGAGGTAAGCCCCCATGAACGAAACAGTCAAACAAGGTTCGACGGCATCCTTATCCTACAACTGGAAGATGATGCCGAAAGTATGAAAGCAGCCGCCAATCTGGCAGCTAAACATCCTGATAAATCCGTATTATTTCAGTGTGATAAGCATGGAAATTTGCGTTGGGTGCATGGTAACCCATTTGTACTGGCCGGTAATATACGTTGGCATTTAGTCGGTCATGGGCGTGGTGGTACAAATGATCACAATCATACATCGTTAGCGGAGTACTCACCCTTCGAGTTGTATCAGGTCGTAGAACAGGTTCGTAACAAGCTAAGTATTAATTATCATATCCAGGGAGTCGTACCCCATGAAATTGTCTTGATGGGATGTGGGCTGGCCAGCAGTGACATCGAATCTGAGGATTATAGAACGCAAGTTGACACATTACTGAACCGTCGGCAAGCAGGACAATCAACAAAAACGCCAATTAAAGTGATAGCGTATCGAACTACCCTTGATGTTGACCGACAAGGTCATAGGCGTACGCTGGAGAACCCACATCGGTTACAACGTAACCGCCATGAAAACAGGATGACGTCAGGAAAGTTGGGTATGACGTCGGCACAATGGTCAAATGTGATCAGCTGGGTTCAGCGTATCGATCCCACTTATTCGCATTCGCAAGCAGAAGTATTTCTCAATCAGTTTAATTATTTCGTGGAAACACGCCTGAGCAATTATCAGCTTATGTTACAGGCTATCGAGCAGAATGGCACCAGCCTGGCTTCGATCAGGCCGGGTCCTACGGATAGCAACGGTTATCATTTGCCAACAACCTGGACAATTGTAGAGGTTGCCGCCACAAGACAACAGTCACCCAGGGTATCGTTAGCTATTCCTCAAGAAAACGAATATTGGGCGCAGAAAGTGAAGGAAGAATTTTCCTCCTTAAAAAAAGGCAAACAGCAAGCATTCAGAATGTTACGGATATTGTATCCAACAGAAAATGATATCGAAACACTGTGGAAAAGTTTCAATCTGTCAGGCGAAGCACGGCAGCAGTTTGTTTTTGAATTGACAAATACGGCAGTCCTTCCTTCATGGGCACAGCAGTATAAAATTTCATCACTGGATCCCAACAACCTGCAACGATTTGATCATCTTCGTGCTGTCACTGATCCGATTATCGCCAGGCTGCAAAAATCAAACGAAGGAAGCGTTTATGAAGATGACCGCCGAGCAATTTTTGATTTTAGTGATCAATTTATTACCTCATATGCTGCTGCTAGAGGCTATCAAACCAATCAAAAACGGGCCTTTTTTAGAACAGATATCAGCGGGGTATTTCGTGGTGATCATCGTACTCCCTATAAATTAGCACTAGATGAAAAAATGTTGGCATTTGATGACAACCATGCACAACGTCATACTACCGACACAACACTCTATGCAAGTACTTCTTATCAGCATGATGCTGTACGATACGGTTATGGAAAATTCGTCTACCTAATTGATACACGAGGTTTAGAGGCTGTTCCGGTAGCCGATAACGTTGTGCTCAATCCGAAAAATTCAACGACTGGCAATCTTACTGTTTCAGCCGAGGTTTACATTTCTGTGCCCAGCACCACAGGGATCCCATCCAGTCGCATATGGCTGGTGGACTCGGAAGGTCAAGAAGCGGTCAATGTTGCTGATCTTGCCGAACATTTTTATAACGATCTCATTGATCTTGAAGAGGAAACGTTACAAGGTAAAAAATCAGAAATCTATGATCGGCTATTTTATAAAGCCCGTCATAAGGGTCTAAGGCTATTGGATATTAGCGAAATAACTCAGCCAGATGCCACACAAAACATTCGTGACTATCAACACCCCCACTACCAGCACGTTGATCAGGGCTTAAACGCCCTCGGCTCGGCTAAACGCGAAAACGTTGACCACTGGATAAAGCCGGTAGTGAACATTGACAACACCCATACCGCTGGCGAAGGTAAAAAAAGTCGCATCATTATTCAATTGGAGAATGATGCTGAAAGCAAACGATCAGCAGGCGATTTGGCGAGTAAGCATCCAAACGAATCTGTCATCTTTCAGCGTGACGTACAAGGAAAATTGCGTTTGGTGTACGGTGATCCAGACACGCTGGGTAACGAATTGTATCTGCTGTTTGTCGGTCATGGTCGTGGTGGCGAGAATGATGCACACAATAATAGCACCTTGGCAGAGTACAATGCTGCTGGACTGGCGGAGGTCACGCGGCAAATGGTGGGTGTGCTAAACACGCAATATCATCTCCATCGTCCGATAAGTAAGCTAATTCTTGTGGGTTGTGCGCTGGTCAATGATGATCAAAACAGCGGCTTTTTATTTGAATTTGTGCCCAAATTGCTTGAACAGGGTATAAAACCAACCACCCTCGTCGCTTACTCCGCCGAAATAAAGGTCAGCAGGAAGGAGAGTGCACAAGGCGTCGGCCATAAACACCGTATGTCAGCAGATACAGAAGACAACCGAGCCAGCGCTGTGAGACTGAGTCTTACGCTTGATGCTAAACAAAACAACTATTTTCCCACGATTCAGAACGAGACTCAGAACGATTTTGCTGTCCGTCTACAACGAGTGATGACGATTGTCAACGATCTAACCTCTCAACAGATACAACTTGATGCACTCAATGCCCAGCAACAGCACGACCTGGCAGATTTTTTCCATTATCCCGACGGGGATCTAAACGAAGAACGAGTACATCAACTTATTACCCATGAGCAGGATTATAGATTGTGGCGTAACGAAGCCGAACAGCTGCTACAATTGCGAGGGGTGCATCGGCAGCTGTCGGCATTGAGTGGACAAACGGCGTTGGAAAAGACGCAGGCTTGGAATAACCACCAAGTCCACAGTATTACCGCATGGCAGAAGATAACCGATGGCATCAATGGCATTAAAATCGATCTTGCCCCACAGGCATTGTTTATTGGTGACAATAGCCCACAAGCGCACGCATCGGCAACCGCAGCCGCACTGGGCTGGTTACATAGTCGTACGCAAGGAGAAAATGTAAGCCAGCATTATCTTAATGGACTGAATACTTACGCTGAGATTAATGAACATCACACCGATGGCCCACTTTCTGACAATGATACCCTTCAGGTACAAAAATTCCGCTTACTGTTTGATGCTTTGCGATCCACTCCTGACAGATCCCCCGATATTTTTACCCGACAGGCATTACCGACGACCTATACTGAGGTTGCTGAGGGAAATTATTTATTAAAAATCGGCCAACATGCACTGACACTTTCTATTAGCCAAGATGAAACAGGATCACGTACTTTCGATTTGTACGATCCTAATGCTGGCGCGATACGTATCCGTGGTTCCGATACCAACCAGAACCAGCAGACACTTCATGCCGCCTTGCAAACTTACCAGGCTCATCTGAATAATAGCCCGATGCAAACAGTGGATAATCCGTCTGTTCCGGTGTTATATAAAGTGGATATAGCGGCTGCCCGCAAACGCTTCAGCACATTAGCACAGCTGAAAACCTTGTTGGATGATTTTAAAAGTGAGTCGCAGCGACTGGCAACAGCGGGAAATATGACCCTCAGCAATGTTGCGATTTCCGTCCGCATATTAGGGAAAATGGGGGCAAGAATAAAAGGTAAACCTTTTTCTGTGGCTCATCTTGCTCAGCTTACTCCATCGGAACTCGCGGACCAATTGCATTTTGATGTAAAAAAACTCTCTCGCTACTTGCATCAGGCCGATTACACCGATACAGCGACCCAACAGGCAGTGCGTTTTTTGAAGCAACAAATCATGGTTAAGGGAAATACCGAAAGTCTATTAGCACCAAGTCATCACGCGACTGCTGCCACCAGTGCACTTGAGCAATTAAGAATTATTGATCAATATGTTACTCTGATCCCGCTCGACGAAACTGTGCATACTATTCCTATCCCTGTTGATCCACATAAAACAACGCAAATAAGAGCAACACTACAGATCGAGCCGACGCTCGGAACGGCAGTGAAAAATGTACCAATCACCACAGGTTGGACAAAACTCAATCGTATCAGTGGCCATGTCGGCCGTACAATGCAAGGTTACGGTTATCTGCGAGCGCTAAGAGACATAGCAAAATATGATGCCTTGCTGAAAAATGACCACCTGAGTGTAGAACAGAGAGAATACCTCACCTTTGAAAAAAATCTAGCGCTGTTTTCCCTGACCAGCAACATCGCAATTGATTTGATACAAGAAGGTTTCGGTCTATGGAGCAGCCGTCTGGCTCAACTCGGCATGCGCTCCGGCTTTAAGTTACAACTGGCGCGCTTTGGTGGACCGGTTCTCGGGGTGCTTTCCAGTGGCTTTGATATCTACCAGGCTTATCGTGCATTCACGCAGCTGGCTGTCACCACTGACCCAAAACTTCGTCAAGATTTGCTGGTAAACGGTTCACTTTCAGTCGCCGGTGCACTGGTTAGTATCGGCGTACCTGTCGCTTTTGCCATCGGTGGCACCACAGCCAGCGTGGCCGGACCTGTCGGCTTGGTCATTGGGGCAGCATTATTACTTGCTGGTGGGATTTATTCTGCCGTTCGTGAGGTGGAAGACATCAAAAAAGTGGTTCCTTTAACCGATTGGCAGACTCTCCGTAGCGGTTGGCTCGCCTTTTGGAATCAACATCAAGATCCCCATGTTGCCAATTCGTTGACACGTCACCAAACAGAACAGGAAGCAGAAAAAACCATCAAAACACAGCGAGAAGAGGAGGCGCGCAAGCTACTCAACGCGAATATCAACATTGAAACCCTTTACCTAAGCTTAGGTAAGCCAAAGTTAATCAAACACCATTACAAAAAAATCGTCGCGAAAGACTTGGCGGATAACGAACACAGTATACGGGATCATATTCCCCTCACAGAGGACCCTACAAAAACAATGCACGCTGAAGCGGCCAGATACATAACAAAACATTCTGCGCCTATGGTAGATCTCACCTTCAAAGAAGGACCTACGGTTGTCAACAGTAAGTACACTTATTTTACTTATAGCTGGCAAGAAACGGACGATATCGTTAGTAGTGGCGTAAAAATGCCAGGATCTGTGCTACAAAAGTCATTTATTGGTGCATTCAGACAGGTAGGTCACTTTATCAATGGAACAGAAGACGAACACGCGGCGCTGAAAAGAGAGTTGGCATGCTTAAATCCGCTGCAAAATGATTATCGTACAGTAATGGGAGACTTCAACGGGGATGGTGCTCGTGATATCGGTTATCTCTCTACTCAAGGCTTTTATTTATTACTGTCTGATAAGCAAGGTCGTTATACTGAACGGCAGCATATCGCAGAGATCCGCTTAATAAGTGGTTTGACCGTACGCACCTTGGTAGGAGATATCGACGGTGATAAACAAGACGATATCGTTATCCTCATCGAGAGCCAATATCCTACGCGTATTTTGCTGGCAAAAGAAAACGGCCGTTTTATTGAAACATTCCCACAAGGTGTGCCCGTTCCCCCCTCAATCAATATCGATGCAGTTCCCGTATTGGTTGACATCGATCAGGATGGCCATGCTGATTTAGTCTCCTTTACCCGCAACATAATCAAATCCGGGGTTCACAACGTAAACCGACTGGATGGTATCAACATCAGTTATGGCAAGAAGACCGGTGAATTTGATCAGCCTCATGTACTCCCATTCTCGGAGTTAGCCATAGCACAACCTGCAGTCTCTCAATATACCCATCGTGTTGCCGGCGATATCAATGGTGATGGCTACGGCGATATTGTCTCACTGACCGCAGAAGGAAAACTGTATACCCTGTTAGGTACCGGAAATCGAAGAAACCCTTTTGTCGCACTGGCAGAACAACAACATGCAGGGATCACTCAGCTGGCTCGGGATTTTAATACGGCGCAAGTACAGCTAGGTGACATGAATAACGACGGTTTCGCTGATTTAATGGTTATCCAGGCTAACGGCCGTTACACCCTGGCTGAGGGAAAAAAAGACGGCACATTTGGTTCTCCGCACACAGATACCGGGAGTAATGAAACAGGCAGAACACGCCCGAACAGATTAGCAATACGAGGCGAACAACATACATTGGGTATCGGTCAAGATGAAAATGGTCAGAACCAGCTGTTATCACTCAATAAGGCCGGTGTGATCAACGCCCATAGCCTGACTAGCACACTCATCAAAGAAACGGTAGCCTGGTTTAGTTTGGGTGGTGGCAAGGATACCGTGACAGGCCAAACGACACAAAAAAATGTCTTCGAAGTGGGCATTGGACCAAAACAATTTACTGGTGGTCGATTGGCAGACAGCTTTTTATTAATGGGGCAACCTGCACCTGATGATGAACGCGACGCCAGTGTACTTAATGGCGGCATGGAACCAACGGAAACCGGCACGTTATCAACAGATACAGACGATAGGGTGATAGGTGCCGCCGCATTGAAAAATGGAGAAGGATATGACATCAATCTGGTTGAAAGGGTAGCCCGCTATAGAAAAAGCAAAAAGGTCATTACCAACTTGCACAATATCGAACATGCTTACGGACACCGTGAAACAGATGACACCCTGGTCGGCGACGACGCTGATAATCAGTTAAATGGTATGGGCGGTTATGATGTACTACGTGGAAACGGCGGTAATGATAGATTGACATTACAAGAAGGGCTTGCCATTGGTGGTACAGGCATAGATAGCTACCATATTTTGCAACATCAGAGATCTGAAGAAGTCTCCGTGGTACTGGAGGAAAGCACGAGTAGGCAGGAATTAAGTAAAATTATACTGGATTATAAGGCCGCTGCTATCAATAATATCTCATTGCAAAACGGTGATGTAGAGTGGGCATTGCGTAATGATAACGGTCACATTACTCGATTAACGTTGCGTAATATGTATGCTGTTAGTCCCGACGGTAAGCAACAAAACCTGCAACATAACTATGTCCTCTACACAAATGATGGATTGTGCCTTACTGGCTGGCCAGCCACACTGAGCCAAAACCCAGACACCAGTTGGCCATCACTGACGCCGTTACAAGCACAGTATGTGATTGCTCATGACCAAAGCCGTAGAGTACATTTGATGGCGGCTCCTCCAGAACAAATCAAAGTTGAATTACAAACAAGCGAAAGTCTAGGACGGATTGATGTCAAGGTTAACGGTCAATCTGTCAGTAATAATGAAAATAATGCGCCCACTGTTTTGCCAAACTTTTTGCAACTGTCGCTAGTCGGCACAGAATTTAGCACTGCAGTACAGGGAGATGAAAAAGACAACCGGTTATCGACAACACCCTCAGCAGGAGATGAAGACAATAGCCGCACCCGTATCGATACGCTGGTAGGTAAAGGAGGGGCGGATCAGTATTTTATTGGCAGTGGTACACGCCACGTTATCATTGATAACCAAGATGATCACAACAACACCGACAAGGTAGCGGCACAGGATATGTTGATCTTACCCTGGTCACTCAAAGAAACCTGTATAGATCAACAGGGTGACGATATTGAGCTACGTCACTATCAAACACCGGGCATCTATCCGACCATCCGTATTCTCAACTTTATGCTATCCGAACGTTATCGCCATCTCTTGTTACAGGGTAAAGGTGGCGCTTTTGAACCGCTGCTTATCAATCCACAAAAACAGGTTACCGTTGGACAAGCGGTTGCCACAGAGCAAAATGATATTATCCTGATACGCCATGAAACAGCATTGATCGATAAAAAACTAAACTTACTGGCTGGCAATGACATATTCAGTGATCTCAGCGAAGGTGGGTATCATGTGCAAGGTGGAGCAGGTAATGACTTCATCGCATTTGAACAGGGTGATAACATTCTAGAAGGCAACGCCGGCGACGACATCCTAAAAGGTGGTGCCGGCAGTGATAAGCTATACGGTAACCAAGGTCACGATCAGCTTGATGGTGGTCAGGGAGACGATGAACTTAACGGTGGCGAAGGAGACGACACTTACCGTTACACGCTCGGTGACGGTCATGATGTCATCCATGATAATGCAGGTAAAAATAGCCTACAGCTATTCGGTGATATCAGCCTAAGCAGTATACGCACGCGCAGAATGGGTCATGATTTACAGATCATCTTCACCGCTTTGGATAGCAACGGTGACGATGATGAGACTCAAGCCATCACGCTAAGTAATGGCTACCATAATCACGTTATCGATAGCATCGAAATAGCCGGCAAGTTTTATACCGTTGATCAATTGCAGGCAAATACCTGCATACAATTCACTGCTACAAACAACAGCATACACGGCATTCGAGGAAAGACTGGCGACGATCGATTAACCGGTGGTGCGGGGATCGATTGGATCGACGGTGGAGCAGGAAGAGACTGGATCGACGGTGGAGCTGGCGATGACGAACTTGATGGCCAATCAGGAAACGATCAGCTTTATGGTCGTCAGGGCAATGATAAACTCAATGGCGGAACCGGTAACGACTTACTTGACGGTGGTGAAGGCAAGGATTTACTCGGAGGGGGCAAGGGAAATGACCAACTCTATGCTGGCAAAGGAGATGACATGCTGGTTGGAGGTGAAGGGAATGATTATCTCCGTGGTCATGAAGGAGATGATACTTATCTATATTGGAAAGGAGATGGCCACGACATTATCAGAGACAGCAACGGTGCCAATACCGTGAAATTCTCGGGGCACCACTTTACGCTAGAAAATTTTCTGTTTAAAACTATTGCAAACGATCTGATCATTTTTATACTCGATGGTCAAGGTCGTGTTGATGGCAGCGTACAGGTCAAAGATCAATTCAGATCGTCATCTGATGGCACAGTAAAAATTAAAGTGCAAGAACGCGAGCTTACCCGTAAGGATATTCAACAGCGAACAGCACCCTGCTCTAGCGACAGTGTTGGCTATCAGTACCTGACACAGGCAATAGCGGCAATGCCTACAGAAGCCTCGATGCAAGCGGCATCAGAATCAATGTTATTCTCTGCTGCCCCTCGCCAACAACCGCTAGCCACATCTAATGCAGTGATTTAACCCCAATGGCCTCTCTTTCGATGAGAAGTAGAGTAGGTCTCTGGTTTGACATCATCTCCCCAGCGACCTCTCGTCAAACCGTGCTTGCAGTTTTCCCGCACACGGCTTTCCGACTGTCTTCTTTCCACAGCGTTACGACGGCACAGGTCGGGCATACCGACTCCCTTCATCTCCGGTTACGGACAGGCTGTACAGCTTAAACAGCCCGTGGTAATCGTAGAACCAGGACGGCGGGTGGTCCCTCCACCCCTTACCCCGTTTCTTGTGCTTCTTCCGCAACATGATGCAGAGTGTCCATATCGTGTAATTCGCTATGCTCAAGAAATGCTTCCTTGAATTACCTGTCTTGAAGTAATTCCCCCATCCGCGAAGAATCGGGTTTACCTTTTCTTTCACCAATGTGGGCCAATCCCAGTGCTGCCCTTTTCGGACAACATCACGGATTTTCTGCTTAACAGACTTCATAGCCTTGGGAGTCGGATAGTAAAAGGTCTTCAACTCGCCCGTCACTTTCGATGGTTGAACTGCGAACCTGTGACCTAGAAAGTCAAACGGCTCTTTCATGGCATTAACTATCCGCGTTTTCTTGGCATTAAGCGTCAACCCAAGTCGGTCTAAGACTTTCTTGGCCTGATCCAGATAAAACTCCGGGCGCTTGCTGCACAAAATCACAAAATCGTCGGCATATCGCACGATATGAGCATCATGCGGACGTTTACCGAACGCCTTTTTCTCCCACGTCGAATCAAGCCAGTGCAGGTAGAGATTAGCGAGCAAGGGAGAAATTACTCCCCCTTGCGGCGTACCGGTCGTCTCCTTCCGGATTTTCATCTCTTCCATCGCTCCAGCTTTAAGCCACATCTCGATCAGCTTTACAACCGAGCGATCAATGACTCTGGTTCGAACGGACAGCAGTAATTTATCGTGCGGAATTGTGTCAAAGTACGACTTCAAATCCGCATCTACCACCCAGTGGCACTTGAAATTCAGCCACTTGTAGATTTCCCGCAATGCTTGTTGTGCATTCTTCCGAGGCCGGAAGCCATACGAGCAATCCTTGAAGGTAGCCTCAAAAAGAGGTTCGATAACAATTTTCACCGCTGCCTGAACAACACGATCTGCGATAACGGGAATGCCTAGAGGTCTTTGCGTTCCGTCAGCCTTGGGGATGTACACCCGTTTGACCGGCAGAGGCGTGTACCTCTTTTCCATGAGTTTTGTTTGGATTTCAGCCAAGAATGACCCAACTCCAACTTCCTTTTCAATGACTTCAAAAGTCTGCTGGTCGATGCCTGGGGCACCTTTGTTGGCTCGGACTTGCTTGTAGGCCATCCATAACACATCGATCTGACACACCTTGTCATACAGCACGCCGAATTTCCGTGTTGGATTCGTCTTGGCTGCTAGGTATAACTTTCGTTGCAGTACTCGCACTCTTTCTAGCGACGTGTTTTCAGCTTTCGCAATCACGTAATGCCTCCTACAAAAAATAGCATGACAGAAGCAGAGGCCCTTCTCTCCGACGAGGTTATGTTGTCCTCATCATCAACAGTACTATGGCCTCCTCCGACTCCTCTATCCCGCGTCTATTCGAACTTCGGCGGTTACCTTATATCTTCAATTACGCGGTGGGTTAAACCACGACGGGTAGAGGTCTCGTTCGTTCCGCTCAGTTCTATGCGCACATCCCATCCTCAATACCCCGAGTTCCCGTTCTAGCTTCAAGTGGTTAGTTAATCCACTAGAACTCGATGACCTTCGCCCCCATTCCAAAGGCTCGGCGGAACCACCCTACACCACACTCTCCCAGCATTGCCGTGTGGCTGACATTTACGAGGCTTGTTCAGGTTCACTTTCGTTACGGGCTGTGTGCTTGCGCGCGCCCACGGACTGGGTCAGGGGCAACGTTTATCCGGCGTTGCTTCCATGTTTCAGTCGCCTTCCACATGTACGCCATAGCTACGCAATCAAACTAACCAATTATTGCAGCAGGACTCGCACCTGCAAGAAACTGAGCAGCTTAGCGAACCGCTCGGAGAGGTACATCATCATTCTAAATGAGGCATTTTTAACTTCATTTCACCGGTAATGTCATATCCCTAAACACCGCTTCTATGTCTTCATTGGAACGTAATGTCAACACGCTATCAACCAGATCAGGGGTTAAATGTGGTGCAAAACGCTGAATAAAATCGTACATATAACCACGCAGGAAGAGACTGCGGCGAAAACCAATTTTAGTGGTACTGCAAGTAAATATATTTTGGGCATCAACAGTCACCAAATCAGCATCTTGTAACGGATCCACCGACATATTAGCAATCACACCCACACCAAGACCGAGGCGCACATAGGTTTTAATCACATCCGCATCCGTCGCCGTAAGCACAATACGTGGGGTCAATTCGGCAAGATTAAATGCCTTATCCAGCACAGAACGCCCAGTAAACCCGAAAGTGTAAGTGACTATCGGATAGGCCGCCAGTTCTTCAATTTCAATATTTTTTTTCCCCGCTAACGGATGATCTCGTCTGACGACGACCCCTCTATTCCAGTGATAGCAGGGCAGCATAATCAAATCATCGTACAAATGTAGCGCTTCCGTGGCAATGGCAAAATCAGCATCACCCTTAGCAACGGCTTCAGCAATCTGAGTAGGTGATCCCTGATGCATATGTAAAGACACGCGGGGGTAACGCTGGATAAAACCTTTAATCACCTCTGGCAAAGCATAGCGAGCTTGAGTATAGGTCGTTGCAATACAAAGTGAACCCTGATCAGGACAGGTATGTTCCTTGGCAACCGATTTGATCGCTTCTATTTTCGACAGTACTTCACGGGCAATGGCAATCACTTCTTGTCCAGCTGTCGTTACCTGCGTTAAATGCTTACCACTACGGGCAAAAATCAAAATCCCTAGTTCATCCTCCAGCATTCTGATTTGTTTACTGATACCCGGTTGCGAGGTGTATAAACCTTCGGCAGTAGATGACACATTCAAGTTGTGCTTAACCACCTCAACAATGTAACGCAGTTGCTGCAATTTCATACCATCCTGTCCTCAATCCCTTACCTATTTTTACCCTCAACCCATTTGCCATCAATATAGAAAGCCGACCAAGAGGTTGCTTTACCCGCTTTCTCAGATGAAATATATTGCTGTTTTGTCTTACGGCTAAAACGGACCAAAGTCTTATTCCCTTCTTTATCGCTCACCGGGGCATCGGCCAGATAACGCAATTTTTCTGGTAAGAGATGTTTAAATCGCACCAACTCTTCTACCCGTGGTGCTCGGGTTTCCCGCGATTTAGGAAACGTATTAGCAGATAAAAATACACCGACAGCACCATCACGGAGTACGAAATAAGCATTTGATTTTTCACAGAGCAACTCCGGCAGAGGGATTGGTGCTTCTTTCGGCGGCGCCACTTCACCACTGCGTAAAATCTTACGGGTATTTTTACACCCATCACCGGTGCAACCCATGTATTTACCGAAACGACCTACTTTCAGGTGCATTTCCGCGCCACATTTTTCACATTCAACAATAGGGCCCTCGTAACCTTTAATACGGAACTCACCCTCTTCAATTTCATAACCCTCACACACAGGATTATTACCACAAACATGCAGTTTATGTTCTGTATCGATAAGGTAACTGTCCATTGCCGTGGCACATTTTTGGCAACGACGGCGTGCACGTAACGCATTGGTTTCAGCATGTTCCCCTTCCTGAACATTGAGGATCTCGGTTTCAGGGACCAAGTTGATTGTCGTTTTACAACGCTCTTTCGGCAGCAATGCATAGCCTGAACACCCTAAAAATACACCGGTACTGGCGGTACGGATCCCCATCTGGCGGCTACATGTCGGGCACGTAATCTGAGTCAACACTATGGCGTTCGGACGCATACCGCCTTCTTCTGGATCCTTTTCTGCCTCCGCCAGCTGCGCACTGAATTCGCTAAAAAACGCATCAAGCACTGTTTTCCATTCCGCCTGATTACTGGCAATCTGATCCAGTCTATTTTCCATCCGTGCCGTGAAATCATAATTCATCAATTCGTGAAAATTCGCTTCTAACCGATCGGTAACGATTTCACCCATTTTTTCGGCATAGAAACGACGGCTATCGACTCGGACGTAGCCACGTTCCTGAATGGTAGAAATAATGGAAGCATAAGTTGAAGGACGACCAATCCCCCTTTTTTCCAGCTCTCTTACCAAGGAAGCTTCATTGTAGCGTGACGGCGGTTTAGTAAAATGCTGATTTGGCCGCAATTTTTTTAAGTCTAATACACTGCCGACATCCACCACGGGTAAAGTACGATCTTCATCACCTTTACGCAACGCGGGCATCACTTTAGTCCATCCATCAAAACGCAACGTTCTCCCCTTGGCTCGCAGCCGATAATCTGCCGCTTGAACAATGAGTGTGGTCGAGTCATACAGGGCAATGCTCATTTGACAAGCAACAAATTGACGCCAAATCAGTTGATACAGCTTCTGTGCATCCCCTTCCATATCCGTTAATTGTTCCGCCAATACATTAACATCCGATGGGCGGATGGCTTCGTGGGCTTCCTGAGAATTTTCCTTGTTATTATATTGATTAACGGAAGATGGCAGATAACGCTCACCAAAGTTAGCATGGATATAATCTCGCACCATCGTCAAAGCATCTTGACTCAAATTGGTGGAATCGGTACGCATATAAGTGATGTAACCCGCTTCATACAACCGTTGCGCCATCATCATGGTTTTTTTTACCCCAAAACCTAAGCGAGTACTGGCAGCCTGCTGTAGCGTCGAGGTAATAAAAGGAGCACTAGGTTTACTGCTAGTGGGTTTATCTTCCCGCTCCAACACCTTATATTGAGCATTTTCTAGTAATGTTACTGCGACATGTGTCTGTTCAGCATTAATAGGTTTGAATGCGTGATCCTGCGCGTGAGTGACTTCCATTTGGAGGATAACGCCACTTTGCGTTAACAATTCTGCATGAAGATCCCAATATTCTACCGGGACAAAGGCTTTAATATCACTTTCACGTTCAACCACCAGACGTACGGCAACAGATTGCACCCGTCCGGCAGACAGACCACGGGCAATTTTTTTCCACAATAACGGTGAAACCATATAGCCTACGACCCTATCCATAAAACGACGGGCTTGCTGGGCGTTGATACGATGAATGTTTAACTCTCCAGGCTGCTCAAAAGCCTGTCCGATCGCATTCTGAGTAATCTCGTTAAACACCACGCGACTAAAACGTTTGTCATCGCCACCAATAACCTCACGCAGATGCCAGGCAATAGCCTCTCCTTCGCGGTCAAGATCGGTCGCAAGATAAATGTGGTCCGCTTTTGCCGCTAACGATTTCAGTTCAGCAACCACCTTTTCCTTACCGGGTAAAATTTCGTATTGCGCTTGCCAGCCATGATAAGGATCGATCCCCATCCGGTTAACTAACGCTATTTTTTCATCTTTTTTAACTTTTTTCTTCGGCTGATCCTTTTTTGACGCTTTTTTTTCAGCCAAATCCGTATTTTTTTTTCTGCTTGATCCACCGGTCGGCAAATCACGAATATGACCAACGCTGGACTTAACTACATAGCTATTGCCTAAATACTTATTAATAGTTTTGGCTTTTGCCGGGGACTCAACTATTACGAGAGCTTTACCCATAATTACCTTCAATTATTTACCGTAATACCTAGGCTTTTATCCGCCCGGACTCTGCATTCTGGAAAGATCCCGTTTCTTACATCAACGGCTTTCCACTACGCTGCCACCAACGTAACAACAAACGATCAGCGCTTTGCGTGATGCTTTCAGTAATTCGATCAATTAACCGCTTGCGATGTTTATAAACTACACCGAAGACTTCATATTTATCCATTTCAGATATCAACAAATCATCACTGGTTCCAATAGCGTCTACCAGCCCCTTTTCTTTAGCCTGAGTACCAAACCAATGTTCACCAGTAGCGACAGCATCAATATCGAGAGACGGGCGCTGCTGTTGTACAAACTGCTTGAATAATAAATGGGTTTCATTTAATTCTTCACGGAATTTTTCTCGCCCTTGCTCTGTATTTTCACCCAATAGCGTTAAGGTACGTTTAAATTCACCGGCGGTATGCAGTTCAATATCAACGTTGTTTTTTTGCAACAATCGATGAAAATTAGGGATCTGTGCCACCACACCGACAGAGCCAATAATAGCAAAAGGGGCGGATACGATGCGATCGGCGACACAGGCCATCATATAACCGCCGCTGGCAGCAATCTTATCGACAACCACCGTCAGACGAATATTGGCATGACGTAAACGTGTCAATTGTGAAGCCGCCAAACCGTAGCCATGTACCACACCCCCCGCGCTTTCCAGCCGCAACAATACCTGATCTTCTACTTTCGCTACTGCCAGTACAGCAGAGATTTCCTCTCTTAGTGAGGTGACCTCATGCGCGTCAACACTTCCATCGAAATCTAATACATACAAACAGGGTTTTGCCGCCACCATCGTGCCTGATTTAGCCTGTTGTTTTTTTAATTTTTGCTCAGCTTTTTGCTTTTTTTTAAATTCTTTATGCCAATTTTTTTGTTCCACGTCGGACATCCGTGATAACTGCATCTCACGCTGCATTTCCTTGTATTGCTCACCTAAATCAATCAGGCTCAGTTTGCCTCGATGCTCAGAATTGCGCTGCCCAAAACTAAACACAACGAATATCAGCGTGCCTACAGCGGCAGCAATAGTCACTATTTTGGCAAGAAAAAGCCCGTACATAGACATGAATTCCATAACTACTGCCTTGTTTTATTTTAGTGTGTGCCGACATTTTGACGATTGGAACTTCTCGGCGATGATCCGTGACGCCCTACCCTCTGAGTTATCCGCCCACTCTTACTGGCGGCTGTTTTTCCGCTGAATAGCGCATGGCGTTTCACTGAGCGGCGGATTTGACCGGCTTTCATCGGGCGGCGCTCACTCTCAATCGGCAATTTACTCAGGGTTTCAACCTGCAAACCTACTGATTCGCGCAAGTAGTTGATGGCTTGCAGATCAAGCTCCGTCCACCCCCCACGTGGCAAATTTTTAGGTAAAAGTATACTACCGTAACGAATACGGATCAGACGGCTTACCTGAACCGCTACTGCCTCCCAAAGACGGCGCACTTCGCGATTACGCCCCTCCGTCAAAGTAACGTTATACCACTGATTCAGCCCTTCACCTCCCTGAAAACTGATGGCACGGAAGCAGGCAAGTCCCTCTTCTAACTGTACACCTTGCCCTAACTGCTTGATTGTATCATCACCAATTTGACCAAAAACCCGTACTGCGTATTCACGCTCAACTTCGTGACTTGGATGCATCAAACGATTGGCTAACTCACCATCAGTAGTAAACAGCAGTAGACCCGAAGTATTAATATCCAAACGCCCCACCGCAACCCAACGCGAACCGCGTAATTTAGGCAGCCGATCGAACACCGTTGGTCGTGCTTTAGGATCATGGCGGGTGCATAATTCACCCTCAGGTTTGTAATAAGCAAGAACGCGGCATACCGTTTCTTGCGATTCAGTGATCGATAGCACTCGACCATCTAAACGAATTTTTGTCGACTGACGAACGTAGACGCGATCACCCAGTTTAGCCACCTTACCATCAACGCTAACACGGCCTTGCTCGATGATGCTTTCAATTTCACGACGGGAACCGTGACCGGCTCGCGCTAACACTTTTTGTAACTTTTCGCTCATTGAGCAACCTCTATGTCACCTTCACAGGCGTCGGGGGGATAAAATTATCTAGCGTGCCATTCTACATTTATTTATCTGTTTTGCATTGATAATCATTAAACCTCTTTCGAAACCTACTGTATGATCTGTATTTCGAAAGAAGTCTACTGTTTAACAGATCGACTAGCTACTAGCTAAAAGGAGACAAATCGCCAGATCCTTCTCGGATCACTGTTGGGATAGACTCAGTCATATCAATCACCGTGGTTGGCTGCTGACCCAAGACACCACCATCAATAATTAAATCTACCTGTTTGCTCAGCGTTTCTTTGATTTTTTCTGGATCAGATTCAGCAAAATCGTTACCCGGTAACATCAAGGTGGTCGACATCAAAGGTTCTTGCAATTTATCCATTAATGCCAGGGCAATCGGGTTAGATAATACCCGTAAACCAATGGTTTTTCGTTTATCATTCATCAAACGCCGTGGGACTTCCTTCGTCGCTACTAAAATAAAAGTATAGTTACCCGGTATATTATTCTTTATTAATCTAAAGGCTCTATTATCAACCTGTGCACAAGTAGCCAGTACGGATAAATCACGGCATACCAGCGTAAAATTATGACTACTGTCGAGTTGCCGAATACGGCAAATACGCCCCATTGCATTTTTTTCTTCCAACCGACAACCTAACGCGTAACCAGAATCTGTCGGGTAAACAATCACTCCTCCTTTCTGTAAGACATCAACACAAAGCTTGATCAAACGTAATTGCGGGTTTTCTACGTGAATACGAAAGTACTGACTCATGACATACCTCATTATTTCTATTTTATATTGGACTTTACATCACTCGCCCAATCACGCCATATGGGTTCCACTCCTGAAGGTAGCCACAATTTACGTCCCAGTTCGATCCAAGCACAGGGCTGATGAAAATCAGATCCTTGCGAAGCTAATAAACTATAAGTTCGCGCATATCGCCCCAACAAGGCACGCTCATCAGGGGTTTGTTGACATTGTGCTACCTCTACACCATCGCCACCCTGTTCAGCAAAATGAGCGAATAACCGTTTTAACCATTTGCTCGAAAGAGGATAACACCCAGGGTGCGCCAACACCGCTTGTCCCCCCGATTGTGTAATAACATCAATGGCTTCTTCTATAGTACACCACTCAGGGGGCACATAGCCGGTCTTACCCTTTACCAAATATTTTTTAAACACCTGTGCAACATTGGCTACCCTCCCCTGCTTTACCAAATAACGAGCAAAATGGCTACGCGTGATCTGTCCGCCATTCGCCAAACACTGCGCGCCCTGCCAGGCATTAGGGATATGTGCTTTTTCCAAAAGAACGCCGATCGCTTGAGCTCGTTGAGAACGCCGTTTCGCTTGTGCAACTAACAGCTTACACATGCTAGGATGAGAGATATCGATCCCCAAAGCAACAACGTGTATTTCATGGTGTTGCCATAAAGTAGAAATTTCTACCCCATGAATCAACCGTAGTGGCAATTTCTGCTGTTTAATTGCCACCTCGGCTTCGGTTAATCCAGCAGTCGTATCATGATCAGTGATAGCTAATACATCGACACCCATTGAGGCAGCACGCATAACCAATTCTGTTGGTGTCAATAAACCATCGGATGCCGTCGTATGACTATGAAGATCATAAAGTGTAAAAGCGGAAGGCGTCGCACTTCTTAAGATATTTTTTGTGCTGCTGTTGATCAAATGAACGTCCACATTTAAGTTACTTAGAGCCTGTTCGTGTTCAAAATTTCTTGTGCTCGCCGTGTTTGGGTCAAGTAATTCGTCAAAAACGCGCTCAAAATGCTCATTTATTCCTTTTTGTTGTATACAAAAGGTAAACTGTGCTTTCCCGCCCGTTTTTTCCTCGTCTGAGCACAGCGAAAAAGATTTGGAACAGGCTCTTACAAAATACGATACTGGGCCAATTTTTTTTCACGTGCAGCGGCCTGAACCCATTTTTTTTTGCGGATATCACAAGGTTCAGGGCAATCACAGACTTTCTCCATGCCTAACTGAGTCATACCACCACAACTGCCTTGTAAACTTTTACGGTTGACTAAATATCCTAACGACATCCCGGCTGTGATTAACAGAAAAAAAATAAAGGATACGATAAATAGTGTCAGCATTAATTTTTCTCCTAAACGCAAAATCCCTCGAGCCTGTTCGGCATCTTAAGGGATCAGCAACGTCAGCGTTTTTTTCCTAGATAAGGCTTAAAAGCCGTTGAATAACGCTCTTCAAATCCATTATCAGTTTTAACGATCATAAATACCGGAATATTCAGTAAATTTGCCAATTCCATACCACGCTGTGGCCCCATCACATCTAATCCAGTAGATAATCCATCAGCCGTCATACAGCTCGGATCCAATACCGTTATCGATACCAACCGATGGTTGATTGGCTGACCCGTAGTGGGGTCGATGGTGTGAGAATAACGCACACCTTTCTCTTCAAAATAATTGCGATAATCACCAGAGGTCGCAATCGACATAACACCCGGTTCAATGATTTCTTGTACACTTTGCCCACTGGCACCTGCATTAGGTTTCTCGATCGCAATGCGCCAAGGCTGATCCTTGCCATTATTGCCACTGGTGCGAATTTCACCACCAATATCCACCATATAATGATGAATGTTATTGGCTTCTAAATAATCAGCAATCACATCAACACCATAACCCTTAGCGATACCCGAAAGATCAACATAAAGTTCAGGGATAGTTTTGATCAATGCGTCTTTTTTCTGTTCTACTGCCAATTTATCGATGCCAACCCATGCACGGCGGTTTTCCAGTTCAACCTCCGTAGGCACTTTATCTGGTCGCCCTTCAGGGCCAAAACCCCAGAGGTTAACGAGCGGGCCTACGGTGACATCCAAAGCACCTTCAGTAATACGATTGATGCGAATCGCCTCACGTACCACCTTCGCTGTTGCCGCAGACACCGGAAAAGCGGTGTTTACCTGCCTACTTTGATTAAAACGACTTAACTCAGAACTCTGGCGGTAAGTTGACATCTGATCATTGACCCGCTCCAGTTGGCGATCAATTTCCTGCTTTAATAACTCAGGTGCGGGTGCTGACGGATCACTCACATATTTGATTGAGTAAGAGGTTCCCATCGTTTTACCCGAAAAATTAACCTGCTCGGGGTCACAGCCTGTTAGCAACAGTACATTTATCAGTATTATTAGAAAACAGATTATTTTTTTCTGCATGATTTTTATCAGTCATCCCAGCTTGATCAGCCACCAAAGTCATCGAGCATAATATTATCATCCTCAACACCCAAATTTTTCAGCATGTTGATAACCGCAGCATTCATCATCGGAGGACCACACATATAGAACTCACAGTCTTCCGGTGCTGGATGATTTTTTAGATAATTTTCTAGCAGCACATTATGGATAAACCCGCTGTAACCTGTCCAATTATCTTCAGGTAAGGGATCGGATAAAGCAACATGCCAGGTGAAATTATCATTTTCTGCCTGTAGTTGATCAAAATCTTGCTCATAAAACATTTCCCGCTTTGAACGAGCACCATACCAAAAGCTGATCTTTCTCCGGGAATGCAAGCGTTTAAGTTGATCAAAAATATGTGAGCGCATGGGTGCCATGCCCGCACCGCCACCAATAAACACCATTTCCGCATCCGTGTCTTTGGCAAAAAATTCACCAAAAGGACCAGAAATAGTGACCCTGTCACCCGCTTGTAATGACCAAATATAAGAAGACATGATCCCAGGGGGTGCTTCCGATTTGTTGGGTGGTGGCGTGGCAATACGGACATTCAACATGATAATGCCACGCTCTTGTGGATAATTCGCCATCGAATAGGCGCGCACAGCGGGTTCCGTCACCACTGATTGAAAACGAAAGAGATTAAATTTATCCCAGTCACTGCGATACTCTTCTTCTACCGAAAAATCAGCATAATTAACCTGATGGGGGGGCGCTTCAATCTGAATAAAGCCACCAGCACGGAATGGTACTACCTCGCCATCGGGTATTTTGAGTTTCAGTTCTTTAATAAAAGTGGCTTTATTATCATTAGAAATAACCTCACAATCCCACTTCTTAATACCAAAAATATCTTCCGGCAGATCGATCTTCAAATTCTGTTTCACGCTAACTTGGCAAGCCAAACGACAACCGGCTTTGGCTTCGCGTTTCGAAATATGAGACAGTTCAGTCGCAAGAATATCACCGCCGCCTTCTTTTATGGTCACGCGACACTGACCACAGGAACCCCCTCCACCACAAGCCGATGAGACAAAAATGCCATGACCCGCGAGCATATTAAGTAATTTATTTCCAGCAGGCGCGGTAAAACTTTTCTCGGCGTCACCGTTAATTTCTACCGAGATATCACCGGTATTCACCAATTTCGACTTGGCAAATAAAATCATTGCGGTCAATGCCAGTACGATCAGTGTGAACATCACGACGCCCAAAACGATTTCCATCAGTTATTCCTCAGCGAAAGCTTCCTTTATAAATTCACACCAGAAAAAGACATAAAACCCAACGCCATCAATCCCGTGGTGATAAAGGTGATACCTAGACCCTGTAAACCCGCCGGCACATTAGCATATTTCATTTTTTCACGGATCCCTGCCAGTGCAACAATCGCCAACATCCAGCCTATCCCCGAACCAAAACCATACACCACCGACTCAGGAAAGTTATAATCACGTTGTGCCATAAAGGAAACACCACCAAAAATAGCGCAATTCACGGTGATCAAGGGCAGAAAAATACCTAAGGCGTTATACAACGAGGGAAAATAGCGATCCAGTATCATCTCAAGGATCTGTACTAAAGCCGCAATCACACCAATAAAAGTAATAAAGTTGAGAAAACTGAGATCAACCCCTGCCACCAGCACCCCATCACGCAGCACCAGGTTATAAACCAGGTTATTGGCAGGTACAGAAATACCCAACACCACAGTGACAGCTATCCCAAGACCGAAAGCGGTTGAAACTTTTTTTGACACCGCCAAAAAAGTACACATGCCGAGGAAAAAAGCCAATGCCATATTTTCCACAAATACCGCGCGGACAAAAAGACTGATGTAATGTTCCATCATCCATTTCCCTTTTCAATCTGCGCCGGTTTGAACGTGCGTAAAGCCCAAATCAATAACCCAATAATAAAGAAGGCGCTAGGTGCCAACAGGAATAATCCATTTGGCTGATACCAACCGCCATTCTGTACAGTATCGAGTAGTGTCATGCCAAAGAGTTTGCCGGAACCTATCAGTTCTCGCACAAAACCGACAGCAATCAACACCACACCGTAACCCAGGCCATTACCGATACCATCCATGAAGCTTTCAATCGGGGGTGATTTCATCGCATAGGCTTCTGCACGCCCCATAACAATACAATTGGTGATAATCAAGCCAACAAAAACCGATAATTGTTTAGAAATTTCATAAGCATAAGCACGCAGGATTTGATCGACAACAATCACCAGCGAGGCAATAATCACCATCTGTACAATAATTCGTACACTATTGGGAATGTGATGACGAATTAACGAAATAAAAAAACTAGAGAATGCCGTCACTAACGTCACTGCCAACGTCATAACCACTGCGGTTTCTAGCTTAGTGGTAACTGCTAACGCCGAGCAAACACCAAGGATCTGCAAAGCAATGGGGTTATTATCAAATAACGGGCCAAGGAGTACCCGCTTAATTTCTTGGTTATCAGCCATTTTTTAATACTCCTTTTCTCAAAACCCCTTGATGTACTTTTTTTAGAAACGGCCCAAAACCATTTTCACCCAGCCAGAAAACGAAGGTATTTTGCACTCCCTTTGAAGTAATGGTCGCACCGGATAAACCATCAATAGTGGAAGGATCGTCAGCACGAGCGCTACCCTTGACAATCCGAATCGCCGGTTGTTCTTGCGTATCAAACAACTTTTTACCGACCCACAAACGACGCCAAGCCGGATTCTCAACTTCCCCTCCCAGCCCTGGCGTTTCCCCTTGATCATAATAAGTAATACCGCTAACCGTTTGGCCATCTGGCTCTAGAGCAACAAAAGCGTACATCATTGACCATAGACCAGAGCCATACACCGGTAAGATAATTTTGCCTGTTTGGCCTTGTTGATTGCGTACCAAATAAATTTCCACCCTATTAGCACGACGTTTGATACCCGCGATATCTTGTTGCGCCGTTAGTGCGATACTTTTTTGATCATCGCGCAACGCCTGTACCCGATCAAATTTTGCTGGATCGTCGTTAACGAAATCACCACTGGCTAAATCCAATAGGCGTGGCACAATGCGCGTCTTAAACAGATTGTTTACTGCCTCCTTGCTCATTTTGGGTTGTAACAAACCTACCACATCCAGAATGTTGCGTTGTTTATCCAGTAAACGTTGTGCCTGCTGCGTTGCTTTCAAACCAACGGCTGCTCCCGCCACAACAACAGAACACACTAGGCACAGCAGGATCACCACCATTAAGGTTTTGCCAATGCTGTCGTTATTTTTTACTTTATCATTCGCCACGGGCTTTCCTCCGCTTAATATTGGCCTGCACAACCATATAGTCAAATAACGGCGCAAACAGATTAGAAAACAGGATTGCCAACATCATTCCCTCTGGATAAGCAGGGTTAACTACCCTAATTAGCACGCAGAGCACACCAATCAACGCGCCATACCACCATTTTCCTTTGTTAGTAAAGGAAGCAGATACCGGATCGGTCGCCATGAAAATCATGCCAAAGGCAAAACCACCGAGTACCAAATGCCAGTACCACGGCATAGCAAACAGCGGATTGGTATCCGAACCAATGGCATTAAACAGATAGGCCGTCGCCATCATACCCAGCATTACCCCAGCGACAATCCACCAGGAAGCCACACGAGCAAAAATGATGATGGCCCCCCCCATCAAAATCAGCAGAGTTGAAACCTCACCCGTAGAACCAGGAATGTTTCCTATAAAAGCATCCATCCAGCTAATAGGTTGTCCATTCACCGTATTGAGCAGACTTTGACCTCCATTAACGCTCCATTGAGAGAGGGGTGTCGCACCAGAGAAACCGTCAGCGGCATTCCATACCAAATCGCCGGAGATCTGTGCCGGATAAGCAAAAAATAAAAAAGCCCGTCCAGCCAGTGCCGGATTGATAAAATTACGGCCTGTACCACCAAAAATCTCTTTGCCGATCACGACACCAAAGGAAATGCCCAGAGCCGCTTGCCATAATGGTAAGTTCGGCGGCAGGATCAAAGAAAATAGAATCGACGTAACAAAGAAACCTTCGTTAATTTCGTGTTTACGGACAATGGAGAACAGCACTTCCCAGCATCCACCGACCACAAACACCACGGCATAAATCGGAAGAAAATAAACCGCCCCTAACAGCATCTTACTAATCCAGCCCGCATCCTCCACCAGCGATGCCCCTAACCCTTGCGCCAAACGATAATGCCAGTCTCCCGCAATCACCTGTTGTAATTGGCTATCACCGTAAAGATGATGTAAGGCAGGTATCGCCTGCTGACCAATATTATACATCCCCCAAAACATCGCAGGGAAAACCGCTAGCCAGACCAGAATCATCATCCGTTTTAAATCGATAGCATCGCGCACATGAGATGCGCCCGACGTTACTTTACCTTGTGTATAAAAAATGGTCGCCGCCGCTTCATACAGTGGATAATATTTTTCTAATTTGCCACCCGCTTCAAAGTGAGGTTCTATTTTTTCAAGAAAGTTTTTTAGCCCCATCAGTTATCCTTCCTGCTCAATTTTGTTCAATATGCCACGCAGCAATGAACCGTACTCATATTTTCCCGGGCAAACAAAGGTACATAACGCCAAATCTTCTTCATCCAGTTCCAGACACCCCAGAGCCTGAGCGCTGTCACTGTCACCAGCGAGTAAATCCCTCAGTAAATGGGTCGCCAAAATATCCAATGGCATCACCCGTTCATAGTTGCCAATCGGCACCATAGCGCGTTCACCCCCATTCATATTGGTTGAGAAAGCGAATAATTTATTTTTCAAGAAATGCCCCAAGGTGGTACGCGTAATCGAATATTTATCAACACCAGGCATCAACCAGCCAAAGAGTTCTTTCTCACGCCCTTCGAGTAATACTGATACTTGCTGATGGAAACGCCCAAGATAATCACAAGGGGAAGAGGCTTGGCTACCACTCAACACCGAACCGGAGATTAACCGGTTTTCGCCAGCTTTTAACTTGCCTGCGGTCAATTCGCATAAATTCGCGCCCAAGCGAGTGCTTAACAAGGTCGGCTGGTTAACCTGTGGCCCACCAAGTGCAATGACCCTATCCGTATACAGTTCACCCTGAGTAAAGAGTTTACCGATGGCAATGACATCCTGATAACCGATATGCCACACCCATTTGTTTGCGCTGACAGGTTCAAGAAAATGAATATGTGTCCCCACCAGGCCAGCAGGATGAACCCCAGAAAAGGTGTTGTAAGTGATCTGTGTTCCGCTATGTCCATTGAAGCTTTGCTCCACGGCATGACAAACATGAACCTTCCCTTCAGTCAGACGTGTCAGCACCTGCAAACCATGATTAAAAGCGTTAGCATGCAGCGCAATAATAACCTGAGGGTCTGCTGCCAATGGCTGAGTATCAATGGCGGTGACAAAAATAGCCCGTGGACGACTGTCAAGTCGAGGTGTTCGACTAAAAGGCCGAGTACGCAACGCCGTCCATAATCCAGATGCGACCAGGTTAGCTTGCACCTGCTGATAAGTCAGCTGAGGCAAATCGTTAATTTCGTAACGATCGAAGGAAATTTGCTCCTCACCTTCTACTCTGATCACCACAGATTGTAATACCCGACGTTCACCACGATGAATAGCGCTGATTTGACCACTGGCTGGAGCGGTAAATAACACTCCCGGATTTTTTTGTCTTCAAACAGCGCTTGACCTTTTTTAACCCAATCGCCTGGCTGCACCAACATTGAAGGACGCATACCAATATAATCTTCGGCAAGCAGCGCCACATGATGAATAGCCGATCCATCTTGTATGACCTGAGCCGGTTTTCCAGCGATAGGCAAATCCAATCCTTTTTTTATTTTGATCATAAGGTTTGCACAATGATAATTTTATTAATGCTGCACAACGTAGAACCTATTTAGGTCCTGAAATGACACAGCAACGCAGAGATAAGATTCTACAGGATTCATTTAACCACGAGAGCTTTTTGAGCTTTAAGGGGGGACGACATCACTGCTATTCCCTTAGGTTTATTGTAGAACTGGTTGCCCCATTCTTCCATTCAGCCAACTTATCCCATTTCTTCTTCATTTCTTCTTCAATCAACAGAATCAAGATATGTATCACTTTAATATGAATTTCTTGAATACGATCGGCATAACCCAAATGCGGCACTCGAATTTCAACATTGGCGGGTTGAGCCCTCTTCGCCATTTCACCCCCCTCTTTGCCGGTTAACGTAATGACTTTCATCTCTTTTTTTTGCGCCGCTTCCATAGCATTTATAATATTGATTGAATTGCCCGAAGTAGAAATAGCCAATAATACATCCCCTGCCTTACCTACTGCCTCAACGTAGCGCGAAAAAACATACTCATAACCCAAATCATTACTCACACAGGAAAGATGACTCACATCCGAAATGGCAATTGCCGCATAGCCAGGACGATCTTCGCGATAACGACCGGTCAGTTCTTCAGCAAAATGCATCGCATCACAATGAGATCCCCCGTTGCCACAGGAAAGTACCTTACCTCCCGCTTTGAACGTCTCCGCCAACAACACTGCTGCTTGCTGAATGGCATCAATATTGGCATCATTATTTAAGAAAATATCTAACGTATCAGCCGCTTGCTGGAGCTCCGCCTTAATTATTTCACGATACGCTGTTTGCTGGTGTTCAGCAGCAGTTAATTTATGGTACATAGAAACCCTTTCCGTTTGCTTTATGTTTTACAGTTATAACGCTGTAACAATGGCCTGTTGTGCCAACAGTTTTTCTTTG
This sequence comes from Candidatus Fukatsuia endosymbiont of Tuberolachnus salignus, assembly GCF_964030845.1. Classification (NCBI taxonomy): domain Bacteria; kingdom Pseudomonadati; phylum Pseudomonadota; class Gammaproteobacteria; order Enterobacterales; family Yersiniaceae; genus Candidatus Fukatsuia; species Candidatus Fukatsuia endosymbiont of Tuberolachnus salignus. The sequence continues at coordinate 1,823,851 of NZ_OZ034983.1, forward strand.
TCTTGTGCACAGGTGGCCAATCTTTCACGTTCTTTACTGACTACCTGCTGCGGGGCACGTGCCACAAAATCGGGATTAGCCAATTTTTCTGTGATACGTGTCATCTCAATGTCAATTTTTACCACTTCCTTCTCTAGTCGATCTAGCTCGTTAGTTTTATCGAGAAATCCGCTCATGGGGATCAAAATTTCGGCACCTGCCACCAATTTAATCACCGAAAGGGGCTCTTGATCGCCATCAGCAAGTAACCTGATCGAACTCAAACGGCCTAATGACAGGATCACGGGCTGATTTTCCTGTAATCGACGTTGAACTTCGTTGCTTGCTCCACGTAGCAGTAGCGCCAAAGGTTTAGCAGGAGCAATGCTCATTTCAGCACGCAGGTTACGTACCGCGATAACCACTTGTTTAATCCATTCCAAATCGCTCAGAGCTTGTTGATCGACCTGATGAATGTCAAATTGTGGAAAAGGTTGCAACATAATGCTATCAGCCGTGATCCCTCGTAGGCCTTTTACCCGCTGCCAAAGTGTTTCCGTGATATAAGGAATAATAGGGTGTGCCAAACGTAGTAGTGCTTCCAATACCTGAATCAGGGTATGACGGGTAGTGCTCAACTCAGCCCCTGAACCGCCATTGAGTATCGGTTTAGTCAGTTCGAGATACCAATCACAAAATTGGTTCCAAGTGAATTCATACAAAATATTAGCGGCTAAATCGAAACGATAGTTATCCAGTGCTTCGCGGTAGCTTTTCACGGTTTGATTGAATTCGGCGAGGATCCAACGATCAGCCAGTGAAGGCCTGTTTTCCTGGTTATCATCTTGAGTACAGGCTTTCCCGTTGATCAACACAAAACGGCTGGCGTTCCACAGCTTGTTACAGAAATTGCGGTAGCCGGCTAACCGTTTCATATCCCAGTTAATATCACGTCCAGTAGAAGCCAGCGCGGCTAACGTAAAACGTAGCGCATCGGTACCATGTGGTTCTATACCGTTGGGAAACTGTTTTTCGGTACGTTTGCGGATTTTTTCCGCTAATTGTGGCTGCATCATATTACCGGTACGCTTTGCCAGCAGATCTGCCAGTGAAATACCATCCACCATGTCCAAGGGATCCAGCACATTCCCCTTAGACTTGGACATTTTCTGCCCTTCATCATCGCGGATCAGGCCAGTCATGTAGACGGTTTTAAACGGCACCTGTGCTTTACCGCTATCATCCTTGATGAAATGCAGGGTCAACATGATCATGCGAGCGATCCAGAAGAAAATAATATCGAAACCGCTCACCATGACCGTACTGGGATGAAATGTTTTCAGCGCCGTGGTTTGTTCTGGCCAGCCAAGGGTAGAAAAAGTCCACAAACCAGAAGAGAACCAAGTATCGAGAACGTCATCATCTTGACGTAATTGCACATCATCAGCCAGTTGGTGCTCAAAACGCACTTCTGCCTGGTCACGCCCCACATAAACGTTACCTTGTTGATCATACCAGGCAGGGATACGGTGTCCCCACCACAGTTGACGCGAGATACACCAGTCCTGAATATCACGCATCCAGCTGTAATACATATTTTCATATTGCTTGGGAACAAATTGGATATCACCCTTTTCCACTGCTTCAATGGCAATTTTTGCCAAAGGCGCAGTACGAACATACCATTGATCGGTAAGCATCGGTTCGATCACCACACCGCCACGATCGCCATAAGGCACCGTCAACGCGTGGGCGTTAATTTGTTCCAGCAAACCCGATTGTTGCAACTCAGCGACCACCGCTTTACGGGCGCTAAAACGCTCCAACCCTTGAAATTGCAGTGGGATCGCCTGACTGTATTGCTCACTGATTTCACCATGTGTATCAAAAACTTCTGCCTGATCACGAATATTGCCGTCAAAAGTCAAAATATTGATCATGGGTAGCGCATGACGTTTACCCACTTCATAATCGTTAAAATCATGAGCGGGTGTTATTTTTACACAACCACTGCCTTTTTCCATATCAGCGTGTTCATCACCCAGGATTGGGATACGACGCCCCGTCAGCGGCAAAATGATAGTTTTACCGATGAGATCCCGGTAACGTGGATCTTGCGGATTGACCGCCACCGCAGTATCACCCAGTATGGTTTCCGGCCTGGTGGTCGCGACCACCACATAATCCTTACCCTCAACAGTTTTCACGCCATCCGCCAGCGGATAGCGCAGATGCCACATGGAGCCATTGCATTCACGGTTTTCAACTTCCAGATCAGAAATAGCCGTACGGAGTTTCGGATCCCAATTCACCAAACGCTTGCCACGGTAAATAAGATCCTCTTTATATAGACGGACAAACACGTCGGTTACCGCGTTTGATAGACCTGTGTCCATCGTAAAACGTTCGCGCTGCCAGTCAACAGAGTTACCCAGACGCCGCATCTGGTGGGTAATGGTGCCGCCAGATTCCTCTTTCCACTGCCAAATTTTATCGATAAAAGCTTCACGACCATAATCATGGCGTGTTTTACCTTCTTCAGCAGCGATTTTACGTTCGACCACCATTTGCGTGGCAATACCTGCATGGTCAGTACCCACCTGCCACAAAGTATTTTTACCTTGCATACGTTGGTAACGGATGAGGATATCCATAATGGTTTGCTGGAAAGCATGCCCCATATGTAGACTACCGGTAACATTCGGTGGTGGGATCATGATGCAAAAACTTTCCTGGCTGCTATCATCATTTGGCTTAAAATAACCTTGTTTTTCCCAATGTTTATAGAGCGGCTGCTCAATTTTTTGCGGATCGTAGATTGTATTGAGGGAATGATCGCTCTTTTCCATATTTTTTATTCAGTTAGGTTGGCAGCGTTGCTGTGATCAAATGGAAACCGACGCGGCGATAAGATTTGTATCGCTCACGCGCCAGCTGTTTCAAATCTTCTTCGTATGGAACGAAGTCTATCACTTGATGGAAAGTGATAGCAAAATCTGCAAGCTGTGGCAGCAAATTGATTAACAGATCACGTGGAGAATTTCCACGCCGTTCCGGCCAAGCCAACTCAACCGGAGCACCCTGTTTTGGGCCTTCTCCCGCCAAATTATGTGGTACAAATTGTTCAGGTATCCGTTGCCACAGTGCTTCATCTAGCCGTTGCGCCTGTGCAAGATTTTCACAGGCAATCAGTATTCGCTTACCCGATCGCCAATGTTCGGCCGCCAACTCACAGGCTAAAGCTTCATACGAACATAACTCAGCAGAAGGCTTTTCCTGTTCACGATCTTTGTTTTGAGAAAGCAGTTTTTCTTGTGAGAGGAGATAGAAAGTTGCATTTTTCATCATTAAGTAGCCAGGTCATCCGTAGAGGGTGGATATAAGCTTATCCTTCCCTGCCGTTATGAGGAAGGAGCAAGCGAAAAATAGTCAATATACCCTTCGCCTTTCAAGTTACGGCGGCGTTGGCTGCTCACACTCATCCCAGTCATGTACTACCTGTACACTCCTGGAATTCGATTGATTGCCGCCTTGCCGTAACTCGAAATTCATTGGGTAGAGACTTCTTGCAAAACCGTCGTTCGTCATGTGAAGTCAAGGCACCTGAATAGAATTTATTTTGTTGTCTCGATGTTGTTTGGTATTGTATGGGTGTTTAGTTTTGATTAACTCATGGCAATTCGTTGTAGCTTTGAGGCTCATGTATCTGCTTGGAATTCTTCTATTATGCATAGAGGTAGCTTTTTGCCTTTTTCTCGTCCGGCTATCGGTGAGAGGGAAATGACAGCTGTTGTTGATGTGCTAAAATCGGGTTGGATCACGACGGGTTCACAAAATAAGCAATTGGAAGCAAATTTTTGTCAAGCTTTTGGTTGTAAGCATGCCATTGCTGTTTGTTCAGCGACTGCGGGTATGCATATTACTTTGATGGCGTTGGGGATTGGTCCGGGTGATGAGGTCATCACACCTTCTCAAACCTGGGTTTCTACCTTGAATATGATCCTGTTATTGGGTGCCGAGCCGGTAATGATCGATGTTGACCGTGAAACGTTAATGGTCAGCGCTGAGGATATTGAAGCGGCTATTACCCCGAAAACCAAAGCCATTATTCCGGTTCATTATGCTGGGGCACCCTGTGATTTGGAGGCTATCAGGGAGGTGGCGATGCGTCATGGAGTGGCACTGGTTGAAGACGCGGCTCATGCTGTCGGCACACGTTATAAAGAGCAATGGATTGGTGCACAGGGTACAGCTATCTTTTCGTTTCATGCAATTAAAAATATCACTTGTGCAGAAGGAGGGCTGATCGCCACAGATAATGATGAACTGGCAGCACGCGTACGCTGTTTAAAATTTCATGGATTAGGCGTTGATGCGTTTGATCGTCAAACACAAGGACGCAGCCCACAAGCCGAAGTTGTCGAGCCAGGGTACAAATATAATCTATCGGATATTCATGCCGCCATCGCCGTTGTGCAGCTAGAGCGTTTGACTGAAATTAATGCGCGGCGTCAAGCTTTAGCGCAATGTTATCAACAGCGACTTGTTGATGTTCCGCTACAGCCACTGGGCATACCTAATTATCCTCATTTACATGCCTGGCATCTCTTTATTGTGCGTGTGGATAAAGCATGCTGTGGCATCGATCGCAATCATCTGATGAATCTCTTAAAAGAACAGGGTATTGGTAGTGGACTGCATTTTCGTGCAACACACACGCAAAAATATTATCGTGAGCGTTACCCAGACGTGGCACTACCCAATACCGAATGGAATTCAGCCAGATTATGTTCATTACCCTTTTTCCCTGATATGCAAGACAGTGACGTCGATTGGGTTGTCGATACATTGAAAAAAATTATAGGTTCACATCATGGTACAAATTGAATCAATAAAAAAAGTCTCGATTGTTATCCCTGTTTATAACGAGCAGGAAAGCTTGCCTACATTGATTGCCAGAACATCTGCAGCCTGTAAATCACTGTCGCAACCCTATGAAATTATTTTGGTGGATGATGGTAGTACTGATGACTCGGCAGCTATCTTGATGCGGGTGGCAGCACAACCAGACGACTCAATTATTGCTGTATTACTTAACCGCAACTACGGTCAGCACGCTGCTATTATGGCAGGTTTTAATCAGGTCAGTGGTGATTTGGTCATTACTCTGGATGCTGATCTACAAAATCCGCCAGAAGAAATCCCTCGCTTGGTTAAGGTGGCGGAAGAAGGCTACGACGTAGTAGGTACGGTACGTGCTAATCGGCAAGATTCCCTGTTCCGTAAAACCGGGTCCCGCTTAGTCAATATGATGATCCAGCGAGCGACGGGAAAAGCGATGGGCGATTACGGCTGCATGCTACGAGCTTACCGGCGGCATATCGTCGACGCAATGTTACGCTGTCACGAACGCAGCACCTTTATTCCGATCCTGGCCAATACTTTTGCTAGGCGTACCACAGAAATTACTGTTAATCACGCAGAGCGTGCTTTTGGTGATTCTAAATACAGCCTAATGAAGCTGATCAACCTGATGTATGATTTAGTGACCTGTCTGACGACAACACCACTGCGATTACTCAGTTTGCTTGGTAGCGTGATGGCGGTTTCAGGTTTCACTCTGGCTTTATTACTGGTAATGCTGCGTTTGGTTTTGGGATCAGTTTGGGCAGGAGACGGTGTATTCACGTTATTTGCTGTACTCTTTATGTTTATTGGTGCGCAATTTATCGGTATGGGTTTACTGGGTGAGTACATCGGGCGTATCTACCATGATGTGCGGGCCCGTCCTCGTTACTTTGTAGAAAAAGTGGTTAACGGTCAGCAAGTCGAAAATACTCAGGAAAAAGAACAACGATGAAAGCAATTGTGTTTGCCTATCACGATATTGGCTGTGTGGGTTTGCGTGCGTTACATGACGCTAATTACGATATTAAAGCAGTATATACCCATGTTGATGACCCCAACGAGAATCGTTTCTTCTCTTCTGTGGCGCATGTCGCCGCAGAACTGAAGCTACCCGTGTTTGCACCAGAAGATATTAATCATTCTCTGTGGATTGAGCATATCCGTGAGTTACAGCCAGATGTTATTTTCTCCTTCTACTACCGCCAATTATTAAGCCAAGACATTTTATCATTAGCTCCGCAGGGGGCCTTTAATTTACATGGTTCTTTATTGCCCCGTTATCGTGGCTGTGCACCGATCAATTGGGCACTGATTTATGGAGAAAGTGAAACGGGTGTAACATTGCATCAGATGGTTGTTCAAGCGGATGCGGGCGCGATTGCCGGTCAACAAAAGGTTCCTATTGATCCCGAAGACACCGCCTTAACACTCCACGGTAAAATGCGTGATGCGGCACAGCTATTGTTAAACGATCTATTGCCCAAATTCAAAAAAAATAAGTCGTTACCTCTGGTAGCCCAGTCTGAAGCACACGCCAGTTATTTTTCTCGCCGCAAAGCGGCCGATGGTGAAATTGACTGGCGACAATCGGCAACGGCGATTAATAATTTGGTCCGTGCCGTCACGGAGCCTTATCCCGGTGCATTTAGTTACTTTGGTCAACAAAAACTGATTGTTTGGCAATCACGCCCAATAGAGAGAATAGATAATATAAAACCAGGTACGGTGTTGAAGACGGATCCGTTGACTATTGCCTGTGGTGAAGGCGGGTTGGAAGTCATAACCGCCCAAGGTGAATCAGGTCTGTACGTGCAGGGCTGTAGATTGGCACAGGAAATGAAGATGGTTACGGGTGTGCGCTTGGGCGTAAAAACCAGTATAGGGAAAAAAAGACCAATTCGTGTACTCATCCTGGGTGTGAATGGTTTTATTGGTAATCATCTAACTGAACGTTTATTGCGTGATGATAACAAAGACGATTATGAAGTCTATGGCTTGGATATCGGTTCAGATGCCATTAGCCGTTTTATCAGTCATCCTGGTTTTCATTTTGTTGAAGGGGATATTAGCATTCACTCCGAATGGATTGAATATCACATTAAAAAATGTGACGTCATACTGCCTCTAGTGGCGATTGCCACACCGATTGAATATACCCGTAATCCATTACAAGTTTTCGAATTAGACTTTGAAGAAAATTTAAAGATTGTACGCGATTGTGTTAAATATAAAAAACGCATTGTTTTTCCTTCAACCTCAGAAGTCTACGGTATGTGCGACGATAAAGAGTTTGACGAGGATAACTCACGTTTGATCGTCGGGCCAATTAACAAACAACGTTGGATTTATTCAGTTTCCAAACAATTACTAGACCGTGTTATTTGGGCATATGGTGCTAAGGAAGGGCTAAAATTCACCCTGTTTCGTCCATTTAACTGGATGGGTCCACGGTTGGATAATCTCGATGCTGCCCGTATTGGCAGTTCACGTGCCATCACGCAGCTTATCCTCAATTTAGTCGAGGGTTCACCGATACAGCTGTTTGATGGTGGTGCGCAAAAACGTTGTTTTACTGATATTAATGATGGCATTGAAGCTTTATTTCGCATTATTGAAAATCGTGGAGGCCGTTGTAACGGTCAAATCATCAACATTGGTAATCCAGGCAACGAGGCCAGTATTCGTGAATTGGCAGAAATGTTGCTGAACAGTTTTAATCAGCATGAATTGCGTCAGCATTTTCCTCCTTTTGCCGGGCTTAAGTCTGTCGAAAGCAAAGCCTATTACGGTGAAGGCTATCAAGATGTCACATACCGGACGCCCTGTATTAAAAATGCGCGTCGTTTGCTCAATTGGCAGCCAAAGATCTCTATAGAGCAGACAATAGCCGAAACCTTAGATTTTTTCCTACGTTCTGCTTTGCAAGAGTAGATAACGCAGGATTATGGGAAGTAGCAAATGAGACAAATTGGCCTGAGAATTGATGTCGATACCTACCAGGGTACTAAGCAGGGAGTACCGGCACTACTTGCTTTATTGGAAAAACACCGTATTCAGGCCAGTTTTTTCTTTAGTGTCGGCCCCGATAATATGGGGCGTCATTTATGGCGTCTGTTACGTCCGCGTTTCTTATGGAAAATGTTGCGATCTAATGCCGTGTCTCTGTATGGTTGGGATATTCTTCTTGCGGGAACGGCCTGGCCAGGGAGGCTGATCGCCAGGGATCTTGGTGCATTGATGAAACAAACACGAGAGAATGCACATGAGGTGGGTCTTCATGCTTGGGATCATCAGGGATGGCAGGCAAATGTTGCTCGTTGGTCCCAGCAACAACTGAACGAACAGGTAAAACTTGGGGTGGAAGCGCTGCAACAGAGCATCGAGCAAAGGGTCACTTGTTCAGCAGTCGCGGGATGGCGGGCAGATGACACTGTTTTGGCGGTCAAACAACATTTTTCTTTTAACTATAATAGTGACTGCCGTGGCACGCATCCTTTTCGTCCACAATTGGCGGATGGCAGCATTGGTACGGTACAGATCCCTGTGACCTTACCGACCTATGATGAAGTGGTGGGAAGTAAAGTGCGCCAGCAGGATTTTAATGATTACATTTTACAAACCATGTTGTGTGATCGCGGGGTGCCAGTCTACACCATTCATGCGGAAGTGGAGGGAATGTCGCAATTGCTAATGTTTGAGCAACTGCTACTGCGAGCAAAGAAACAAAGCATTCAATTTTGTCCGCTTAGTGCTTTGTTACCACAGGATACACAGAGCTTGCCCTTGGGCAGAGTGGTGCGTTCCCCCTTCCCCGGGCGGGAAGGCTGGTTGGGCTGTCAATCTGTAGTGAATGAACCATGATAAAATTTTTTAAAGGCAATATTGCGGCGTTATTGACCGTTTTTTTTGTCATACTGTATCTGATCCCTATTAATGGTCGTCTGCTGTGGCAGCCAGATGAAACCCGTTATGCAGAAATAAGCCGTGAAATGCTCCAGCGTGGTGACTGGATAGTTCCACGCCTGTTGGATATTCGTTACTTCGAGAAGCCGGTTGCAGGTTATTGGATAAATAATATCAGCCAATGGCTGTTTGGTGAGAATAATTTTGCGGTACGCTTCGGCTCAGTGTTTAGCACTGGTCTTAGTGCTCTGCTGGTTTTTTGGCTGGCTACTCTACTATGGGGTAACCGTGCTACTGCAACACTGGCGACATTAATTTACTTCACTTCTTTACTGGTATTCAGCGTTGGTTCTTACGCGGTGCTGGATCCCATGATTTCGCTGTGGCTAACCGCAGCTATGGTAAGTTTTTATTTCACCTTGCGTGCCGAAAAAACATGGCAAAAATTAGCGGCCTATGCATTGCTGGGTATGACTTGTGCGATGGGGGTAATGACCAAAGGATTTCTTGCTTTGGTGGTGCCGGTGATTGCGGTCTTACCCATTGTTATGATGCAGAGACGGGTTAAGGAACTGCTTCTTTTTGGCTGGATAGCAGTACTGACGGCGATCCTGTTTTGCCTCCCTTGGGCGTTGATTATTGCTCAACGTGAGCCAGATTTCTGGCACTATTTCTTCTGGATTGAACATATTCAGCGCTTTGCTGCAGACGACGCTCAACATAGAGAACCATTCTGGTATTATCTGCCAATTTTATGTTTGGGAGTGTTGCCTTGGCTGGGGTTACTGCCGGGTGCTCTTCTCAAAGGCTGGCGTGAACGGATAACACGTCCAGAATTGTTTTTTTTGTTGAGTTGGGTACTGATGCCGCTGATTTTTTTCAGCGTCGCCAAAGGTAAATTACTGACCTACATCCTGCCTTGTATGGCACCGCTCTCTTTATTAATGGCAGCTTATGCGACAGATTGCGTTAAGGGTATGCGCCCTCAGATGCTGAAAATTAACGGTGTAATTAATTTGATACTGGGTCTTATCTGTGGATTAGCGATATTGATCTTGAGCATTGGGTTGTTTCCTCAGTGGGTGATCCTGACTAAACAGGAAACATATAAAGCAATCCTGGCTATTGTTGCCTTTGCTGCTTGGGGTGGGATGGGTTGGTGGAGTATGAAAGCCCATGGACAACATTGGCAGTGGGCGGCAGCATGCCCATTATTGTTTGCCTTATTGGTAGGTTTTATCATTCCACAGAAAATAATTGATGCAAAACAACCACAAAATTTTATTCACCATCATATTAGTCTATTAAATCAAAGCCGTTATGTTTTAGCGGATGAAGTTGGTATTGCAAATGGTTTAGCTTGGGAATTGAAACGCAGTGATGTGATGATGTTTAGTACAAAAGGTGAGCTTAACTATGGTTTGCGTTATGCGGATAACAGTGATCGTTATGTCGATAATGCCGATTTTCCGCAGTGGTTGATACAGGCACGACGGCAAGGAAGTGTTTCACTGGTATTACTTTTATCACGTCATGGAGAGATCCCGGCGTATTTACCCGTGGCTAGCAGGATCGAACGGATGAATCGTTTGGTTTTATTGTGGTATGCAAAAACGTCATGATTGGCTATCTATTGTTATTAGTGATCAGCTTGCTAACTTGCATCGGGCAATTATGTCAAAAACAGGCGGCAAATCACTGGCAGCAAACTCAGTGTGGGCAGATTAAACTCTGCTGCTGTTGGTTGCTCACTGCTTTAATGCTGCTTGGATTGGCGATGTTGTTATGGTTGAAATTATTACAGCATATGCCGCTGAGCCAGGCCTACCCTTTACTAAGTTTTAATTTTATTTTGATGACGCTAGCGGGGCGATTTTTTTTTGCTGAACAAGTGACTTCACGCCATTGGTTGGGAATTGCAGCCATCATGTTAGGTATCTTGTTGCTGAGTTGGCATTAATAGATCTCTTGTACAGCCCTGTTTAGCTTTCGCAAGGGGGGTTGATGAAAGGTTATCTCTGGGGTATCGGCAGTGTGTTGTTGGTCACACTGGCACAGTTACTATTGAAATGGGGTATGATGTATACTCCACTGATATCGTTTTCTGATATCAATCTACGATTCTTAACCGATCACTCAAGCCAGGTAACAGCCGTTATCTGCGGTTTGCTGGGCTATGGCCTATCGATGTTATGTTGGTTTCTCGCCTTGCGCTATTTACCACTCAATCAGGCTTATCCATTACTGGGTATCAGTTACGCATTAGTCTATGTGGCGGTGGTATCATTGCCGTGGTTCAATGAACCGGCAACCACACTTAAAACACTGGGTGCCGCTTTAATTTTACTTGGTGTCTGGTTGATTCACTCCAAAGCAAATAAACCAGACTGACGCCATTGTGCTTATTTAGTGGCACAGACGCTATGCAACACCTCGGTTCGATGCCTTCAAGCGTGGGTTATTATTACAATCAAGTCAGGCTACATAGTGTTAATGATTACTAAACGCTACTGATGAAAGAATATCAAGCAGCATAACCCCCCCGAATTTGTGTCCAAAATTACTTGACCAAAACAGATAAAAGGTTCCGGTTAAGCGTTTTTATATGGTTTTCGCATTCCTGTGGGTAGTAAAGGCCTGTATATTCCGCAACTTCCCGACCAAGACGCCCATATAGCTGTATCGTTGCCTCAAACGCACGTTGTGCATCAGTCGCGTCAAACTGCCCAAAAGTTTCCTGCAGCTCAATCCACGTTTGTGGGTCAACCCATTCATACATACGTAAACCATTATGCCAGATATCTACAGGTTTATGACTGAGGGCAAGGGCATGCCATTCCAGCATACACAGTAAGAGATCTTTCATCGTATTATCACGTCGCTTAACCATCCAAAGTTCACCACGGGCAAGATACTTAGGAAGATGAAATGCTTCAAACCAGAATTCTTCAACCGAGGCTTTGAATGAATATTGTGATGGCAGAGTCCCGCCAGGAAAGTCATATGATGGTGCTGGTAACCCCACGGTTATCGCCGTTTTGTCGAGTACGATATGATAACCACGTTCATAAAGTTCACAGAGGCTTCCTTTGTCAGCCATATTGCGAACACGCTCAGTGCCAGCCAGCATAAAATCAACTTTCACACCATCGCTATAGATGGCAAGGCGGGTAGCCCATTCCTGATCAATATCAGGATCGAGGCGAAGCACAGTAATCAGCTCGCCAATCTCATTCATCCATTGGTCATCGTTCATCAGGATTTCAGGGCTGGATGTGATGATTTCAATATCAATGTCTGAAAAAACATCTGCAGAATTATCATTCCTTGCCAGTGAACCGATTTGAATTAATGCTTGCACGCCGTCGGCATCCTTCGCCCATTTAACAATCGCTTCCAGACTCTCATCGTGTGACTTCATCTGATATCCTTCTTTTTGCCTGAGGTTAATAATGAAGACGCGTACGCGCTTAACTTACTACAGTACCCGCCATTTTTTGGCTTTAATTTTTCGTCTAATAGCCAGTCCGTTACACGCTGCCTCACCATACAATTTTTCTCTCGTTTATTTTAAGACATCTGCTTTTAGCACGATGAGTAAAATTAGCCATGCATACATAAAAAATGATTTAAAAAATCATTCTATTTTTGGATATGATTTACTTTTTCTTCCAACATTATCATTCTGGCCACTGGTGGAACTATTGCCGACAGCGGAGCTTCCAGTACTACCACAATTGGCTGTACTGCTGCAGCAATTGGAGTCGAGGCGTTGATTGATAAGCTTCCTGAATTGAAAGAAATAGCAAATGTTAAAGGAGAACAAATATTCCAGATAGCTAGCGAAAACATGAACAACGACCATTGGCTTAAACTAGGAAAACGGGTCGATTTCTTGCTGAAGCAGGAAGAAATTGATGGTATTGTCATCACTCATGGAACGGATACAATGGAGGAAACTGCTTATTTTCTTAACTTAGTCATAAAAAGCAGAAAGCCCGTTATTCTTGTTGGTGCAATGCGACCCGATACCTCCATTAGTGCTGATGGCCCACTTAACCTTTACAATGCTGTTCGTTTGGCTAGCACACGAGTTACGCACGGATCTAACCTGGGGAAGCCAAGAGTGATCTGATGTGTTCAGTAATGGCGTTTTTAATGACAGCCCAATTTTGTTGGTAAAGAGTTATTTTTTCGGACAGACGGCGTTTATGTTGTTCAAACCAGGCAGCCATGGCCAGAAAAATATGATTTCTTTGCGCCCGGCCTGTGCGGGCCTGACAGCGTTCTATGCCACAAGTTTGTGTGATTTCCCGATGATAAACTTCAACAGACCAACGGGCTTCGGTGACAGCACTAATTTGTCCCCGGGTGGGGGTCTCTTGGTTCGTAGCAACATAATCAATGCAACCGTGTTTGGCCACAAACTTGGAGACTGTCACCCAACCATAGCCCCGCAAGTGTACTGAAAGCCCTTCTTCTGGAATATCAAGTGAGGCTAATGTTACGTTATGATTAACTATCCGGTGCTTTCTCAACGTGGTGACCCCAATCCAGCCAGGAGAACGAATGGCGTTGAGATTATCCAAACTTGAATGCCACGCATCCATCACCACCGCTTCAGGGCTTATGCCCCTCGCTTTTGCCAGTTTGAGCATGTCGCAAAAATGCGAGCTTTTTGTTTTTCCGGCGGTCTCTTTGTCGTCAATTCGGTAGTCAATAGGCACTGACTCTCCCGTTTCAAGACCCTGCCACAGCAGATTAACCAAACCAATACCGACTATAACACCCTATTCATTACCAGAATATTGATAATAGACCTCTTCGGAAACTAGCATTCATGTAGGAATGTTGGTAAAAATCTCCTGAACAAGGAGCCCCCATGAAATATAAAGTAATAAAGGTACTGGAAGAGGAAAAATTTCGGCGCTTAACCGGAGTTAAACGCAGTACATTTGAAAAGATGATAAAGATATTGAATGAAGCAGATAAATGTAAGCAAGGGAAAGGAGGTCAGAAACCCAAGCTGGGTTTAGAAGATCGCTTATTAATGGCCCTTGAGTATCTACGGGAATATCGCACTTATTTTCATGTTAGCCGAAGCGATGGGGTGAGTGAGAGCACCTGCTATGAAACGATTAAATGGATAGAAAATACGCTAATAAAGCATCCTGATTTTGCACTCCCTGGACGCAAAGCTTTATTAAAAAGTGATAGGGAGTATGAGCTCGTTCTTATTGATGCCACAGAAACGCCGATTGAACGTCCCCAAAAAAACAAAAGCAGTTTTACTCAGGAAAAAAGAAACGACCCACCTTAAAAACCCAAGTGATCGTCGATAAAAAAAGCAAAGCAGTCATCTGTACAAGCTTTACTCATGGGAGGCGTCATGATTTTAGGTTGTTCAAAGAGTCTGGCGTGCGAATACATCCTGAAATCAAAACAGTGACAGATACAGGTTACCAAGGGCTTGGCAAGATCCATTCAAACTCGGCGTTGCCTAAGAAAAAGACAAAGAAAAATCCTTTAACACAAGAAGATAAACGCAACAATCGTGAGTTATCAAGCCAGCGTGTATTAAACGAAAATGTCATTGGTATGATTAAACGATTTAAAATCGTATCAGATCGTTATCGAAACAGGCGAAAACGTTTTGGATTACGATTTAATCTGATTGCAGCAATTTATAACATGGAAATTAGATAAATCAGAGTTTCCGAAGAGGTCTATTGAATAAAGCGGATAAGTGTCATCAAGGGAAAGGAGGTCGCAAACCCAGGCTGTGTTTAGAAGAGCGCTTATTAATGGCACTTGAGTATCTACGAGAATATCGCACTTATTTTCCTGTCAGTCAAAGCGATGGGGTGAGTGAGAGCACCTGCTATGAAACGATTAAATGGATAGAGAATACGCTAATAAAGCATCCTGATTTTGCCCTACCTGGACGCAAAGCTTTATTAAAAAGTGATAGGGAGTATGAGTTCGTTCTTATTGATGCCACAAAAACGCCGATTGAACGTCCAAAAAAAGCAAAGCAGTCATCTGTACAACCTTTACTAATGGGAGGCGCCATGATTTTAGGTTGTTCAAGGAGTCTGGTGTGCGAATACATCCTGAAATCAAAACAGTGACAGATACAGGTTACCAAGGGCTTGGCAAGATTCATTCAAACTCGGCGTTGCCTAAGAAAAAGACAAAGAAAAATCCTTTAACACAAGAAGATAAACGCAACAATCGTAAGTTATCAAGCCTGCGTGTATTAAACGAAAATGTCATTGGTATGATTAAACGATTTAAAATTGTATCAGATCGTTATCGAAACAGGCAAAAACGGTTTGGATTAAGATTTAATCTGATTGCAGCAATTTATAACATGGAAATTAGATAAATGAGAGTTTCCGAAGAGGTCTAGTGTATGTGCCCGCTCAATTCCTTGCTTCTGACGCTGTCGACGGCTCAGCCAATATTTGTGTGACATCGCAGCCATCAGGTCGATCAACATATTATTGATGGCGGCAATAACAGCACGAGTGATAGGGTTATCTGCGAGGGTTCCTTATCTGATAGCCCCTGCCATGAGGTGGAAATATCCAGGCTGACAATCCACAGCTCGTGCTGCTCAATCTGTTTTTTCAGTGTCATCCAGTCGCTGTTGCTCAGTCGGGTAAGGCGGTCTATCTGCTCGACCAATAAAATGTCATTGTGGTGACTGTCCATCAGTAATCGTCCCAGCTCCGGCCTGTCAAGTTTTGTACCGCTGACGTTCTCCCGATAGTAGCTGGCGATTTTATGACCACGCGCCTGAACGAACTGCTCCAGCATCTCTTTTGCCCGATCGGCATACTGATCTTCCACCGATGCTCTCAAATAAGCTCTGATGAACATTTTTCACCGCATTATCGCATTTAGGTTATTGCACTTATTCTATCGCATAGAGGTTATTTCATTAAGTGGGTGACGTCACGTTTTGGTTATGGTGTCAGGGTATACCCTTATGCGATAACCTTTTTAATTAAAATAGCCAGGCAGCATAATTTACAAAGGAAACTCTATGCCAAGGAGACAAATTCTTTCACAAGCGGAAAGAGAATCATTATTGTCGTTGCCTAACGATGAGTTAACGCTGACCCGCATGGCTTATTTCAGCGAGCAGGATCTGACTCTTATTAATGCTCACCGTAAACCAGCCAGCCGTTTTGGTTTTGCCGTTCTTCTCTGTTATCTGAAAAATATCGGGTTTGTTCCGGATAAAAAATCGACTCCATCCGCAGAGCTGCTCAGAATCATTGGCTCCCGCCTTAAACTTTCAGCTGAACTCTGGCAGGAATATATTTCCGGGTGCGATACCACCCGGCGTGAACACTTGAGTGAACTTTATCGTTATAGCGTAACGTATTAATTTTGATTACAATGTATAGCTAAATTATTTAACAGGGAGTTAGCGATGAGCCACTCTGTCGATTTTCGCCGTAAAGTTCTGGGTATTCGAGAGCAAGAAAACTTGAGTATCAGAGAGACCGCTAAACGCTTCCACATTGGTTCAGCTTCCGTTACTCGCTGGCTCAGTCGTATCGAGGTTAAAGCTTCTTCCCCCCGTCGGCGTAAGCTTGATAAAGTGGCGTTAGCTGAAGATGTTGCACGTTATCCCGATGCTTACCAACGGGAACGGGCGGCGCGCTTTCAGGTGTGCCAGAAAGCCATTTGGCAGGCACTGAAAAACCTGGGCGTCACCTATAAAAAAAACCCTGCGTCATCCCAAGGCAGACGAAGAGACACGGCGCGCCTTCCAGGACACGATAGCCTGCTATAAAAAGCAGGGAAAACCGGTCGTTTATTTGGATGAAAGCGGTTTCGCACACGATAGGCCACGAACCCACGGTTATGCTGCACGAGGTCAACGCTGTTGGGGTACCCAGGATGGGCAGCCTAAGGGCCGAACAAATGTCATTGGCGCGTTACTGGGAACCGTCCTGATGGCGGTCGGATTATTTTTTTGTTCCATTAACAGTGATGTTTTTTACGCCTGGGTTACCCAGCGCCTTTTGCCTACTCTTCCTCCTCATTGTGTCATCGTGATGGATAACGCCAGTTTCCACAAACGTCTCGACATTCAGCAGGCTATCAGTAAAGCCGGGCATTGGATTGAATATCTCACTCCCTACTCACCTGCTCTCAATCCTCACTTTTACCCACAATTTTTGTTATTAAGAATAATGAACAATCTCACATTTTCTTGCAGGATCTCATACCCTCGCCAAAGCGACATGATTCCCGGTAAATCCTCGGCACGTCGGTTAAGAAATCCTCCCAATTGACCCAGCCATGTTATTGCCTGAAGCACTGTGGGGGGATGCTCGGGAAGGCGGCTTGTTGTCTGTATTCTGCAATACAGCGTTTGCCATTCTATCTTTGACAACACATCGGTGCAGGTAGCCTCAGGACACAACGCTGCCATTTTGGTCATATGCATCAGTTTGAAGGCGATAATGCTTTTGAGGGTGATCATTTTCGTTAGTTTGGTTGCCGTATTTAAACGACATTGTTCAACACAACATCCTGATTTCAGTGTTTTGAAGAACTCTTCTATCTTCCATCTCAGTCTATACCCATTCACTTTCTCTTCTGCTTCAAAGGCGTCAGTGGCCGTCAAATTGGTCAATAATACCCATTCGACAGGCGCTACTCCTTCTGGAGGAGGCTGTTCTTTAACACTGATGGCAGATACGTGAACCTTTTCATGGATATGCCGTGAAGCGTCTTTATTGGTAGGCCCATAAACTAGATTATTTCTAATGGGGAGCCAGCCTGAAATGGAGCGAATATCCACATAAGCCGTTCTTGCTACCCTTTGCTGATTTTTGGGCAGGGTGAGTGCTATGGTTTTTAAAATCGGCGTCTTTGACAAGGCGGTTTGCACCGTTGTTTTTTTCCCCTTTTCATCGATAAATTTTCTGTCTTTCCGGTTGCGGATAATAAAAAATGTTTTTAGTGAGCTTGCAACCCGAAAAAGTTCGAAAATATCCGCTTCTCTGTCTCCCAGCGTGATTAAGCAGGTATCTTTGGGTATCAGCGCCGCTGTCTCGTAGAGGGTCTCTATCCACTTAATACTTTCTTTCTCTTTCATTGTCGATTGATAAAGCCGCCGCTGTTTTTCCTGAGGGGGTTCCTCTCGGGAAACACGTGACCAACACTTAAGCGAGGATAACCCAAGTGGCAAGCCCTCCTGAGTTACCATCAAAATTGCATGAAGCATCAACCCCATTTTATGTTTGTGATAGGCTTTAGATATACTTCCCAACCCCTCTGTCTTTTTATGTGTGTCAAAGTCCAACTCTGATCTGTCCTGAAGAGAAAAAAACCAGTGAATGCCCTTCCAGACGTTTTTGTGTTTGTACACAATGTGTACGGAATAGCGCGCTCTCGCTCACTCTTTCATTGCTAAAAAATCGATAAGCCCCTTTGGCCTGTGACCAGGAACCATGACAGCTTGGGTAAATTGAACCTGACGCTTTTGATGATAATAAGCCCGCTGTTTCAAAAAAACGCTCTTTAAGGCGTTTATCTCCGAAATCAATTTGATGAAATTCTTCCCGGATCCACTCATTCCCATTACCCGTTACTGTTTTCATGTGCCTGTTTCCTGATTTAACTATTGACTCTACCAATAATCCAATTTCACCTGAATCATTTTTCATTCAACGTTGTGGGTAAAAGTGAGCTCTCAATCCCATTGAACATAAATGGGCACAAGCCAAAAGCAAAAGAAGGGACTTAAATTGCAGCCTTGACGCCTTATTCTCTCAATATAGTGCATAATCATTATTATGTCTTTCAGTTATATTGAGGCGAATACGGCTCGTATAACTATGGGTAAATGATTGGCGGCATACCGATAGAACATCCAGCTGCTTACCAACGTCGCTAAGTCTGTTCAGAGTTGTCGCCGATCGGCATATCTTAGGGTTATTGCAGAAATGGGCTCCCCCAGTGGAAATGTACAAAAAAATCCTTGTTGATAACCCTGCTCGCTTGTATAAATTTTGATTGTCTATTACGAATAGAGATCCTTCAATATCAAAAGGCGCTTGAAAAATCAGAGATCAGGGCGTTATTTTTCACATGTGAAAGTGATCTTTCATGCAAAGGGCTTAAAGCTGTGATATAAGGACTAAAAATTGAGACGTTTACTTGCTCGTTTTAAACGGTCATCGCCACGGCGGTCGTACTTTTGGGTTGTGGCTATGCTGGAATGACCCATTGCATCTTTAACCGTTACTATGTCTTCATTATTATCAAGCATGGCAGAAGCAAAAGTTCTGCGAAGGTCATGGGGTGCGAACTTTTCTAGGCCGCTTTCTATACGTCGGGTATCTAAAATGTGGTAGATAGCTTGGTCTGACATTCTATGGTCAGTCACATCGTCATGCCGTCTGATCCGTGGAAAAAGGGAGCCGTTGTGCTCGCCGCGTACTTCCTCCACCCATTTATTAAGTCTGAGCCAAGTCCCTTTCGGCATGTATGCAAGTCGTTCTTTATTACCTTTACCACGTACCTTTAGTGCCTGCTCCTTGTGGACAATGTGCTCAAAATCAAGTGCTACGATTTCAGAACGACGCAGACCACACCCGAGAAGAATACCAATAATCGCGGCATCACGAAGCCCTCTACATGAAAGGTCACTTTCACATGTGAAAAATAATGCCCTGATCTCTGATTCCTCAAGTGCTCTTCCCTTTGGTAATCGGTTTCCTTTGAACGAGCCTATATGTTTGATATGTTGATAGCTATCGGTATCAAGTTGCTTCATTGTCCACGCTTCGAGAGCAACCCCTTTGAGCGCTGATAAGTAGGTGTTAATGGTAGTCGGCGCCTTCCCAGAATCAGATAACATCGCCAAGATAGCCTGAATATGATGACGACGCAGTACATGCCAAACACAATCTTTCATGCTTTGGTACCCGATCATCTTTGCCACCTTGTTAAGGAAGGAACTCATTGTCTGCCTGCTCCGCTTGGAACCAAGGCTGATAAGGTAGGCTACGGCTGGATTTTCTTCGATATGCTGCAGTTGTTGCTCCGTTAGAACAATTATTGCATTTTTATCATTTTGCTCGTTGTTCTGATAGTGCAAATTTACCTCTTCTACATGTCATTCATAATAATGAAAAGTTAATTTTCTCTCATTTTCAGATTTATGATCCGCGAATTTTGTACCTATATACCCAAGTGAAATCAAGATGCAGGATTTAGCGCCTGGCAATTATCGTTTAAGCGAGATACCAGAGAACTTGCCATTTGTGGTAGCTTCACCTCAAAGAAGTTTAAGATATCGTTCTTAAAACTCTGTTTAGATGGGTAATATCTATTGTTTCGTGTTTGCTCATTCATCACCTTCCACAATCGCTCTATCGGGTTTAGATTCGGGCTATACGGCGGAAGGTAATGAAGCTGGATATTCAACGTAAGCGCGGCGTCTTGCACAAGCTGTGAACGGTGATAGCCTGCACCCTCGAGGATCACATGTGCCGTTGTCGTGATGGGATAATGCGCGCGAATGGCAGACAGGAAGTGAACCACATTTTCGCTGTTAATCGTCTCATCATCACGGATTATGGGGTTAGCCACATTCTGGATGTTCAAGGCTCCCATGATATTCAACCGCGTTCTGCTCCCGGTGGTCTCTATCGTTTTATCCTGGCCTTTTCGTATCCAGCCGTAGCTTATTTTGGTGGCTTGTGTCGGATGAACGGCATCAATAAACAGTATGGGGTCATTACCCGCGGCGTCTTTCAATTCGCTGTAGGTCTTTATAAATTGCTGCTGACAGTT